>JAWODD010000050.1:0-115624 GCA_046483445.1 Bacillota bacterium | reverse complement strand
ATCCTTTCCAACGGCATGGTCCTGCCGCTGTTAAGTGAATTTTTGGAGAACAGCCCAGAGTTGGAGGCCATTGAAAACGCCGAACAATGGAAGCAAGATTGCGAGTTAAAAGGCTTTTACCGCCTGGCTGAAAGGCTTAAGAAAGAGTTTCCAAAACTTAACCTGACTCTTCTTTTGGACGGTTTGTACGCTAAGTAATTATTACGAAATAACATAATTTTCCTGGACAAACGAATTCCGTTTTGTTACTCTAAATTCAGCTATTTATGGTTTGAGAGCAAAATCAATAATAAACGGAAGGGTGTTGTCCTGTGAAAACCATTGCTGAAATAGTTGCTTCCAAAGATCCATTGTTGCAAATCAAAAAACGATATGATGCAATCTCTCCTTTTTTGGATGAAAAACAAAGAAGACTGTTTGTCGCTGCTGAAGCTCTCTCGTTCGGGGAAGGCGGTATTACAAAAGTTGCGCAAACCCTCGGGGTGACTTCAAATACGATTTCTAAAGGGATCAAAGAACTGCAAAACCCCGAAACGATCGAAACTGAACGCATTCGCAAGCCCGGAGGCGGACGCAAACGCACGGTTGACCTCGATCCGACTCTGCGAAGCGATTTGGAAAAGCTGGTCGAACCCACTTCGCGAGGTGAACCGGACTCGCCTTTAAAGTGGACCTGCAAAAGCACTCGTAAGCTTGCAGCAACATTAAACCAAATGGGCCACTATACAAGCGAACGGATGGTCTGCGAACTACTACACGAAATGGGTTACAGCCTGCAGGCAAACCGGAAAACAAATGAAGGCAGTTCCCATCCGGATCGCAATGCGCAGTTTGAGTATATCAACCAGACAGTTCAAACATTTCAAAAGAACGGTCAGCCGGTCATCTCCGTAGATACCAAGAAAAAGGAATCTGTCGGCGATTTTAAGAATGCCGGACAAGAATGGCAGCCCAAAAATATACCAGAGAATGTGCGGGTTTACGACTTTGTTGATAAAGAACTCGGAAAGGTCAGTCCTTACGGCGTCTACGATATGATTCAAAACAACGCCTGGGTTAATGTGGGCACTGACCATGATACCGCCGCTTTTGCTGTCGAAAGTATTCGCGGCTGGTGGTCCTCCATGGGCAAAGAAACCTATCCGGAAGCCAAATGTTTGCTCATTACAGCTGACGGCGGAGGAAGCAACGGTTCCCGCACTAAACTTTGGAAAACGGAATTGCAACGCCTAACCAACGAAACCGGACTGTCTATTACCGTCTGTCATTTTCCGCCTGGCACCAGCAAATGGAACAAAATCGAGCATCGCCTGTTTTCCTACATCAGCCAGAATTGGCGCGGCAAACCTCTGGTTAGTCATGAAACAGTTGTAAACTTAATTTCTAATACGACCACCTCCAAGGGGTTAACGGTACAAGCTCAACTTGATCAAAACGAATACCCCAGAGGTATTAAAGTTACAGATGAAGAGTTGGCTCAAGTCAACTTGAAAAAGGAACCGTTCTTGGGCCAATGGAATTATACAATTTTACCCAATTATGGTCAGTAAGTTAATTCGTAACAGATACTCAATAGTATTTACGCCTTAATGCAGCACCAGGCGATTAGTCGGCCCAATTTAAGCACACCTTTCCCGCTAGCCGAGCAAGAACAGGTAATACCAACCATACTGGAAGGCTGCTGCCTTCCCAGGCCGCCGTTTTTCTTTCAAAATATTGTTCTCGTGTAACCAGCGCTTGCGAGCGTTTAGATTGCAGCGCTTATAAACTTTGTTTTTTGTGACCTGTTTGCTTGAAATCCAGACCAGGTATTCTATAAGCTGCGGCCTGGCAATGTCCCGATTAATGAGCCAATAATTATCTATTAAAAATTTGGTCAAAAAGTTTCACGTGAAACAATTGTTGTTTTCGCTTTAGATGCCGTCCGGCAGCAGTTTAGCTACTAGTCGTTCAAGATCATCATCTCCGTAATAGAATATCTCAATGGTTCCACCGGTTTTACCCTTTTTTATTTTAACTTTTGTCCCTAAAGTCCTTTGTATTTGCAGCTGAAGCTCTTCTTGCAATGGATCTGTTGTCCTGTCAGGAGAAACTTTTTCCTTTTTGTCATCACGGGAATTTATTTGCGTCGCTATCTTTTCAGCTTCTCTCGCTGTGAGCTTTTCATTCATGATTCTTTTGGCCGCCTCTTCCTGTTTTTCCTGATCGCTTATCGAAAGAAGGGGCCGGACCTGCCCGGGGGTCATCTTATTTTTGTACAATGCATCTAAAACTGATTCCGGTAAATAAAGCAGCCTGATGCTATTAGCTATAGCCGGTCGGCTACAGCCAATTCTTTGAGCCAGTTCATCCTGAGTGTAACTATATTCTTTTATTAGCCGACGATAAGCCAAAGCTTCATCCACCGGGTTTAAGTCTTCTCTCTGCAAATTTTCAATGAGAGCAATTTCCAGCATCGTTTTACTATCCACCGAACGCACTACTGCGGGCACCGTTTTTAAGCCGGCAAGCCTGGCTGCCCTGCACCGCCTCTCACCTGCAACAAGAGTATAGTTGCCGCTTTCACCTTCCGGTGTAACAACTACTGCTTGCAAAATACCATGCTCCTTAACAGAAGCTGTCAATTCTTTTAACTTTGTCTCATCAAATTCTCTTCTTGGTTGAAAAGGATTTGGCTTGATCTTTTCCAACAATATTTCGTTTTGTTCAGACGAATCTTCCATTACCTCAGGTATCAGTGCCCCTAACCCTCTGCCCAAGCGTTTTTTTTCACTCATTGTTCATTACCTCCCGAGCTAAAGCAAGATGAAGCGATGCTCCCCTACTACGGGGGTCATATTCAAGAATGTGCTTACCATAACTGGGGGCTTCGCTTAAGCGGATATTCCGCGGTATAACCGTTTCATATACATAATGTTTAAAATAACCTCTTACTTCTTCAGCCACCTGTTCGGAAAGGTTAGTTCTAGTATCGTACATTGTTAGAACTACCCCCTCTATGCTAAGGCTTTCATTTAAATGTTTCCGCACTATGTTGATAGTATTCATTAGTTGTCCCAATCCTTCAAGAGCATAATATTCACACTGGATTGGAATGATCACTCCATCTGCAGCATTTAAGGCGTTGAGTGTAAGTAACCCCAGGGACGGCGGGCAATCTATAATAATATAAGCATAATCATCAGTAATTGAAGAAATGGCCCTTTTTAACTTTTCTTCTCTAGATACCACCGAGACCAACTCAATTTCAGCGCCAGCAAGCTGGATTGTAGCAGGAGCAAGGCTTAAATTTTCCCAGGCTGTATCTAAAATTATTTTTTTTACAGGCAGATCGTCAATCAACGAATTATAAATACATGTTTCAATATCTTGCTTTGCCAACCCTACTCCACTGGTTGCATTTCCCTGGGGATCGGTATCTACAAGCAACACCTTTGAACCATACTTCGCCAATGATGCGCTTAAATTTATGGCTGTTGTTGTTTTTCCAACTCCACCTTTTTGATTAGCCAGTGCTATAATTCTCGCCATTCTTTACCTCCCCCCAATCGTAATCGCTATTCTAATCGTTATTTTGTTTCCTTCAACCCTTACTTCAATTTACCTTAAATTCATCCTATTTTCATTTCTTGTTTTCAGATTTTAGCATTTCTTTAGTTAAGCGAATATTGATTTCAATATAATCAGGTTCTACAGTTTCATCAACCTCCGGATCCAAACCAGAGTTTCTGATTGTATCCAATGCTTCCCTGATTGTATTCAATACTATTCTCATATCCCTTATTATCGGCTTCGTATTTCTCTGTTTTTTTTCTCTGCCTCTTTTATCACCTGTAATTCTATCTATCCTTTTTTCAGCCTGACTTACCGTTAGCCCCTTTCGAGTAATTTCCTCGATCATACTCATCTGTTCTTCTTCTGATGCTAACCTTAGTAGTGCCCTGGCGTGACGTTCTGACAGATTGTTTTCTACTAGCTTCTCTCGAACCGGTTTTGAAAGCTTCAACAGTCTAATTCTGTTTGCAATAGTTGATTGGCTTTTGCCCAATCTTTGAGCTAATAATTCCTGGGTCAAGTTAAAGTTCTTCATTAAACTAACATATCCATTTGCTTCTTCTATAATATTTAAGTTTTCTCTTTGCAAGTTTTCAATTAAAGCAGTTGCAGCCATGTCATTATCAGAAAGGTTCTTTACTGCCGCCGAAATCTTTTTCCAACCAAGCCTGCGGCATGCCAGGTAACGCCTTTCTCCTACAATCAGTTGATAACCATCGCTCGCTCTTCTAACAACAATCGGTTGAATTAAACCTGAAGATCTAATGGATATTGCTAATTCCTCAACTTTTTCACTAGAAATTTCTTTGCGAGGTTGAAACGGGTTTGGCTTAATACGATCCATGTCAATTGCCACTACTTTATCAGTTGCCGGTTCAATTTCTGTAGCCGGTACTTGACCTCTCTGGTTTTCCTTCATCGTATCAACACCTTTATTTATATCTTTTCCTTAAGATTATTAGACAATACTAAACCCTTTCCTCCCGATTTATATAACTTTATTTTTTCGGGTAAGGATAACTTTTGTTTCACGTGAAACTTTTAAAGTTTACTTAAATATCGCAATAGTGATTATTTATGGGCCCATCTTAATGGTGCCTTTTCTGGTTTCCCTTCCCTTCTAGGGTACTTTTCCGGTGTTTTGTTTATCTTTCTGATTAAAAGTAGTTTCCTCTTTTCACCGGTGGGCAAACGGTAATCCCATGTTCGTTCATGCTCCCCTCCACATAATTCCAAGGCTCCTTTTGCCTCATCTATTTCTGCTTCACCTTTTGGTCCTTTATATAATAGCACTTTTCCATCCATATTGGCCAATGGTAAAGTTAACTCTGCCAGTATAGAAGTCTTAGCCACAGCCTTGCTCAAGACAATATTAAATTTTTCGCGATGTCTCATCTCCTGGCCTATCTTTTCAGCTCGCCCATGAATAACGTGAGTATTTTTCAGGTGGAGCTTTTCAATAATCTTACTTAATAAAATTACTCTTTTTTTATTAGCATCAAGCAAATGAACATCTAGATCCGGTTTGCAAATTTTTAGCGGAATCCCCGGTAATCCTCCACCGGTTCCCAGATCAAGGATACGGCTCTCTGCAGGTATATTAAGAAGTTTTAGCGGATAAACTGAATCATATATCTGTCTATTTATAATGTCATCAACTGAGCTTTCCCCTATTATTCTTTGTTTATCCAACTCCTCGAGCAACAACTTAATGTATTGCATTAATTTTTCTTTTTGATCCTGTTCAAGAGTTAAGTGCAGGCTGTTAAGCATACTATTGATTAAAGCTTCTCCTCCGGTGGCCATAGCGACCCACCTTCATCTCATTATTTGCCAAGACAAAATTCACTAAATATCTTATCAAGCAATTTTTCATTGATTGTTTCCCCAGTTATTTCAGCTAATTTTTCATTTGCATGTTGCAGTTCCAGGCTTACCATTTCCAATGGATCGTAGTTTAGTGCTTCCATGGCATTTTTTACTGACCCCTGGGCTTCTTTGATGATTTGTTCATGTCTAATTGAAACAATGAGCGAGTTTTCGTTGCTTGATCCCAGGATTTGATCCAGTTGTTCTGACACAGCAGCTTCTAAACTTTTTATCCCTTCCCCTTTTATCGCTATTGTTTCCACAACCCTGGCCTCTGGTATAAGCTTTTCTACTTCTTCAGTTAAAAGTTTTCTTTGAAGATCTGCTTTATTTATAGCTATAACCATTCCCTGGTCATTCTGCTTTAATGAGGCTATTTCCTGATCAACACCCGCCCAATCCTTTGATCCATCGGTTACCATGATCAATAGCTTTGCTTTTTTTGCAGCCTTCCTTGACAGCTCAATGCCTTGTTTTTCTACTGGATCACATGTTCTCTGAATGCCAGCTGTATCAACTAATTTGAGTGGATATCCCCCCAAATTCATATACCCTTCCAATATATCACGGGTTGTCCCCGGTATTTCATGAACAATTGCTCTTTGTTTTTGGAGCATAGCATTTAAAAGTGATGATTTGCCTACATTTGGTTTGCCAATTATTGCTACAGAGACTCCTTCTTGAAAAGCTCTATTCTTTTCAACTCCTTCTAACAAACTGGCCATTTCCCGATCTAGCTCATAAAGCTCTTTTTTTGTAGCCTCATAATCAAAACTTTCCGTTGCAAATTCATCCGGATAGTCAAATAAAGCCTCCATTGGAGCTCTTATGTTTATAATTTTTTCTTTTATCTCTTCCACTTTATTTGTTAATTCACCATGAAGGCCTTTTGCTGCTGTTTTTACTGCTTCCTCAGAACAAGCCCTGGTCATATTTAAAACTGCTTCAGCCTGGCTTAAATCAATGCGTCCTTTTATAAAGGCTCTTTTGGTAAATTCACCCGGTTCTGCAGTCCTTGCCCCTTCTTCCAATACTAAATTTAGTATTGCGCGCAATGTAAATATACCGCTGTGGCAATTTATTTCTACTATATTTTCTCTTGTGTAAGTACGTGGGGCAGGCATGAATGATACCAATACTTCATCAATTAAATTTTTTTGCATATCCTTAATATATCCATGATAAAGGTAGCGGGGTCTTGGAAAATTACTCTCCTTTTGTTGAGCGCTTCTAAATATTTTGTTGCCAATTTCAAAAGCATTTTCCCCACTAATCCTGACAATTCCTATACCACCCTCTCCTAAAGGAGTGCTTATTGCAGCTATTGTATCTTTTTCCAACTATATCACCCTCTATTTTCCCATTAAAAAACCGCCCTACTATGGGGCGGCGCCTTTTAACTAAATTTTATTAGGGGTCACAATAACTTTTCGATTAGGCTCCTCCCCTGCACTATATGTTTCTACACCCGGATAGTCTTTTAATGCTAAGTGAATTATTCTTCTTTCTTGTGGGGTCATTGGCTCCAAGCTTTTTTCACTATTATCTTTGAGAGCTTTATATGCCACATTCTCCGCCAGCTTATATAATGTTTTTTCTCGTTTTTCCCTGTAATTTTCTACATCAAGAACAATTATTTTTTTTAATTTGCTATACTGTCTTCGAATTATTACGCTCATTAAATATTGCAGATCGCTTAATATTCTTCCTCTGCGGCCTATTAATATGCCGGCGTCTTTTCCATATATTTCAGCCTTTATCTTTTCAGCATCCTCTTTTACCTTAACTTCACCTTCAATATTCATATAACTCAACATATCCTTAATATAAGATTCAATGTATTGATCAGGCGCTTTCAAAGGTTTTACGATCACACGTGCGGTTTTGTTGCCGATAATTCCTAATATCCCCTGAGTTGGCTCCTCTTTTACTTCTATATGTGCATTTTCCTTTTTTATACCCAGTTCAGCAAGGGCATTTTCAACCGCTTCATTTACTGAGGGTCCGGTTGCTTCATATTCATTCATTTTTTACCCTTTCCCTTTTTCTTTTTCTTTGTTTTTCCATCTTTTAATATTTCCTGCTTACTACTGCTCTCACCTTTAGTTTCGGTTTTTTTCCCTGCTGTGTTTGGTTCATACTTTGCAAGGCCATCTTTAAAAAAATCTTCAGCCTTTTTCTTCTTCTTTTTAGATTTTTCTTTATCATCAGATTTACTTTCTTTTTTGTTTTCTGATTTACCTTCTACAGTCTTTGTTTTTCCTTCAACTTTTACCACTTCTCCTTCATTATTTCCCTTAAGCATATCAAGATAGTTAATTAACCTGTGCTGACCCAGCTGAAACAAGTTGTTAAAGGTCCAATATAATACCAGCCCAATTGGAAAACTAAAGCTAAATACAGTGATCATACCGGGCATTAAATAAAGCATCATTTTTTGACTGCTCTCGGCAGGCATAGAAATTTTTGAATAAATATATGTCGTCCCGCCTGCAATCAAAGGAAACAGGTAATAAATTCCTTCACTGCTAAAATTCACTGTAACCTGCGTTAATATCGTAGCAGGATCTTCAAAAACCTGGCTTGGTAAAATTAACAAGTTAATAAATTCAGCTGATTGAAATAAAAACGGGCTGAATGCTTCACCTATTTTAGCCTCGATAATACTGGGTTCTCTTAGCAATCTAAATATCCCTATCAATATAGGAAATTGGACCAGTAACGGCAGGCACCCGGAAAGTGGATTCATGTTGTTTTCTTTCATGAATTCACTCATTACCTTATTTTGTGTTTCCTTATCATCTTTATACTTTTGCTGTATTTTTTTTATTTCAGGCTGTAACTTTTGCATTCTTTTTGTAGATTGTATTTGCTTATTATTTAATGGAAATGTGATTATTTTTATAACAATTGTTAATATCAATATTGAAGCACCAAAATTTGGTACTACTGAATATATATAACTTAATACATCACCAAAAAATAAGGCTATTGTTTCTATCATGTTTTCCTCCTATATGTCTATATGTCTATTATTCAACCGGATGATAACCGCCTCGGTTAAATGGATGACATCTAATTATCCTCTTTGCACCCATTGTTAATCCTTTAATTACCCCGTATTTGTAAACCGCCTCATATGTATATTGTGAACAGGTTGGGTAAAATCTGCAAACATGCGGCTTCATTGGTGATAAATAAATCCTGTAAAATTTGATCATCGCCAGGCATAAATACTTGATTGGTCGTCTTTCTAACCCTTTTCTTTCTTCTGAAGTAAATTTCCCTTCCGGCAAAGACTATACAACTCCTTACATGCTTCATGAAATGAAACATCTACTGCCGGTTTTCGTGCAATCAAGATAAAATCATAACCTTTTTTGATCTTTTTATCAAGCTTAAAAAAAGCTTCCTTATATATTCTTTTGATTTTATTCCTAACAACACATTTACCAACTTTTTTACTAATCGAATAGCCAATTCTATTATAAGTTAATTTGTTTTGATAGTAATAAAGGACGATGTTTTTTGATACTACCGTCTTACCCTTTTTGTAGACCCTTTTAAATTCCCAATTTTTCTTTAACCTCAAATTCTTTTCGCACCTTTCAGGCGCTTAAATTTTTTCGCATTCTTTTCCTTCTATTACGTATTATATTTCTTCCACCCTTGGTTCTCTTTCTTTTTAAAAATCCGTGTTGTCTTTTTCTTTTTCTTTTTTTTGGCTGGTATGTTCGTTTCATATTTTTCTCCTTTGCTTACAGGCATTTTTTCTAAAGAATCAAAGGAAATTATACAGTAAGCCAAGCGACACTGTCAAGGTAAAGTTAGTCCCTTTGCCCATCGTTATAATGATTTGGTTATCTTTAATTTCACCTTTGCAGTTGTTGTGGATATCTGTTAATATATTTTTGCGGAAGGATTAACTTTTGCTTTTTTTTATCACTTATCCACAGTTTTTGTTAATAACTTTGTTATTATGTTGATAACTTCCCCATTTCTTGCTCTTATTGGAGGCATTATTTATGAACAGCCAGCTCAATGAAATATGGCAGCTAATCCTATCTGAACTGAGTAAGGAATTATATAAACCAAGTTTTGAAACTTGGTTTAACTTAACTAAACCTGTTTCTCTCGATAATAATTGTCTTGTTATTGAAGTACCTAATGATTTTACCAAAGAATGGTTTGAAACTCGTTATAAAACCCAAATAATTAATGCTTTAAAAGAAATCACCTCTGAAGACTTCAGTGTAAATTTTGTTATCGCTGCAGATGCTTTTAGTGAAAATGATGACAAAGCAGGTGAAATAACCAACCGAGAACATGTAAACCAATTACCCGATTCGACTCATAGAACCAACCAGAGAGCGCCTACGAAAGAAAACAAAAAAACTAACGAAGGTAATGATAATTTCTTAAAAAATAAATATATAGCTAATTTTAATCCCCGATACACCTTTGATACTTTTGTGGTGGGATCCTGTAACCGCCTCTCTCATGCTGCTTCTCAAGCAGTAGCTGAAAGCCCGGCCAGAGCTTATAATCCTTTATTTATTTACGGTGGAGTCGGTTTGGGCAAAACTCATCTTCTTCATGCCATTGGTCAGTATGCTTTAATCAATCATGGTTTTACCAGGATATTTTATTTTTCTTCTGAAAGATTTACCAATGAATTTATTAATGCAATCAGGGATAACAAAACTATTGATTTCAGAAATAAATACAGAAACATGGATATTTTATTGATTGATGACGTGCAGTTTCTTGCCGGCAAAGAACAAACCCAGGAAGAATTTTTTCACACATTTAATGCTTTGCACGACAATAATCGTCAAATTATTATTTCCAGCGATCGCCCGCCTAAAGAAATTCCTACGCTCGAAGATAGACTTCGCTCTCGCTTTGAATGGGGTTTAATAACTGATCTGCAACCTCCTGATTTAGAAACGCGTACAGCTATTTTAAAGAAAAAAGCACTTTCCGATGGTATTGATATTCCCGATCAAGTTATTCAGTATATTGCCAACAAGGTAGTTACCAATATTCGCGAACTTGAAGGTGCTCTTATTCGTATAGTTGCATATGCTTCCCTCTCTGAATCGCCAATAACCCTAGAATTAATTGAAGCTGCTTTACAGGATATTATTTATACCCGCCAAAAAAATATCACCATCACTAATGTAATTGACGCTACTGCTGATGGTTTCAATTTAACACCTGAAGAATTACGCTCTAAAAAACGAACCCAAAACATTGCATTGGCCAGGCAAGTGGCTATGTACTTATGCCGCATGTTAACCGATTATTCCTTGCCTAAAATTGGAGAAGAATTTGGAAGAGATCATACCACTGTTTTACATGCTTTTAAAAAAATTGAAGAAATGACTTCTACCGATAATGATTTTAAGAACCGGATTGCATTTATTAAGAATAATATTCTGGAAAACTCCTGATTAACTTGTGTAAAACTAGTACTCTTTTTTTTATATTTTCCTTTATGCAGAGGCAACCAATACTTTTGAACATTTTTTTAATCTCTTATCCACATTCTGGTTTAGTGATATAATATCCTTAAGTCTTTACAATTACGTTTTAGACGTTGTCTAATTTTCTTATTAACAGTATGCACAAGTACTGTTATTACTGCTTTATTTATATATATTATATTAGATCTTTATTTATCTGTTATTTATTTATCTTAAACCTTTTTTTATAAACGGGAGGATATTTTTTTATGCGTATATCTACAAACTCTTCTTTCCTTTATGCTTGTCTTGAAATCGTTGAAAAGGCTTTACCCGTTAGAACCACCATTCCCCTTATTAATAATATATTTATGCAGATAAATAAAGAAGAATTATTATTTTCAACAACTAACCTAGAGATGACTATTAATACCAGTATGGAAAATAATAATGATGAAACAGGTGTAGTTTTACTTCCCTCTAAGATAATAGAAATAATGCATTACTTTCCAGTTTCTGAAGTGCACATAGATATAAACTGGGATAATTACCGCATCGATATTTCAGGAGGATCTGCGCATTTCCAATTATATGGTGCTGACCCCCAGGACTATCCTACAACAGCTTTTATTAAAGTCGAAAAAAATGAAGGTTATTGCATTGAGCAAAGAACTTTGAAACAGTTAATAAGGGCGGTAGTTTTTGCTGCTTCTAGTGAAGAAACCAGGCCTGCCTTTAATGGTGTGCTATTTACTTTTAGCAATGATAAAATTATACTTACTGCTTCTGATACATATCGTTTGGCCATAAAAGAAGTTAGTGACCATAACTGGTCTTTTGAAGAAAAATATTGTCTTGTCCCGGCCAGGGTATTACGTGAATTAATGCGTTTGTTAGATGATGGTGATGGTAAAGTTTATTTTAATATGGATGATAGATCTATAGCCTTCAGTTGTGGATCACTTTATTTTGCATCTCGTTTACTGGAAGAAAAATATCCCGATGTTAGCGGGGTTATTCCCAAAGAATACGAAACAAGAATAATTATTAAAAGAAAAGAATTGGAGGATACAATCAGCAGAGCAGTTTTATTAGCACAGGGCAAAAATCAGGCTGTTAATCTTATTACTGAAGGCGGCAATTTAGAGGTAAAAGTAACTTCACAACAGGGAAGTATGGAAGAATTTATTCCAGTTGAACAAAAAGGTAATGATATTGACTTATTTGTAAATAGCCGTTTCATGCTTGATGTATTGCGGGTTACCAATGAAGAAAGTGTGATTGTTGATTTCCATGGTAAAGGAGGGCCAATTATTTTTAGAGCAGAAAATGATCCTGGCTTTCTTTATCTCGTTCTTCCGATTAAGAAATTCAACTGATAATGTTTGGAGGTTGTTTTTTGTTTTATCTTGAGGGGTTACAAATTGAAGGATTTAGAAATTATCAGTCTCAAAAAATTCAGTTTAACCCTCATCTTAATGTCATTACAGGAGCTAATGCTCAGGGTAAAACTAACCTTCTTGAATCTATATTTTACCTTTCAATTACAAGATCCTTTAGAACAAACAGGGATCAGGAGTTAATACACTGGGAGTATGGACACTTTTTTATTAAAGGAATATTTTTTTGTAATGAATTTAAAAACATAGTTAATGTGGGGTATAAAAAACAGGGGTCTTTGAAGATATCTATAAATAACAATTCTATAAAAAGATTTGAACATATGCAAAAGTATCCTGTTGTATCCTTTAGCCCCGATGACTTACAAATTATTAAAGAAGGGCCTGCTATTCGCAGGCGTTTTATCAATTTAGAGGCTTCCCGGTTGAGTTCGACATATTTATATAACCTTAAAAGTTATCAAAGAGTCCTATTGCAGCGCAACAAAATTCTTAAGGAAGTAAAAGACAGGGCAAAACTTGATCGTTTAATAGAACCCTGGGATCAATCATTAGTCAAGGTTGGTTTAGAGTTAATTAGAGAAAGGATTAACATTATTAAAGGGTTAGAGGAAAGGGCCCAATATTTTTTTGCACAAATGACTTCTTCCACCGAGAGTCTCTCCTTAAATTATCATTCTTCCGTTGTTTTTAATGACGATTCGGAAAAAATGGAGGAGGCTTTTTATCGTAATTTAATAGAAATGCGTGAACAAGAAATGAAAAGGCACTTTACCTTGTTAGGGCCTCACCGTGATGATATAAAAATCTTAGTTAACGGTTATGATGCCAGGAGCTTTTCTTCCCAGGGTCAGATTAGGACCGCATCTTTAGCTTTAAAGATGGCGGAAATTTCCTTGTTTTATGATCAGAATAATATTTATCCAATATTACTTTTAGATGACGTTTTTTCTGAATTTGACGAATCAAGAAAAATAAACCTGTTAAACTTTATCCATAATAGTGTGGGACAATGCTTTATCACTTCTGCTGTAAAGCAAGATCGCCTTTTAAAAGGGTTAAACAGGGAATATAAAATGTTTACAATTTTTAATGGGAGGATAGTTGATGAAGGAAGTAGGGCCTATCATTGAAAAAATCTTAAAACGTTACAACTTATGGCAGGGTTATAAACAACACCTATTAATGGAGCACTGGGATAATATTGTTGGTCCCGAACTGGCAGAAGTAACCAGGGTTGAAGATATTTCAAATGGTATTCTGCGTGTAACGGTAAAAGACTCGGTTTGGGCCTATCACCTTTCCTTGTTAAAACCGCAACTTAAGAAAAAATTAAATGATTATGCAGAGAGTAAAATGGTAAATGATATTTATTTTACAATAGATTAGTGAATAAGAAGGAAAACCTGTTTCTATGTTTAAATATTATAAATAGAATTTCTTTGCAATGTTAGCTTTAGTATAAGAAAGTGCATATTTTATTTAATATTATAATAGTTCAGGAGGAATAAAATGTTTTTACACATAGGAAATTCTAAAATTATCTTCAATAATAATTTAATCGGAATCTTTAATTTTGATGCAAACGAAAACTATGTTAATCACAAAGTTTTAGAAAATGCCTCTTTTGATGCCATCAATAATAATGTGAAAGGTAACGATAGGCCAAAATCTTTTATAGTTACCGATAAAAATGTTTTTATTTCCCCAATATCTCCGCTTACTCTTTCGAAGCGTTACAATTCATCCTGATAATTTAATGCTGAACACAATACTTCTCGAAGAAGTGATATAATGGTAAAAGTGGTTAAAGTTGATTTTAAAGACTAGAGGTGAAGTATGTCTAAGAAATACGAGAATCAGAAAAAAAAATATGATTACAATGCTGAGCATATCCAGGTATTGGAAGGGTTAGAGGCCGTCAGGAAAAGGCCTAGCATGTATATAGGTTCCACTTCAAGTCGTGGTTTGCACCATTTATTATTTGAAGTGGTAGATAACAGTATAGATGAAGTTTCAGCAGGTTATTGTAATAAAATTAATGTTTATATTAATACCGATAACAGCGTGGCCATAATTGATGATGGCCGCGGAATTCCGGTTGAAAACCACCCCCATGAAAAGCGGCCGGCTGTTGAGGTGGTTTTAACTACCCTGCATGCCGGCGGGAAATTTAGCGGTGACAGCTACAAGGTTTCCGGGGGACTGCATGGAGTGGGTTTATCTGTCGTTAATGCGTTGTCTGAATGGTTGGAAGTTGAAGTGTATCGCAACGGCAAAGTTTATACTCAACGTTATGAAGAGGGGAAGATAGCAACCCCCCTAAAAAGCAGCGGCAATGTGAAAAAAACCGGCACCAAAATTTCTTTTCGCCCCGACCATAAAATTTTTGAGGTTATTGATTTTGATAATGAACTTGTAATCCAGCGCCTTAGGGAACTTGCCTTTCTTAATAAAGGAACTAGAATTGTTTTTAAAGATTTTCGCAGTGGAAAAGAGGAAGATTTTAAGTTTGACGGCGGCATAATTCATTATGTTTCCTATCTTAACCAGGGCAAGGAAACCATTCCCAATAAGCCGATTTATATCCAAAAATCAGTGCATGCGTTTGAAATTGAAATTGCCATGCAGTACCATACCGGCTATGCGGAATTAATCTATTCTTACGCCAATAATATTCATACACAAGAAGGCGGAACTCATGAACATGGTTTTAAATTATCAATGACTCGTGTAGTTAATGAATTTGCCCGCAAATTAGGCTTACTTAAAGAAGGGCAGAATAATCTTTCCGGTGAAGACATTAGAGAAGGTCTTACCGCAATTATCAGTGTAAAACTTATGGACCCCCAGTTTGAAGGACAGACCAAAACGAAATTGGGCAATAATGAAGTCCGCAGCGTGGTGGACAGTATCTGTTATGAAGGGGTTGAATTTTTTTTAGAACAAAATCCGGCAGTGGCCAGACGAATAACCGAAAAAGCAATACGTGCTTCACGGGCCCGTGAAGCTGCACGTAAAGCCAGGGAATTAACCAGGCGGAAAAATGCCCTGGAAATAACCAATCTACCCGGAAAACTTGCTGATTGCACTTCTAAGGATCCTGCTGAAAGTGAGCTGTTTTTGGTTGAAGGTGATTCGGCCGGCGGTTCCGCCAAGCAGGGACGTGATCGAAGATTTCAGGCAATCCTGCCTTTGCGGGGTAAAATTATCAATGTCGAAAAAGCCCGGTTGGACAAAATTTTGGCCAACGAGGAAATCCGGACCTTGATTACTGCGCTTGGCACCGGTGTGGAAAATGAGTTTGATATTAAAAAATCCCGCTACCAGAAAATTATAATCATGACTGATGCCGATGTTGATGGTTCTCATATCAGAGTACTTCTTTTGACATTTTTCTACCGGTTTATGTATGAGCTTATTGAAAGCGGTTTTGTATATATTGCCCAACCGCCGCTTTACAAAGTTAAACTGGGTAAAAACAAAGAAGAATATTTATACCGGGAAGATGAATTGCAAAAACTGCTTGAGGGATGGGATCGAGAAGGTGGCTTACAACTGCAGCGCTATAAGGGGCTGGGCGAAATGAATTTTGAACAACTATGGGAAACCACTATGAATCCTGAAACCAGGATTATTAAACGGGTGGAACTGGTTGATGCTATTCAGGCCAACAACTTGTTCGGTATTTTAATGGGCGATAAAGTGGAACCCCGCCGTAATTTTATTGAAGAAAATGCGAGAGAAGTGCAGAATCTCGATATATAAACATTATCCTTTTCCCGGATCCAGATTTGTGATAAAATTTCAAGAGTTAATTTATACCGGTAAAACTCTTGATAAGGAGACAATATGGGCGAAAGACAAAGCGTAATTCCGGTAAATATCCATGACGA
This sequence comes from Bacillota bacterium, assembly GCA_046483445.1. Taxonomy (GTDB): domain Bacteria; phylum Bacillota; class Dethiobacteria; order DTU022; family DTU022; genus B1SED10-74M. The sequence continues at coordinate 99,436 of JAWODD010000050.1, read as the reverse complement.
AGTTAAGGTTTCTTTTCTTGATTACGCCATGAGCGTTATTGTTAGCAGAGCGCTGCCCGATGTTCGCGATGGATTAAAGCCTGTTCACCGGCGTATTCTTTATGCTATGGCAGAAATGGGTTCGACCCATGATAAACCATATCGTAAATCCGCTCGTATTGTGGGCGAAGTTTTAGGGAAGTACCATCCTCATGGCGATGTGGCTTTATACGATGCCCTGGTTCGACTGGCGCAGGATTTTTCCACTCGTTATCCCCTGGTTGATGGACATGGCAATTTTGGCTCGCAGGATGGCGATTCTGCCGCGGCTATGCGCTATACCGAAGCAAGGCTTTCGCCGATTGCCGGAGAAATGCTGACAGAACTTCATAAAGAAACTGTGGACTTCAGGCCAAATTTTGACGAAAGCCTTCAGGAACCCACTGCTCTGCCGGCAAGGTTTCCCCATCTTCTGGCCAATGGGTCATCGGGAATTGCTGTGGGAATGTCTACTAACATACCCCCGCATAACTTAAATGAGCTCATTGACGCCATAAATTGTATTATTGACAATCCGGAGGTTTCAGTCAATGAACTTATGCAAACGGTTAAGGGCCCCGATTTTCCAACCGGGGGCATTATAGTAGGTCATGACGGTATTAGAGATGCTTTTACTGTCGGACGGGGTACTATCAAACTTAGAGGTTTAGCCCAGGTGGAAAAAACAGAGAAAGGGCGCAGCCAAATTGTAATCAGTGAACTGCCTTACCAACAGAACAAGGCCAAACTCGTGGAAAGGATCGCAGAGATTGTGAAGGAGCGTAAAATGGAGGGCATCACTGATCTGCGTGATGAATCAGACCGCTCCGGTGTGCGCGTTGTAATCGAAGTAAAACGGGATTATGAACCCCGGGTGATTATTAACCAGCTCTATCAATATACTTCCCTGCAGCAAAGTTATGGCATAATAATGTTAGCTCTGGTTAATGGGCAGCCGCAGGTTTTAGACTTAAAACAGATGCTGGTATATTACCTGGATCACCAAAAAGATGTGATCAGGCGTCGCACCCAGCATGATCTCAGGAAAGCTGAAGAAAGGCTTCATATTGTTGAAGGCCTCCTGGCAGCACTTGATCGCCTTGATGAAGTTATCGAGCTGATCCGCGCTTCAAAAGATGTTCAGACAGCCCGTGGAGGGTTGGTGGATATGCTCGGAATTTCTGAAAAACAAGCCCAGGCCATCCTTGATATGCGTTTGCAGCGTCTGACCCAATTGGAAATTTCCAAGCTAACTGAAGAACATGAGCAGCTTTTGGATAAAATAGCATACCTGAGAAAGGTCCTGGAAGATGAATCCCTGGTTATGGAGATTATTAAAGATGAGCTGGGGGTTATTCGGCAGAAACATGGAGATGAGCGTCGCACCCAGATTGTTGCCGAAGAAGGAGATGTAGTTTTAACCGACCTGATCTTTCAGGAAGATGTCGTTGTCACTTTGACCGACCGCGGATATATTAAAAGGCTGCCTCTTGCCACCTATCGCAGCCAACGCCGGGGCGGACGCGGGGTTATCGGTATGCAAACTCGCGAAAACGATCGTGTGGAACAGTGCCATGTAGCTTCTACTCACGATAAATTACTTTGTTTTAGTAACCGGGGCAAAGTATATTTACTGCAAATCCATGAAATTCCTGAGTCCGGGCGTCAATCGCGCGGCACTGCCCTGGTCAACCTGTTGTCTCTGGCGGAAAATGAATTTATTACCGCTACTTTACCTATTGACCAGTTTAACGAAGACCGATTTTTGTTGATGTTTACTAAAGAGGGATTAATTAAAAAGACCCCACTTATTGAATACATCAATACCAGAAAAAGCGGTTTAATAGCTTTAAACCTTACTGATGAGGACGAGTTAATGGCTGTTAAACTTACTGATGGTCAAAAGGAAATCCTGGTTGGCACAAGTGCCGGCCTTTTTGTCCGTTTTCCTGAGTCGGAGGTTAGGGCAATGGGTCGGGCTGCCCGTGGGGTTAAAGCTGTTAATCTTGGTTCGGATGATAAAGTGGTCGGTGCCGATCTGGTTACCGGTGAACACCAGATCCTTGTGGCTTCCTCAAAAGGTTACGGTAAGCGAGTTAATGTCAGTGAATTTAAAGCTCAGCGACGTGGCGGTAAAGGGATGATCGGAATGAAGGTTACTCCACAAAGTGGGCCTATGGCTATTTTTATAGTACTGAGCGGAAATGAAGATGAATTTATGGTAGTCACCGCCCAGGGGGTTGTAAATAGACAAAAGGTTAAGCAAGTTTCTTTAATGGGCCGCTATGCCCGGGGGGTTACCCTGATTAAACTTGGTGATGATGACCGGGTTGTTAACCTGATTGGTCTTGAGTAATAATAAAACGTAATGGACAACCTGGACTTATAGAAAGAAGGTGTTTTGATGGGAAAATATAAGTGGGAAAACAATATTAAATTAGGTAAAGTTGGCATTACCGACACATCACTGCGTGATGCCCACCAATCCCTTTTGGCAACCAGGATGCGCCTTGTTGAAATGTTGCCAATTGTTGATGTGATGGATCAAGTTGGCTATCATTCCCTCGAGGTTTGGGGGGGCGCTACATTTGATTCGTGCATGCGTTTTCTTGATGAAGATCCCTGGGAACGTTTGCGGGAACTGCGCAAAGGTTTTAAAAACACCAGGCTGCAAATGCTTTTACGCGGCCAGAATATAGTGGGCTACCGCCATTATCCCGATGATGTACTGGTGGAATTTATTAAGCGAGCCGTAGGCAATGGAATTGATATTATAAGGATTTTTGATGCTTTAAACGACTTGCGCAACATGGAACTGGCAATAAGTACCACCAAAAAAGAAGGTGCTCATGCCCAGGGTACGATCAGCTACACGATCAGCCCCCTTCATGACAACGATCATTTTGTCAATTTTGGCATAGCTTTGAAAGATGCCGGAGCTGATTCTATCTGCATTAAGGATATGGCCGGTTTAGTTTCACCGTATGACGCTTATGAACTGGTCGGCCGTTTAAAAGACGAAGTGGGGCTGCCTGTCCAGCTACACTGTCATTACACCAGCGGCATGGCTTCCATGGCTTACTTAAAAGCCGCCGAAGCCGGGGTAGATGTAATTGATACTGCCACAGCATCTCTGGCAATGGGGACCAGCCAACCGGCTACCGACAGCCTGGTAGCAGCTTTTCAAGGAACAACCTATGATACAGAACTTGATTTACAGTTACTTTCCCAGGTAAGCGCTCACTTCAAGGATGTCAGTTGCAGCTATGAAATCCCGCGCAATGTGATGGGAGTTGATACGAATGTATTAAGTTACCAGATCCCGGGAGGTATGATATCGAACCTTTCTTCTCAGCTGGCTCAACAAAATTCAACCCACCTGTTGGACGAAGTCCTTAAGGAAGTGCCCAGGGTCCGGGCCGACCTTGGCTATCCCCCACTGGTGACTCCCAGCAGCCAGATTGTTGGGACTCAGGCAGTGGCAAATGTGCTTACCGGTGAACGTTATAAGATGGTTTTGACGGAAGTGAAAAACTACCTGCGCGGTCTTTATGGTAAACCGCCGGGAGAGATCAATCCTGAGTTGCTTGAAAAAGTGCTTAAAGACGAAAAACCAATAACCGGCAGACCGGCTGATCTGCTGGAACCTCAGCTGGAAAAAGCCAGGAAAGAAATAGCAGAGTATATCGAACAGGAAGAAGACCTGCTTTCTTATATTATTTTTCCCAATGTGGCAATTGATTTCTTTAAGCGTAGGAAAGGTGAATTACCGCCTCTTGAATTAAATAGCAGCTGTGTCAACGGTAAAGCGGTTAATCAGGTAAAGGAAAAAAACAATAACGGTAAAGCCCAGTCTGATCTTAAGCTCGATGCCATTTTTAGTATTGACGAAAACCTAATTTGGAACGATGCTGCAAATATTGTGTATCCGGTAATCTAAAAAATATGAATTTATTATTGACACCTGCGGATTAGAGGGCTATAATAATAAACAATATTTTTCTTTACAGGCTGGGAAGGACAGGAGTAAACAGTATTCTTTTTGCAGAGAGCCGGAAGTTGCTGCGATTCGGTAAAGGGTGCTGTTGAACATCGGTCTGGAGCTGTCCGGTTGAAATAGTAGTAAGTCGGACCGGTTTGATACCGTTACCAAATCACCGAGTTCTATAGCCTTTAGCGAATTTAAAAAAATTGTTAAAGGTTGTTTAGAAGGGTGGTACCGCGGAGGAAATCCCTTCGCCCCTTTGGGCGAGGGATTTTTTTGTTTTTATTTACTAATTCATTCAAGAGGTGATCCAGATGAGTCGGGTTCTTTTCATGAACGGAAGGATGGTTCCAGAGAAAGAGGCGGTAGTTTCGGTTTTTGATCATGGTTATTTGTACGGTGACGGAGTGTTTGAAGGAATCAGAGCTTACAATGGACGGATTTTTAGGCTTGAAGAGCATATCAATCGGTTGTTTGAATCTGCCCATTCAATTATGCTTCCTATTCAGTACGATCCGCAAACTATGATTAAAGCGGTGGTTGACACTGTCAATGCCAATAATCTCAGGGATGCTTATATCAGGGTTGTTGTTTCCCGCGGAATAGGCGATCTCGGGCTTGACCCTGAAAAATGTAGTTGTGCCCAGGTGGTGATTATCGCAGATAAAATAACGATCTTTCCCAAAGAACTGTATGAAGAAGGGTTAAGGGTAGTTACCGTGGCAACCCGTCGCAATGCAGCAGATGCACTTGACCCAAAGATAAAATCGCTTAATTACCTGAATAATGTTTTAGTAAAAATTGAAGCTAACCGGGCCGGTGTTCTTGAAGCAGTGATGATGACCGCTCAGGGATATATCTGTGAAGGTTCTGGTGATAATATTTTTATATACCGTAAAGGTAAGTTGATGACCCCTCCAACTTACCTGGGTATCCTTGAAGGGATTACCCGGGAGGCAATTATGGAGCTTGCCGGGCAGGAAGGAATTCCGGTTGAGGAAGCACCGTTTACCCGCCATGATCTGTATGTTGCTGATGAATGCTTCCTTACCGGAACGGCGGCGGAGGTTATCCCGGTCACCGAAGCCGATACCCGCTCTATCGGAAGCGGAAAACCGGGTCCTGTGACCTGCCATTTAATGGAAAGGTTTAGAGAATTAACTGAACATGAAGGAGTGCCACTTTTGGGCGCATCATAATTTTAAATAAGTTATAACCGAAAAGGAGTTTAAAATTGTGCCGTCACAAAGTAACCAGGGAGTTGGATCGGGCTACGCATCGCTGACTTTTCCAGGCTTCAGGGCATCATCCGGAAGAACTAAAGTATCCTTTGGTTGAAATAATTAATTCTTTTAATGAAATAGTATCCGGCAGCGTAGCAGGTTTGGATCTAAATTAATAATCGACAAGGGTGATTTACAATGAAGCAAAAAACTTTAAGCGGAGCGACAATGATCATCAAAGCGCTGGAACAAGAAAATGTGGATATTATTTTTGGCTATCCTGGCGGAGCGGTGATACCTCTGTACAACAAGCTTTTTGACTCTTCACTTAGGCATATCCTGGTGCGCCATGAACAAGCGGCGGTTCATGCGGCTGACGGCTATGCCCGGGTTACCGGAAAACCGGGGGTTGTCTTTGCCACTTCCGGTCCCGGAGCTACCAATTTGGTTACTGGAATTGCCAATGCTTACATGGATTCTGTGCCCCTTGTTTTAATTACCGGTCAGGTTCCCAGCGGGCTTATCGGTACAGACGCTTTTCAGGAAGCCGATATTACCGGGATTACTTTTCCTATAACCAAGCATAGTTACCTTGTCAAAGATGTTTTAGATTTGCCAAATATTCTTTCCGAAGCATTTTACCTGGCATCAACCGGCCGCAGCGGCCCGGTTTTGATAGATATTCCCAAAGATATTTTTGATCGAGAGGGAGAGTTTGTTTATACCCAAAACCGAAAGATACCCGGTTACAATCCTACCTATACCGGACATGCCGGACAAATCAGCCGTGCAGTAAAAGCAATTCGGGATGCAAAACGTCCGGTAATTATTGGAGGAGGCGGATTACTTAGATCGGGAGCTCCGCCTATTTTGCGGGAGTTTGCCGAAAAAACAAATATTCCGGTAATTTTAACCCTTATGGGTTTGGGGGCATTCCCCGGAGACAGTGAGTTGTATCTGGGTATGCCGGGAATGCATGGTAGTATAACGGCCAACTATGCTTTGACCGAAGCTGACTTAATAATCGCTGCCGGGATTCGCTTTGACGACCGGGTAACCGGTAAAATTGATGAGTTTGCTAATAATGCCCACATTATTCATATTGATATTGACCCGGCAGAAATTGGTAAAAACGTAAAAATTGACGTTCCCATTGTCGGCGATGTAAAAACGGTTCTTGAAGCATTAGTGAAAAAAATAAAGCCCCGTGATACGGCTGAATGGCTTGGCCAGATAAAAAATTGGCAGGAAAGTTACCCCATGTTTACCGGATCAAACGGGGCGGGTAGTCCTATTAACCCGCAGTATGTGATTAGAGAGCTTAACCGCCTGAGCCCTGAAAATACAATTGTTGCAACGGACGTGGGACAGCACCAGATGTGGACAGCCCAGCATTTTACTATTAAAAAGCCCTATAAATTTCTTACTTCGGGGGGATTGGGGACGATGGGATACGGTTTTCCCGCTGCTGTAGGTGCTAAACTGGCTTGTCCTGAAGATCCGGTAATTTGTATAACCGGTGACGGCAGTTTTCAAATGAATATCCAGGAACTCACTACGGCAGTTAACAATTCTCTTGATCTGGTTATAGCAATAATTAACAACGGTTACCTGGGAATGGTTCGCCAATGGCAGGATATTTTTCATAACAAACGCTACTCCCAAACTGCTCTTGAAGGAAATCCCGACTTTGTCCAGGTAGCCAAAGCTTACGGGGCCAAGGGTATGCGAGCTACTCATGAAGAGGAAGTTTCAGCGGTTATCGAAGAAGCAATCGCGGAAAAAGGGCCGGTAATTATTGATTTTCAGGTTGAGCAAGAAGAAAATGTATATCCAATGGTTGCACCTAATCGTCCAATCAAAGATATCATGCTCGGGGGGTCATTATTATGAAACATGTCCTGGCGGTTTTAGTGGAAAATAAACCCGGGGTATTGGCCAGGGTTGCAGGCTTGTTTAGTCGCAGGAGTTTTAATATCGATAACATTGCTGTAGGTGAAACTGTAGCTCCGGGAATATCCCGGATGACTATAGCGGTTGAAGGTAGCGACAAGCTTGTGGAACAGGTTATAAAGCAACTGCATAAGTTGATTAATGTGATCAAGGTGAGCAACTTATCAAAGGAATCTTCGGTTATGCGGGAGTTAATGCTGATCAAGGTTAATGCGGAAGTGGGAGACCGCGGCGATATTCAACAAATAGTAGAAACTTTTCGAGGCAAAGTTGTTGATGTTTCTCCAGAATCAATAGTTATTGAAATTACCGGGGATGAAGAAAAACTGGAAGCGATTAAACTACTATTGCAGCATTATGGGATCAGAGAGATTGCCCGGACCGGCAAGGTTGCCTTACTGCGTGGAGCAGCTACTACTAGGGAGGGCTAAAAATGAATAATCATGGAGCGACTATGGTGGAAAAAATAATGGCTTCTAATTCCGGCAAAAGCAAGGTTGCTCCGGGGGACCTGGTTAATACCAGGGTGGATTTGGCCCTGGGCAATGATATTACCGCCCCGGTTGCTATTAAGGAATTTGAGCGGTTTGAGCTTGAAAAAGTATTTGACCAGGATAAAATAGTGCTGGTTCCTGATCATTTTACCCCCAACAAAGATATCGCCTCGGCAGAACAGTCCCGGGATGTGCGTAACTTTGCCAAAAAATACAACATCAAACATTATTATGAAATAGGCAGAATGGGAGTGGAACATGCCTTATTGCCTGAACAGGGCTTAATCCACCCTGGAATGGTTATTATCGGGGCAGATTCACATACCTGTACTTACGGGGCGCTTGGCGCTTTTTCCACGGGAGTGGGCAGCACCGATTTGGCAGCGGCCATGGCTATTGGCGAAGCCTGGTTCAAAGTTCCGTCAACAATGCGTTTTCAATATAACGGAACTTTGCCTTCATTTGTGGGCGGGAAAGACTTGATTTTGTACACAATAGGGCAGATAGGGGTGGATGGAGCCCGCTACCGGGCGATGGAATTTGCCGGGGAGGCAGTGGAAAATCTTTCTATGGACGGTCGTTTGACTATGGCTAATATGGCCATTGAAGCCGGTGGAAAGTGCGGATACATTCAACCTGATGAAACTACTCTTCAATATCTGGATGGCCGGGTAAAAGATGATTATACTTGTGTTTTCAGCGATAAAAATGCTTGTTATGAAACCGTCTATCAATTTGCTGTATCCAACCTGGAGCCGCAAATTGCCTTTCCGTCTTCACCTGAAAACGTTCATCCGGTATCGGAAGCTGCCGGGACGAAAATTGACCAGGTAGTGATCGGTTCTTGTACCAACGGGCGGATTGAAGATTTGCGGATGGCCGCCGCTGTCATAAAAAATAAAAAAGTCCACCCCGGGATTAGGCTTATGGTGATTCCAGCTACTCAGCTTATTTACCGGCAGGCCCTGGAAGAAGGGTTGCTTGCGACCTTTATCGATGCTGAAGCGGCTGTGAGCACCCCCACGTGCGGTCCCTGCCTGGGTGGGCACATGGGCATTTTGGCCCGGGGCGAAAGGGCTTTGGCTACGACAAATCGTAATTTTGTTGGTCGTATGGGGCACCCTGAGAGCGAAGTATACCTGTGCAATCCGGCAGTGGCGGCAGCATCTGCTGTTGCCGGAGAAGTTGTCCATCCGGAGGAGGTAAAATAATGATTTTTGAAGGAAGAATATGGCTTTTTGGCGATAATATTGATACGGATGCGATCATTGCTGCGCGTTACTTGAATACCTCCGATCCTGAAAAACTGGCCAAACACTTAATGGAAGATATCGAGCCTGAATTCCCCAGCCTGGTTGAAAAAGGAGATATTCTGGTTGGCGGTCAAAATTTTGGCTGTGGCAGTTCAAGAGAGCATGCCCCTCTGGCGATAAAAGGCGCTGGTGTTTCCTGTGTGATTGCGCGCAGTTTTGCCCGAATTTTTTACCGCAATGCAATTAATATTGGTCTCCCCATTCTTGAATGTTCCGATGACCTGTCGCACCTTATACCAGGGGAAGACAAACTTAAGATAGACCTCAAAAAAGGATTGATATTGCATCAACAAACCGGCAATACTTATAAAGCGGAACCTTTCCCTCCTTTTATGCAGGAAATTATCAATTTAGGCGGCTTGGTTGGCTACGTAAATGCTCGCATTAAAAGAGAAAATTGGTAACAAGCCTTTTAGATTGCAATTTTTTTGCGATAATGGTAGGCTATATTCAGCAATAATCCAAACACTATATATTTACCCGGTAACAGGATGAATACCGGTGATACTATGAGGAGGGCTAGGCATGAAAAATTATACCAGCGAAGATATTCGCAATGTTGCATTAATTTCCCATGGCAGTGCCGGCAAGACTTCCCTTACCGAAGCGCTGCTTTTTACATCCGGGACTATTAATCGTCTGGGAAAAATTGAATCGGGGAATACCACAGCCGACTACGATCCTGATGAAATCAAGAAGCAGGTAACCATTAACACCAGTTTGGTTCCGCTGGAGTGGGACGATGTTAAAATAAACCTGCTCGATACCCCCGGTTATTTTGACTTTATTGGAGATGTTTTGGGGGCATTGCGGGTCGCCGACAGCGTAATAGCGGTTGTTTGCGCTGCATCAGGAGTTGAAGTGGGCACAGAAAAAGTGTGGGGTTATGCTGATGATTTTAATTTGCCCCGCCTGGTGGTGATTAATAAGCTGGAGCGCGAAAATGCGGACTATGAGGGTGCCCTGGAACAGCTCAGAACAAAATTTGGTCCCAGTGTTGCTCCACTGCAAATGCCAATTGGCCAGGAAGCAGATTTTAAGGGTGTAATTGACCTGGTTCAGCAAAAAGCGCTTATCTTCTCTGAGGATGGTATGGAAATAGCTGAACAGGAAATTCCCGAAGATTTGCTTTCACAGGCCCAGGAACAAAGAGAAAAGCTTGTTGAAGCAATAGCGGAAGCTGACGATGAATTGCTTGAAAAATATTTGGAAGGCGAAGAATTAAGTGACGATGAAATTAACAAGGGCCTGCGCCAGGGAGTTTTTAACGGGAAAACTATTCCAGTTCTGTGCTGTGCCGCCACTAAAAATTTTGGGATTCAGCCTTTGCTTGATTTAATTAAACGTTATCTTCCCAATCCTGTAGACCGGGAAGAAATCAAGGGCCTTAAACCCGGGACCGAGGAAGAAGTCACCCGCAAATTAAGCCCCGATGAGACTCTGTCTGCTTTTGTATTTAAAACTATGGCCGATCCTTATGTGGGAAGAATTAATTATTTTCGAGTTTATTCTGGACAAGTCAAGCCCGACAGCCTGATATATAACTCTACCCAGGATATTTCCGAGCGCTTTGGTCAGGTTTTCAGCATGCGGGGCAAAAATCAGATTCCCATGGAAGAAGTGGTTACAGGGGATATTGCCTGTGTGGCCAAATTACAGAAAACCATTACAGGAGATACGCTTTGCGATAATGAAAACCCAATTCTATTTCCGGAGCTGCAATTCCCTGACCCGGTTATTTCTTACGCAGTTGAACCAAAGACCAAGGGAGATGAAGATAAAGTCGGCAGCGGCCTTGCCCGCTTTCTAGAAGAGGATCCCACTTTCAGTATGGAAAGAAATGTAGAGACAAAAGAAACGATTATTTCAGGCATGGGCGAGCTTCACCTGGATATTATAGTTAACCGGTTAGCCCAAAAGTTTGGGGTGGAAGTAGATTTATCCACTCCCAAAGTCCCCTACAAAGAAACGATCAAGGGGCAGACCAAGGTGGAAGGAAAGCACAAGAAGCAGTCCGGCGGCCGCGGCCAATTCGGACATGTCTATATTGAAATGGAGCCCGCCGAACAGGACCAGGGCCTGGTTTTTGAAAACAAGATTTTTGGTGGGGCGGTACCAAAGCAATATGTGCCTGCCGTAGAAAAAGGAATCCAGGAAACCATGGAAGAAGGTGTTGTGGCCGGTTACCCGGTAGTAGACATTTTGGTCAGGTTGGTGGATGGTTCTTACCATACTGTAGACTCTTCGGAAATGGCCTTTAAGGTTGCCGGGGCTCAGGCTTTCCGTAAAGGTATGGAACAGGCTGATCCGGTGCTTTTGGAACCGATTATGAATGTTGAAGTTATCGTTCCCGAAGACTTCATGGGCGATATAATGGGAGATTTAAACAGCAAGCGCGGACGTATTCAGGGTATGGAACCAGAGGGCGATCAGCAGAAAATTAAGGCCCAGGTCCCCATGGCCGAGATGTTTAAGTACTCTATAGATTTGCGTTCAATGACCCAGGGGCGAGGATTCTTCTCTTCCAAATTCTCCCATTACGATGAAGTACCCCAAAATGTAGCGGAGAAGATTATTGCTGAAGCCCAGGCTGAGAAGGAAGAAGAAAGTTAGAAATATGCAGCTACTTTGTGATGGATAAAACATAAAAATTTATTGTGAAATATAATATCAAAATGTTATCTGCACTGCTATCAAGGGACAGCTTAAATTCGCTGCCCCTTATTTTTTCTTTGTTAAGCCGGTCGCTCGAAGGAACTTGGCAAAAACTTTGCCGATGATTAGTTTAATAAAAGAAAAAAGAGGTTTTATATCGTCACTTGCCCAGATCGCGTGGGCTTTATGATGGCTGAACAAAGGTTTGATTATTTGACTGACCGTAAGCTGTTTTTTTCTGAGATAAGCGGTTGTGCTGATTAAATCTTCATAAATGTGCCAGAAAGCCCAGGGACGATCGTCACTTAGATGATAATCAGGAAGTGGATCACCGATTAAGTCTTGATACATAATATAAGTAAATTCCTGGCCGCAACGATCAAAAAGCACATTCAGCGTGCTCAGGCGGGCATTGATTTCAATTAAGTAATAGTCCCCGTTTTCAGGATGCTTTTTAAATTCGATCTCCCCGTACCCGCGGTAACCCAGTCGTTTGATGTAGTCGATCCCTACATTGATCAAGCCCTGTTGATGGCACTGGTGGGTTAGCGTGGATGAACCGAAATTAATGGGGAATTGACGTAGCTTCTGAGCGCTCAGCGTATGAGTTACCCGGTTCTCATTGTTCACATAAAAGTCAAAAACATACATTTGATCATCAAATCCGGGGATAATTTCTTGCACCATAACTTCCAAACCGCTAGCACGGGCGGTTTTCAGGGTGCTTAAAAGCCTTTCTTGGTTATTTACAAAAAGGCATTTTTCACGGAATATACGAACAAACTGGTGTGAGAGGGCCGGTTTGATTATACAGGGGTAATTTATTTCTCGGGCAATAACCTTTAAGTCAGAGCTTTGATCTACAACAAAAGTACGGGGAATTAAGATATTATGCTTCCAGGCAAGCTGGGCCAACCCTTTTTTGTCTATAATCTTTTCCAGAAGCCCCGGTTTATTTTCGGGAAAAAGGTAATACTGAGAGAGGTCATCGGCATACCGGGATATCAACAGAGCGTAACTGTCCGCAGTAGCCATTAATACCGGTTTTTCAGGAAAAGTTTGGCCCAGTTCAATTAAAAAATCAGCCAAACCATTTTCATCCTGGTTTATATTGGGGCAAAGTATTTTTTGAGTTACATAGCGTGAAGAAAGGGCATAAGCTGTTGGAAAATAGTAATCAAGGGCATAAACCGGGATGCCTCTGCGTCCCAGGGTGCGAATTGCTCCGAGCGCTGTATAAAAATTGGCGCCGAGCATTACTGTTGGGGTGCTCATAAAAAAGGCCTCCCTTTCTTTAAATAACTGGCGTATTGTTCAACAGTTTAGTATTACTGTAACCTTATAATTTTTAACGATTTTTTGCAACAGATGTTTTAAAGCTGCATCATTTGCTCCTTATGATATAATCAAGTAAAATATGGAAGGGAAGCAAGTGAAAATAAACTAATTAAGAAATCTGTTCTTTAGTTCTTTAGTGGAGATGAACAGTTTATGAGTCAGAAAAAAGTAGCGGTAATTTTTGGCGGGCGTTCCGGGGAACATGTTGTGTCTCTTCGCTCCGCAGCTTCGATTATGGAAGCTATAGACAGAGAGGACTACGAAATAGTCCCGGTAGGAATTACCAGGGAAGGAGTGTGGTTGACCGGACCTGATGCCTGGTTTTCACTTTGGGAAAACCGCTATCCCAGGGAAGCTCACCGAACGGTTTTATTAACCGATCCAAGCAACCCCGGACTCTTGGTGCAGTCGGACAATTCTCCTTCAGAATGGCATTTCCAACCAATTGACATAGCATTTCCCATATTGCATGGGACTTATGGAGAAGACGGTACAGTCCAGGGTTTGCTTGAAATGGCCGGAATTCCTTATGTGGGCTCCGGTGTGCTTGCTTCCAGTGTGGCTATGGATAAAGTTTTTATGAAAATGCTTTTTAAAGAACACGGTTTACCTGTGGCTCCATATTTATATTTTTATCGCTGGCAGTGGAATAACCGGGAAAACTACTGGATAGCTCAAATAATAGAAGCATTGAGTTTTCCCTGTTTTGTTAAACCGGCCAATCTTGGTTCAAGTGTAGGAATTACCAAGGTGAAAAGTGTGGATGACCTTGTGCAAGCGATTGAAGAAGCCCTGCTTTATGATGATAAAGTAATAGTTGAAAAGTTCCTTGAAGGGCGGGAAATAGAATGCAGTGTTATGGGTGATCTGGAGCCTGAAGTTTCAAGACCTGGTGAAGTAATCCCCTGCAATGAATTCTATGATTACCAGGCGAAATATATTGATGATCGTTCAGAATTAGTGATCCCGGTAGAGTTAGGCCAAGAACTTGAGGATAAAGTCCGGGAATATTCGGAAAAGGCTTTTAAGGCCGTAGAAGCAAGCGGCTTAGCCAGGGTTGATTTTTTTGTCAATACAAATACAGGTTTAGTTACAGTTATAGAGATAAATACAATCCCCGGCTTTACCAGTATTAGTATGTATCCAAAGTTGTGGGAAGCTTCCGGGGTTAAATATGAAAAACTTGTTCGTCGCCTTTTGGAACTTGCAGAGACTCGGTTCCATCGCCGAAATTCATTAATGGTTACCCCGCCAGAATAATACTTAAGTGTATTCATGATCAATTTTGATAATGTGGTTTAACCCGTTAATAAAATTGAATAAGAAGGATAACCGCTTTTAGATGTTGAATTTTGCGAGTGCTGTGTTGATTGGCTTCAATAATAAAGATAAAGGTGTAGTTTATGGAAGAACGCCAACAGTCACTTTTTGAGCTGATTAACGATCAACCTGTTCCGGATCAGCAGGATCCTGGAACAGAGCTTAATCGATTAGAGGAGATCTGTCTTGAATGTTCCGGTTGTGACTTGAGAAGTACCTGCCGGCAGGTTGTTTTTGGTGTTGGCAATCCGGATGCCCGCCTGGTATTAATAGGCGAAGGGCCGGGTGGGGAAGAAGATCGTTTAGGAGAGCCATTTGTAGGCCGGGCCGGGCAGTTGCTTGATCGGATTTTGGAAGCGGGAAAGTTAAAAAGGGAAGATATTTATATTACCAACATAGTTAAATGCCGGCCCCCGAACAACCGGCTTCCAGTCCAAAAAGAAATTGATGCCTGCCTGCCTTATTTGTATAAACAAATAGAGTTGATTAATCCGAAAATAATTCTCTGTCTCGGTTCGCTGGCAGCGCGCACTTTGTTAGATAAAAATATATCGATCACTCGTCAGCGGGGACAGTGGCATAAAAAAAGGGGCAGGCTTTATATGGCTACTTTTCATCCGGCAGCACTGTTGCGCGATCCCAACAAGAAGAAGTTTGTTTGGGAAGATATTAAGCAGGTAATTAATGAATACAACCATGATAATAATGGAGGGGCAGGTAAATGAGCAATGAGCTGGTTTTAATTGTAGATGATGAAAAAACGCTGGTGAAGGCTTTGACTTTTAATCTTCAAAAGGAAGGTTTCCAGGTGGATCAAGCCTATGATGGTGAGGAAGCCCTGGAGAAAGTTTTTTCCCTGAAACCGGATATTGTTGTCCTGGATTTAATGCTGCCCGAGGTTGATGGGTTTGAGGTATGTCGGCAAATTCGTAAAAAACTGGAAGTGCCGATAATTATGTTGACAGCAAGAAGCGAGGATATAGATAAAGTCCTTGGTCTCGAACTGGGCGCCGATGATTACCTGACCAAGCCGTTTAATTCCAGAGAATTGGTCGCCAGAATCAAAGCAATATTGAGGCGCAGCATAGCTTACGAGCAGGAATCAAAAAAACAAATTCAAATTGGCAAGTTGCATATCGATCTCCTCCAGCACCGGGTCCGTCTAGATGGAAAAGATATCAGCTTAACTTCCAAGGAATTCGCTTTGTTAAGTTTTCTTGCAGTCAATGCCGGCATTGTATATTCCAGGGAGCAACTTCTTGAACAAGTCTGGGGTTATGATTACTATGGCGATGTACGCACAGTAGATGTGCATATTAGGCACCTAAGAGAGAAACTTGAGGATGACCCGGCAAATCCTAACCTGATTATTACTGTTTGGGGTACAGGCTATAAAATCAGGGAGGATCTTTAATGTCAAGGTTTTACAGTATTCGTTTTCGTCTTACTGCCACTTTTCTGGTAATAATTCTAGCAGTAATGGTTATTATCAGTATATTCCTGTATACCACTCTTGAACGTTATCACATTAATAATTTAGCTGAACACCTGAAACGCTCCGGTCGTCTGGCTTCCGAATTTTTAGAAGGACACCTGCGGGGAGAGATTGATACAATTCGTCTGAGTTCCCTTGCAGAAAATATTAGTCGCCAGGCAGGGGCGAGAGTACTGTTTATAGATGATCAAGGATCTGTCGTTGGTGATTCGGTTCGGGTTGGGGGGTTGATCAACCAAACCCTTGAACAAAGTGATGTTGAAGCTGCCTTAGAAGGTGAAGTTAGCAGCAGTGTTGCTTACAGTGAAAGAATTGATCATCAAATAAAACAAATGGCTATACCGGTAGAAGACCAAGATGGGAAAATTGTGGGAGTGGTTTTCCTTTCTACATCTTTGGAAGATGTCTACCAGACTTTAGCTGACATCCGTATTTTTCTATTTTTGGCCACTATTTTGACCATGGCTGTTGTTGGTGGAGGGTCTGTATTGCTGGCCCGCCGCTTTACTACTCCTCTCCAGGAATTAACCGTTGCTGCCCGAAGAATATCTGAAGGCAAATTGGACCAACACATCGAAGTTCAAGCCAATGATGAAATTGGGCGTCTTGCCGAGCAGTTTAATATAATGGCCAAGCGCCTGGATTATTATACGAGTAATCTGAAAAAATTTGCTGCAGATGTAGCCCATGAGGTCAGGACCCCCCTAACTACGATGAGTTTATTGACCAAGTCTCTAAAAGAACACGATATGGACAAGGAACAACAAAAAGAATTTATTGATGATCTGGACGAAGAGCTTGATCGCCTGGTTGCCTTGGTTAATGACCTGCTTGAGCTTTCCAAGCTCGAAAAAGAAGAAGTTGAATACAAAAAGGTAACCTTGAACCATTTATTGCAGGATATAATCAGTGAGAACCATGCCCGCTTTGCCCGAGTCGGTTTGAAACTGGATGGGGATATACCCGAACAGGATTTAGTGGTTAACGCTGTGCCGCTGCAGTTGCGGCAGGTAATGTCCAACCTTCTGGACAACGCAGTTAACTATACTTCGTCCGGAGGAAAGGTTACAGTATCCTTGTACCAGGAAGATTCTGAAGTAATTACAGCGGTTCAAGATAATGGTCCCGGTATCCCCAAAGAGGATCAACTCTATATTTTTGAGAGATTTTTCCGGGTTGAGCGAGCGCGTTCCAGGGAAGGTGGCGGTACAGGGTTGGGCCTGGCCATTGTCAGTGAAATTATTGCTCAACACAACGGCCGGGTTTGGGTAGAAAGTGAGGAAGGCAAAGGAAGCTGTTTTTACTTTGCCTTGCCGAAGACTGAAGATTGATTAATAAAACTGGGCCAATATGTTAGCAAATCTTAAAATATTATCGTTAATTTTTTATAAAGTAAAAAGGGCATATTATGTTAAAATAATTTGTAACTCTGGTTTTATTATTCGGAGGTGTTAATTGGTGAAAAGAGTTCAGCCGTATTATTATATTGTTTCACTGGCGGTTCTGTTTATTATGGCCGGTATTGTATTTTTTGCAATTCAATTAATGCCTAAAACTGAACAAACCGGAGTAACCATAGATCCTCAGGTTCCAGAAGAGGGGGGAACCTTATATGATCTTTGGTTTACCAGCGCAAATATTTATGATTTGGGTGTTGATCATGCCCTGACCGGTATTTTGGTCAGCACGGATGAAAATAAGGTCAGTCTTTTGGATCAGCAAAGAAAGCTTCGCTGGGATTTAAGTTTTTCCACTGCCCCGGAGCAGGCTAAAATATCCTCCTGTGGAAATTACGTGGCTACCGGGACAAGAGGTGGCCGGATCTTATTTATGTCCACCGATCAAGCATACTCATGGGAAGATGAAGGGTTGCCGGTTAATTTATTGGATATTTCCCCCAATGCTAATTGGCTCGCTGTATCTCGTTCTCAACCTGATGATGAGCAATATTATGTCGAGCTTTATAATCGGGAGGGGGATTTGCAATGGATCAAAGAAAGCGGACCGGTTGAAAATCTCTTTATGTCAAGTGAGTATTTTCAACAAGCCAATGTTTTTTATTCCTATTTGGATGGTGATCAGCCTGTAATATCAGCGCTAAATCCTGATGGTGAGGAATTATGGTCTTATGAAGGGCAAACCCTGGCGGCAGTTTCAAGACATGGAAGTAGGCTCGCCGCCGTTGAAAGTGACCGTTTGGTTGTCTACAATACTCTTGGCGAGATATTGTGGGAAACGGAAATGCCTTTTGAACCTACTACAGTAATGTTTAACCCCCAAAACCATAACCGTTTGCTTGCATATGGCAGTGAAAAGGGTGCCGGGGAAAATCTTTACTATTTTGATTTGGAAGAAGACCTTCTATGGAGCAGAAAAGTTGCTGATGGTTCCCTATTTTCTTTTACTGCTGACGGCCAGTATATTGTAACCGGCTCCTGGAAGCATTACCGGGAAGACTATACCCAGATGAAGATTCTTGACCGCCATGGCTCTGAGGTAAATAGTTGGGAAGTTTCGATGCGGGTTGAAAAATTGCTCAAATCAGGTCATCCTCATCTGATAGTTATCGGTGGAGAGGACGGTTATATTGATTTAATTAATCTTGAGCCAATGTTTGCTGAAAGCAATGAAGAGGTTCCCGTTACCAATGTATATAATTCGGTTAAAACCGGCCGTGAAGAGAATAATATGATCACCCTTTATTTTGTTGACGAAAATGACAACCTGATTCCTGTCAGCAGATCAATTAATTCTGTCGATAATCCCCTGCGGACTGCTGTAGAAGAGCTAATCCGGGGACCTTCCCGCGGCAGTGCGCTGTACCGGGCCATTCCGGAAAAGGATGCCACTATAGAAGTTGATTTTGATGAAAGTGAGGGCAGCCTGGTCCTTGATCTTTCACCGGACCTGGTCGATATCAGTGGGGCCGGCCAAAGCAGAGTCGCCCTTGATTCACTACTTTATACGGTCAGCACTTTTAGTGAAGTTAGGGAAATTTACTTGAAAAAAGAAGGCGAAACACTCGAAGAATTTGGTGAAGATATAGAACTTGAGCAACCATTTGCACCTAAGCAATGGGAAAACCCGGTTTTTAAACCGGTAATGAGCGGGAACCGTTATTATTTGATGATAGATGAAGCTGAAGCTGAAAACGAAGAGGAAATGGATATAAAGGGACTTGTTGATCGAGCAATCAGTGCCTGCCGGATGCTTCCATTTGTGCCAAACAACCTGGAGTTAATTGAAATCAAAATAAACCAGGAAGAAACGATGATCAATCTAGATGATTCATTCAAAGAAATTTTCCCTGAAGAAGGAGAAAAGCAGGAGAGACTCCAGGCAGAATTAATTCTCGATGCTTTGATTATGACTATTTTTGAAAACAGCAGGACCCAAAGGGTAAAAGTGTTGGTTGAAGGTGAAAGCTGGTCATCCCCCGAAGGCTACCCTTCTTTAGAACGCTTTCATTACAATCGTTACCATATTAACCCTGAAGTTTAATCAAACCGGTTATATTTACAGCCGGAAAAATATTTGTCAATCGTTATTCTTTAAGCTAAAATAAGTGAAAAAGCGCCAAGGAGAAGATATATGCAGAAGCTTAAAGAAGAAGTGGGACAAACCATTGCACCACTTATTTCACTCGAAGAAGATGATGTGTTATCTCTGTTAGAAGTTCCTCCCGATCCCTCTTTAGGGGACCTTGCTTTTCCCTGCTATACATTGGCCCGGGAATTTAAAAAACCGCCACCGGCAATAGCCGGCGAACTTGCTGAAAAATTGTTCGGGCAAAGAGGCTGCTTGTGGGAAAAGGCCGTTCCCACCGGCCCTTATCTAAACTTTTTTATAGATCCCCAGGCCTACAACCGTGAAATAATCGGCCAGGTCTGGGAACAGGGTGATCATTATGGCAATACCAATCTGGGTGGAGGTCAAAATGTCACAATAGATTACTCCTCACCAAATATCGCCAAGCCGTTTGGAGTAGGGCACATTCGTTCAACAGTAATCGGTCATGCTCTCTACTTGATTTTTAGAGCCCTTGGCTACAATAGCATTGGGATTAACCACCTTGGAGACTGGGGAACCCAATTTGGGAAATTGATTGTAGCCTTCAAACGCTGGGGTGAGGAAAATAAGCTGGAAGAAAAACCGGTAGATTATCTTTATCAACTTTATGTGCAATTTCATCAGGAGGCGGAAAAAGCCCCTTCTCTTGATGAGGAAGCCCGTTCCTGGTTTAGAAAGCTGGAAAACGGTGAAGAAGAAGCGGTGGCTTACTGGAAGCGCTTTAGGCAATTAAGTTTGGAAACCTATGAATCGATTTATTCAATGTTAGGAATTCACTTTGAATATTATCACGGTGAAAGCCATTATAATCAGATGTTAGAACGGGTAATTGAGCTTGCCCGGGAAAAAGGGATTGCCAGGGAGAGTGAAGGAGCCCTTATTGTTGATCTGGACTCCTATGATTTGCCCCCGGTAATGCTTCGCAAACAAGATGGGGCTACTTTATATATTACCCGGGACCTGGCTGCCGCTATTTATCGCCGGGAAAGATTTAATTTTGCCAAGTCACTGTACGTGGTGGGAGCAGAACAAACCCTCCACTTTCAACAGCTCTTTAAAGTGCTTGAACTTTTGGGCTTTAAATGGGCAATAAATTGTGAACATGTCCCCTTTGGAATGATTCGCTTTAAAGAAGGGCGGATGTCTACCCGGGCCGGTAAAATTATTTTACTTGAAGAAGTGCTGCAGAAGTCAGTAGAGATGGCCCGGGAGATTATTGAAGAAAAGAATCCAGATTTAGAAGATAAGGAAAGTGCAGCCTGGGCTGTTGGCATTGGTGCGGTTCGCTTCGGAGACTTAAGCAACGACCGGATTAAAAACATTGAGTTTGATTGGGATAAAGTCCTTGATTTTTCCGGAGAAACCGCCGCCTATATTCAATATGCCCATGCTCGGATTTGCAGCATAATCCGCAAAGCGGAGTCAAGTTACCTGCAATGGGATGATAACGCGGTTTCTTTATTAATCAAGGAAGAAGAAGTGGCTTTAGTGAAAACACTTGCCTTACTTCCGGAAAAAGTCATTGTCTCCGCCGAAAGCTACCGGCCATCTATATTGGCTCGCTACTTGATCGATGTGGCCCGGGAATTTAACCGCTTTTACCATAATTGTCCGGTGCTTTCAAGCGAAGCGGAAATTCAGCAGGGGCGCCTGCTGTTGATTAATGCCACCAGGCAGGTTTTAGCAAACGGTCTGGGTTTGCTTGGAATTATAGCCCCGGATAAGATGTAGTAAATTTAATTGATCATTCAGGGAATAATCCTGCAGGAGGTTGAATAATGCTTGATCTAAAATTTGTTCGCGAAAATCCGGAAATTGTGCGCCAGGCTATGCAGCAAAAAGGTGAAGAAGCCGATCTGGAAACCCTTTTAGCTAAAGATCAGGAGCGGCGTGATTTATTAAAAGAAGTTGAAGAATTAAAACAGCTCCGTAACCGGGTTTCCAAGGAAATTGGTCAGGCCGGGGCCGACAGTGAATATGCCCGGAGCAAGAAAGAAGAAATGAAA
The DNA here is from genome assembly GCA_046483445.1 of Bacillota bacterium. Lineage (GTDB taxonomy): Bacteria > Bacillota > Dethiobacteria > DTU022 > DTU022 > B1SED10-74M. Next base: position 78,066 of record JAWODD010000050.1, on the reverse strand, counting down.
GAAGTTTCAGCCAAAATTAAAGATTATGATGAAAAACTACGTGACATTGATTCAAAAATAGAACAACTGCTTTTAAACCTGCCCAACCTGCCTGATCCGGTAGTGCCACATGGTTATAACGAAGATGATAACGTAGAAATTCGTGCGTGGGGCAAGAAGCCGGAATTTGCTTTTGCTCCTCTCGCGCACTGGGATATTGGAGCCAATTTGGATATTATTGATGTTCCCCGGGCCGGAAAAATAACCGGTAGTCGGTTTGCCCTTTATTACGGTGCCGGGGCCCGCTTGGAAAGGGCCCTTTTTAACTTTATGCTTGATTTGCATACCAATAAGCATGGTTACCGGGAAGTGTTTCCTCCCTTCCTGGTCAATGCCGCCAGCATGACCGGAACCGGTCAACTGCCGAAATTTGCCGAGGATGCTTTTAAGGTCGAAAATACAGACCTCTATTTGATTCCCACCGCGGAAGTGCCGGTTACTAATTTACACCGCGATGAAATTTTGGATGCTGAGCAGCTGCCACTTTATTATGCCGCCTACAGCGCCTGTTTTCGGGCAGAGGCCGGAGCCCATGGACGCGATACCAGAGGACTTATCCGCCAGCACCAGTTTAACAAAGTAGAGCTGGTTAAGTTTGTTAAACCGGAAGACTCCATGGACGAACTGGAAAAGCTAACCCTGGACGCTGAAAAAGTATTGCAGTTACTGGAGCTCCCCTACCGGGTAGTACTGATGTGCAGCGGCGATCTTGGCTTTGCCCCGGCTAAAAAATATGACCTTGAAGTTTGGCTTCCTGCTGCCGGCACTTACCGGGAAATTTCCTCTTGCAGCAATTTTACTGATTTCCAGGCCAGGCGGGCAGGTATTCGCTATCGACCCGGAGAGGGTAAAAAAACGCAGTTTGTCCATACTCTGAACGGTTCCGGGGTTGCAGTGGGCAGGACCGTGGCCGCAATTTTGGAAAACTACCAGCAAGACGACGGTAGTGTGGTCATTCCAGAAGTTCTCCGCCCTTATTTTAACGGCAAGGATAAGATTAAGGCTCATTGACATTGGCAAGTTGCTTTGCTATACTTTTAACTGCCTGCGGGAGGGGTGTCCGAGTGGCTTAAGGAGCTGGTCTTGAAAACCAGTGACCCGGCAAGGGCCGTGGGTTCGAATCCCACCCCCTCCGCCACAACGAGAATAATTGAAACATGCGGAGAGATGGCCGAGTGGTCGAAGGCGGTCGCCTGCTAAGCGATTAAGCGGGTAATCCCTGCTTCGAGGGTTCGAATCCCTCTCTCTCCGCCACATGCGCCCGTAGCTCAGTCCGGATAGAGTAACTGACTACGAATCAGGAGGTCGCAGGTTCAAATCCTGCCGGGCGCACCAGTAAATAAAAACCACGAGGTATTCAGGCCACGTGGTTTTTTTATTAATCCTGGGTGTTTTTGGCAGTTGGCAAGCAGATATACATATATGACCTTATAACATAGCGTAGAAAACCGCAAAAACTGCATTGTCAGCATCAGTCAACTTCATGTAGTTTATATCCGCCCAATCCCTTGTTAGAGCAAATATCGATTAGCACCAGTTTTCGGAAGCTTAAAGTCGATTTTTTTGTAAATGACGGATGCCTTTTTCACCCGCAACAATCAAATCATCGGCCAACCCTAAAAAGAGTCCGTGACCGACGATTCCGGCACGACTATCCATTTGACTGGCCAGTTGAACAGGTTCACTAAGTGGCCCAAAGTCGCAGTCAAGAATAAAGTTCCCCTGATCTGTTTCATAAGGGAATTCAGCGGAAATATAACGTAATTTTACAACAGCGCCCAGATTATCCAGTAAGGCAGCCTGATATTGCCAGCCAAAAGGAATTACTTCTACGGGCACTGCTTTCTTTTCACCCAGAACCGGTGATAGTTTTGTTTCATCTACGATGATTAACTCACGCTTACTGGCCTGAGCAAGCATTTTTTCTTTCAGTAAAGCTCCTCCGCCCCCTTTGATTAAATCCAGCGCCGGATTAACTTCGTCGGCTCCGTCAATAGTGATATCCGGAACGGGGTGCTCGTTTAATGTCGTAAGTGGTAAATTTATTAACTGGGCCTCTTTTTCTACAGTATTAGATGCGGGAATACAAAGAATGTCTTTCAGATAACCTTCTTTATATCTGGCAGAGATCTGTTTTATTGCCAGCAGTGCAGTGCTGCCATGTCCAAGCCCGATAACCATTCTGGATTTTAAAAAACTAACAGCATAAAGTGCTGCTTGAAACTTTAGCCTGTTTGCCTTAACCACCTTAATTGCTCCTCTGTAAAGTTGTAAAAAGCTGCTCAACCACATTAATAAGCGTGTCTGGATCAGCACCTATGAATTGACCAGGCAAAATATCGCCAGGGCGAAGACTTTTATGTGTAAAAGGAGTGCTGACAGCGATTACATGCATCCCCGCAGCAACACAACTGCCTTTATGCCGGAAGGAGAATCTTCGATCAACAGGCATTGCTGCGGGGAGATATTAAGTACGGAAGCAATTGTCGCATAGATTTTAAGGATCTGGTTTTCCGTATTCTATATCATCCCTGGTCATTACAAGATCAAACTCACCAGCCAGTCCAAGTATTTTTAAAATGCGCCTGGTTACTTTTGCATCCGCCATGGTTGCAAGGGCAGCTTTACAACCCATCTGGCGGGCCTTATTTAAATGTGAAACGTTATGTTTCCACTGGTTCTTTTGCAAAACTGCCAGGTTATATGATCAGGCTATTAAATTATAAACAATTATTATTGTTTTTGCACTTATAAAGTTAGCTTTTATATTGTTATTATTCTCACTGAAGTTGCTATATAACATAATATACGCTATGATTTACAATAACATATCTGTAGAGGGGATGCTTATTCATGGAAATCGGACTGGTTGGCCTGGGTAAAATGGGACATGCCCTGGCTCTGAATATGTTTGATCAAGGACACCGGGTTACGGGTTTTAGTACCAATCATGAAAAAGCGGAAGCATTGACTGCTGATGGAGTAAAAGCAACTGTCGAACTGGATGAATTCACGGTCGCCCTGGGTAGTTGTGATGCAGTTTGGTTGATGGTCCCCGCCGGCGAACCTGTTGATCAGGTTATTAATCAGGTGGTTCCTTTTCTAAGGGCAGAAACGATCATTGTTGATGGTGGCAATTCCCACTACCGCGATTCTGTTCGCCGGGCAATCAAATTGAAGGAACGAGGTTTTCAATTTATCGATGTTGGTATAAGCGGCGGTCCTTCAGGTGCCCGCCATGGTGCCTGCATGATGGTCGGGGCAGAAGTGGATACTTACGCTACCCTGGAACCGCTTTTTAAGGATTTATGCGTGGAAAATGGTTGTTTAAGAGTGGGAGAAAACGGTTCCGGCCATTATGTTAAGATGATCCACAACGGCATTGAGTATGGTATGCTTCAGGCTATTGCCGAAGGTTTTGAGTTGTTGGAACAGGGTCCGTACCCGGTCGACTACCGGGCATTGTCAAACTTGTGGAATAATGGGTCAGTGATCCGCAGCTGGTTGATCAAGCTGACGGAGCAGGTGTTTGCCACCGATCCGCATCTGGAGCAGATTAAGGGTTTGATCGGTTCTTCCGGAACCGGACTTTGGACAGTCGAGGAAGCGCTGACCAGGAAAGTGCCTTTGCCGGTTATTACCCAAGCCCTCTATGCCCGCTATCGATCTGAACAAGATAATGTTTTTTCTGCCCGTCTGGTTGCTGCATTGCGCCAGGAATTCGGTGGCCATTATGTCGAGAAGTCCTAAAGTAAATAGTTATGCCTGGGTGGTTTTAACAAAGCTTTACAAGGCCGGGCAAAGCGCAGCCAAGTCTTGAGGAGTTGTTTGATTTGTCGAATATGGGGTGTACGATGGTTATATTTGGCGGTGCAGGTGATTTAAGCCATCGCAAGTTGATTCCCGCCCTTTACAATCTGCACCGTAGTGGGCAGCTGTTGTCCGGTTTTTCCCTGGTTGGTGTCGGCCGGAAACAAAAAAGCACCCAGCAGTACCGCGATGAACTGGCTGCTTCAGTGGAACAATATTCAGAGTCAAGTTGGAGCAGCGAAGAATGGAAAAAGATAGAAAAGAAAATCTATTACATGTCCATTGATCTCCAGGACCCAGCCGCTTATTTTCTTCTAAAAGAAATGTTGGAGACCCGGGCCCGCGAGCATCACGGCGGTAACAACCACCTTTACTACCTGGCTGTCTCGCCGCAGTTGTTTGCAATCATTAATTCTAACCTTCGCCGCTTAGGTATGTCTGTTTCCTCTTCCGGCTGGCGCAGGATCATGATCGAAAAACCGTTTGGCTACGACCTAACCTCGGCCACTGAGCTTAACTCTGCGATTAGTGCAGCTTTTGGTGAGGAAAATATTTACCGTATAGACCACTACCTCGGTAAAGAGATGCTCCAGAATACACTGGTTATCCGTTTTGCAAATACGATTTTCGAACCTCTGTGGAATAAAAATTATATCGACCACATCCAGATTAGTGCCGCTGAAAGCGATGGTATCGGTGATCGGGGGCGTTACTATGACCAGACTGGGGCCATGCGGGACATGGTCCAGAGTCACCTCTTCCAGATGCTTGCGATAACAGCAATGGAACCGCCTGGCCGCATTGACGCAGATATGGTCCGCCGGGAAAAATTAAAACTGCTAAATAGTGTTCACCTCTGGCCCGGTAAAGCTGCCTCTGAAAAAGTTATATTCGGACAGTATCGTGGTTTCCTCAAAGAGAAGGATATCAATTCCCGCTCGCAGACGGAAACTTTTGCAGCCCTGAAATTGGCGATTGACAACGAACGCTGGCAAGGGGTCCCATTTTATTTGCGGACAGGTAAAAAGCTTGAGGATAAGCTGGTGAAAATAGTAATCCAATTTAAAGATCCCCCGGATCCTTATGCCAACATTTTGCCAGGCAGTTCTATTTCCGGACGAGATAAGCTTTTTAACCTGCTGACTCTGAAGGTGCAGCCCAGAGAAGGCGCAGTGCTCCAGTTTAATATCAAAAAACCAGCCACTCTGAGCGAAATAGTGCCTGCCGAGATGGATTTCTGCCAGCCCTGTGCCTTTCTGATCAACACTCCGGAAGCCTACGAGAGGTTATTGAAAGATGCCATGATTGGCGACAAGACCCGATTTAGCACCTGGGATGAAATCGAAAGGGCCTGGAAGGTTGTCGATTCTATTTACGAAGAGCATAACCGTGCAGAGTTAAAAATACAAAGCTACGAGCCGGACAGCACAGGTCCGCAGGCAGCAGGGGAGATGCTGGGCAGAGAAGGGCGCCGTTGGTGGTATTAAAAACTGTAGCCAGTTGCTGAAAAGGAGAATGTTCAGGTGATCCTTTATGATATCTCTATGACCATAAATCGGGAAATAGCTGTCTACAAAAACCGAGCGGAAAAAAGACCTGTTTTTAAGGTAACAAGTAATTTTCAAAACAGGTCTGTTTATGAAACCCGTCTTGATATGGATCTGCACACAGGGACCCATATTGATATGCCCCTGCATATTTACCCCGACGGTGCCGCTTCGGAACAATGGAGCAAGGAGGAGATTTTTACCCGCTGTGTTGTGCTTGATTTTACTGCCAATGTTGACGACGCAATAACAGCCAAACACCTGGAGCAAGAATTACAGGACGCAGGGATTACGGGTTCGTTTTTTGATCAGAGGAGGGCAGTTTTGTTGAAAACAAAAAATTCCCTCCAGGATGCTTTTGATTTTAACTTTACTTACCTTGATAAATCCGGGGCTTCTTATTTAGCTGAAAAAAATATTCGGGGTGTTGGTATCGATGCCCTGGGCATCGAAAGGAACCAACCCGATCACGAAACCCACAAGTTGCTTTTAAAAGCCGGAATCTGGATTATCGAAGGGCTGCGCTTGCAAATAGTCCCCCCGGGGGAGTATATTCTTGTAACAATGCCGCTTAAGATAGAAGGGGTCGAAGCCATGCCAGCCAGATCAGTTCTTTTGGCACCGAACAGCATGCCTCTGCCATAAAGGCGCAAAACTATAAAACCAATTTACCAGTGATCTGCAATAATCTGGTTAAAAAATTTAGATTTGTCATATTCCCTTTCTGGGAGTGATTTTAATGGAAATTGGCCCGGATACATACCACCCCTTCGGGAAACTGTATTAATGCCATAGTCTTCAGCCCTGTTGACAAGATGGGCTACCCGTGCCGAAGTGATCATTGTCCTGGTTGGAGTGCAGCCCACGTTTATGCATGTTCCACCAACATCTTTGCGCTCTATCAGGGCAACTTTTTTGCCGTTTTTTGCCAGGGCAAAAGCAAGTGGACCACCACCCTGACCGGATCCAGTGATTATCACATCAAAATAGTTTTGCTTCACTTTCACATCTCTACCCTATAAACCATCCGGGTATAATCACCATTTGTTATAATACCTGTAGACATATCAAGAGCAGGGATAAAAACAGTTGTTTTGTGAGGCAATTATGGACAATAATCTTGCAAAATGTTTAACCAAAAGGGCCCAGGTTGCCTATGCTTCCGGAAGTGTAGCTTTTACTATGCTGGAAAGGTTGCTCCTCCTTTATGTTCCTTTCTATTTCCTGCCTTCCCGGGAGTACCACCTGCCCAATTTGATACCTGAGGAAACTTTCCTGGGCCTGGCAACCATCCTGGGGGCAGCCCTGGCCCTGGGCAGGATTGTCGATGCCGCTGCCGACCCGGTGGTGGCTACCATTAGCGATAATCTTCGCTCAAGCAGAGGACGGCGCCAGCCCTTTTTGCTGTTAAGCGCTTTGCCTTTAGCCGCCCTTACTGTCCTCATTTTTTATCCGCCTAACCTGGACGGGGAAAGTTTAATTAATGGAATCTGGCTGGCATTAATGATGGCCATGTTTTATATTGCTTTCACAGCTTATGTTAACCCTTACCTGTCTGTGCTTTCCGAGATCAGCCATACCAATGCCACCAGGATTAAACAGATAAAATTATTGCATTATCGCTTATCCACAGTTTCTGGTATAATGGATTATATTATAATTAAGGCTTTTGTTGTTTTTGCTTGACCTTAAAACTTATAGAGATATAAATCTTGAGGAGGAGCTTAAATGGTTGAATTGTTTAATAAAAGAGTCGGCAGGATAGCAGTTTTACTGACGCTTTTTTTAATTTTTATTACCGGGTTCGATCTTAAAGTGCAGGGAAGCGGGAATCCGGGTGATTTTTATACCGGGGATAAATTAAAGAACAATCCATCGCCGTACATGCAGGATAGTTATGCAAATAAAACGGTTAAGCATTTTACAGAGGCGCTTTTTGAAACCGGTGAAATTTTTGAAGAACATGATATCAGCTACCGGGGGGGAATCAGCAAGTTTGAAGCGGTTGGGCTTGGTCAGATCCAGGGCAGTAAAAAAGTACAGTCCGTAGAATCTCTTGGTCAGTACTCGGTTAATATCCATGAAAATTACCGTGCTTATACTGATCCAAATGCTATTGAAGATGAGTACATGCAGGCAAAAAGCGGGTTTGATGTGGCCAGGGCCAGAACTCATTCTGCGGTAGTTGGGACAGAACCGGATCCCGGAGAAACCGGATATCTAAGCCAGCTGGTTGCTTCCAATGTAGATCAAGAAGGAGAATACCTGAAATACAGGGGCAGTGTTGATACAAGTGATGGTAGAAGCCGGATGGAAACCGCTATCGGTGATTCCAGTTCCAATGTGGATGTTGAGGGGCAGTCCCGGGTTATAGAAAAAGCAATTATTGACACCGGTGGCTCACGGACCGGTTGGTGGGACGTAGAATGGGAAACAGATGAAGATTAGGAAACAGCTGTTCTATCTTCCCCTGTTTCCTTAGTATTACTCATCTTCGTGCTTGATTACCTGGTGATTAAATCCGGCTGGGTCGGCATCCACTTCCCACCAGGTATCGTTTTCATCAAAAACCCCTTGTTCGTCCTGATCTTTTGCCTGTTCTCGCTCCCAAATAATATAATCCATTGAGCCCGGTTCTGGCTTTTCCTCAACTTCTTCGTCGTCACCGGGGTCATCGGCTTTTGCTGTAACCGGAGTTTCTTCCTCTTCTACTTGTTCGGCAGGTTCTTCAGCCGGTTTTTCTTCGGTTTCTGCCATGTCTTCAATAACTTCAGGATCGACAAGGTCCTCTTCAGTTATATCATCAAGATCGAGATCGTCTTCATCGTAATCAAACCGGTAACCTTCAGTTTTGCGATATGTCTGCTGAATCCATTCCGGTAATTGGCCTTCTTCTTTTGTTTCCTCTTCACCGGGTTCCCCTGACAATAAAGTCCCGCAGCCACCCGTCATAATTGAAAGCATAGCTGCCAGTACTGTTATCAGAAGAAACTTTATCAAAAACATTTTGGAATCCTCCTTTTGGAACAGCTGATAAGCCAATCTGGTTTAATTACGCGCTCATTTACCTGTTCATCCTTAACAAGCTTGTTATTAATTATAAACCAAGTAAATATCGATAGCAACTGAATATTAGTATTTAGTGAATAATCTGCCATAAAAGTGCATACAAAAGCCCCGCCTGGTTGATCCGGCAGGGCTTTATTTTGAAGTTTAACTTGCGGTCTTTAATCCCACCAATCCCCATCATCATCATCTTCTTTTTCAGCTTCCTCTTCAGCTTCTTGTTGTGCTTTCAATTCTTCCTTTTGCTTTTCTTTGTGAATGATATACTCCATTGTACCGGGTTTTGGTTCTTCGTCTTCCTCTTGTGTTGTATTTTCTTGGTCTGTCATTTCTTCCTGGCCAGTGGCATCTTCTTCTGTCACTTCTTCGGAAGCTACTGGTTCTGTATCGGCTGTATCATCTGTTTCTTCGGCTTGTGTTGGTTCTTCTGTTTCCGTATCATCTTCCTCTTCTTCATCAGGATCTTTTGGTTTAACCAGTTCCTCATCTTCTGGATCATCATCTGTTTGGCGGTGTGCCATTAAAAGCCATTCCGGCAACTCGCCTTCTTTTTCAGCTGTTTCCGGTTCTTCCGGCTCAGCATCCCGGGAAAGAAGCATCCCGCAACCTACCATCAAAAAAGAAAGTAATAATGATAGTGTCATAATCAGGAAAGCCTTAATCTTAGGCATTATATTTTTCCTCCTTATAAAACAAAGACCTTTATACAAGCTTAAGTCCCCTATTTTAATTATGTGGGTATACTTATCTAGTGTATTCCCATCTCAAGCTTGTGTTCGAATTATAACTTAAGAAAACTTTTAATGCAACAGGTAGATGGTAGCTAGTTGCCAGTTATGTTATAATGTATTTTACAATTTGATAGTAACTTTATTACGCATTATATCATATATAAAGACAGTTAATGTTTTTTGAGCAGAATTTTTAACGCAACTAGACTGCAAAGCAAAATTGATTTTAGGAGGTAGAAGAATGAGCGATTTGAAAACTTGTCCGTTTTGCCTTGAAGATATTCCGGCGAAAGCGATTAAATGCAGATATTGCGAATCCATGGTTGACGATGTTCAACCACAAGCGACAAAACAATCCGAACCTGAAGAGTCGGGCCAAAAAGAAAAGATGGCTAATCAGCCTCAGCAGGCTGTGAATTACCAGGCTGAAAGTAGCAAAAACAAGCAGGGCAGACGGTTTATAGTTCCAATGGTTATTATTGCGGTTTTACTCTTACTATTGCTGGGTGGAGGAGGATATTACTGGTTTTTCTTTTATGATACAGGAACTCCTGTGGCCGAAGGCGTAGAAAGCAGTGATGTTCTTGGTTCCTGGAAGGGAACCACCGGTGATGAAGAAGTATATTTTCGTTTTTTGCCAAATGAAATGGTTAGTGTGGCAGTGCCCAGTGAAGATTACTGGTTCAGAACTGAGTACCAAGTGGTCCAGGAAGATGATCAAAGCTACCTTGAACTTTATCACAGCGGCAACGAAGAATGGGAAAAGATCGCGGAGCTCGCAGCCAAAGACGAAGATGAACTTACCGTTACAGACCAGTGGGAAGGGATTGTCTTTGATTTTGAAACTATCCCCGACTCAGAGTTTAGAGACATTATCAATGAACTTCCCATGGAAAGGTGATCAGGAGAACCACAATAAGACTAAGAAGTAAGCAAAACTAAGCACATTTGTGATGCCCCTTTTTAATTAAGGGGCATTACATTTTGATCCCGATTAAAAAAGGTTTGGACTACTTTCAGTTTGGTTAAGTTTTTATTGGAGTTACTATTCCTGAAAATGATATAATCAACCGTGGTGGAAATAACAATGACAGAAGACGAAAAGTTCATGAACTTAGCTCTTAAGCAGGCAGAAAAAGCGGCACAGGCAGGAGAGGTGCCGATTGGCGCTGTTCTGGTTAAAAATGCTGCAGTATTAGCCGAAGATCGCAACCGCAGGGAAGAATTAAAAGACGCCACCGCGCATGCCGAGTTACTGGTTTTGCGCCGTGGCGGCAATATCCTGGGTGGATGGCGTTTGAGCGGTTGCACTTTATATGTGACCCTTGAGCCCTGCCCGATGTGTGCGGGAGCGATGGTGCTGGCCCGGGTTGAGCGCCTGGTCTTTGGAGCAGTTGACCCCAAAAGCGGGGCAGCGGGCAGCATTTATGACCTGGTACGCGATCAGCGTCTAAACCACTGCCTGGAAGTTAACGGTGGAGTTTTGGAGAAGGAATGTGCAAAACTTTTAAGGGGGTTTTTCCAAGAACGTCGAAGGTAGCTATTACACTAAGCATAAAAATGATAAGTAGAAATCGGCAGCTTTACAGAAAGCAGGGGACTGTTGTAATATATATTCTGAACATGGAGAGATGGCCGAGTCTGGCTGAAGGCGCACGACTCGAAATCGTGTGTGCCGCAAGGCACCGTGGGTTCGAATCCCACTCTCTCCGCCATAGTTTAGCAAGGGGGCGGAGTACCTGCTACAATCACCCACCAGCTTTGAGTTGGCAGGTACTCGGTCCCTTTAATTTTAAATATTTGTCTTTTTTGCGCAGCCTTTAATTTATGGTAAGCTTTCTTTCTTTTAAGGAGGCAACAAAATCTGTCAAAACTTCCGTCCCTTTCACCATCATCGGGGCAAATTCTTCTACAAAGGCGGTTTCTTCTTCTGAACCGGTGGGCTTTCGATCCAGGAATGCCTGGTATGCTTTGTTGCCGTTGTAATCAACGTAGGCAATCCTGGCCCCATAATTATCCGGGGGCAAGAGCAGGGAATTACCGGTTATTGTGGCCAGATGATGGGGGTGAGCAATTAGGGCTTCACCCAGTTGGTTGGAGTTTTCGATGCCGTTTTCTTGTAAGTCTTGCTTGAGGTCATTGAAGTCAACGTAGAAATAAAAGCCTCCTTGTGGTTTTGTTACCCTCAGTCCTTCTATGGCGGTAAAATATTTGCTGATAGTGGTGCCCATGATGCGGTGTAATTCCCTGGTGACGTTATAATAGGCTTCAATATCTTCATTTTCCTTGTAAGCTTCAATTGCAGCATATTGTACCGGGGTGGTAATGTTGGTATAGGCAGTGGCGGCAAGTTTCTGCAATCCATGTCTTATTTTACGGCAGTCGGCATCCGGTAAATGGCAAATGCCGAGCCGGTAGCCGCCGGCGGAACGATCCTTGGAAAGGCCGTTTAAAACAAAAGTTCCTTCCGGATAAACAGTGCCCATACTGGTGAAAGAAGAAATGTCAAAAGTGGTTAGAGCATAGATTTCATCAGACAAGACGATGACCCCATTATTGCGGCAAACTTCTGTAATAGCTGTCAACTCGTCTTTACTGTAAACTGCGCCCGTGGGGTTGTTGGGGTGGTTTAAAACAAGCAGGTACTGCTTTTTGCCTTGGGTTTTAATAAATTGCTCGAGATCATCGGCAGTCAGCTTGTAGCTGTTTTTTGAGTTTGTCAGCAGAGGATGATAGTTTTTATTTAAAAAGGTGGCTTGCGGAGCATAACCGATCCATGAAGGAACGGGAATAATAATCTCGCCGCTTAAGATGCTAAAAAGCAAGAAGAACAAACCTTTTGTTCCCGGCCCCACCATAATACGCTCCGGGTCGGGATCTAAGCCGAAATGTCTTGCATTGAAACTGGCTGCTGCTTTTCGCAGCTCCAGGATACCTTCGGCGTCGGCATATGCGCTTTTCTCTGCCGCTCTTTCCAGGGCTTGAGCCAGCGTTGCGGGTACGGGAAAAGGAGACTGCCCGAAGGCGAAACTATAATAATTAAAATCACATTTAAAAGCAGCACATTTTTGACGCTGTTTAGCCACCATTAATCCAGTGGCCAGGTTTTCAGGCATGGCGATGCGATCGATATTTTCCTCCAAAAGTATTTGATTCAACATATGACAGGTTCTCCTCTTAATTAATATTTTTCTTTCATTTCCTTTTAAAATACAATTTACCTTTAACTAAAGGTAAAATATAAAGGATTCGATTCTTATAAAAAGCTTGCTTTAAAGTATATCATACATTTACTATAGAAAAGTAAAGATTGAGTTGGGGAATCGCCGCAGCAATTTGACATTTATTTGGCGTTTTTAAAAAGGGTGAGTGGTTATGGAAATTTACGATTATGTTTTAAATCACTTAAATTTTGCCCTGTTGATAGCGGCTTATTTTCATTGTATAATATGAATCGCACAAGGGAATAGGTTATACGCGGAGAGATGGCTGAGTCTGGCTGAAGGCGCTCGCCTGGAAAGCGAGTAGACGGGGCAAAACCTCGTCTCGTGGGTTCAAATCCCACTCTCTCCGCCAATTTTTATAGTTTGGCCGTGCTAGACGGGGAGGTAGCGGTGCCCTGAACCCGCAATCCGCTATAGCGGGGTTTAATTCCTGCCCGCGGCCGTACATTTTCAGGGTCTGCGCCAGGTAAGTGGTGTTGAAGGCCTGGTCCCGTGCGGCGCAAGCTCATAAATCCCGTCAGGTCCGGGAGGAAGCAGCGGTAAGTGAGTCCTTGCGGGTGCCACGGGGATACCGGGCCGGAGCTAACTGCCTGGAAAGCGCCTGGGGATGGCGGTCAAAGGCAGGTGCACGGCCTTTAATTTATCAGGTTATGTTTTAAGCAAGCAATGAATGTTTGAGGTGTTTACATACCGTGGCTTATCAGAGCCTTTACAGGCGTCATCGGCCCCTGACTTTCGCCGATATGACCGGACAGGAACATATCACCCGCACTTTAAGCAATGCCCTGAGCGGCAGCCGGTTGGCCCATGCGTACCTTTTTAGCGGGCCCCGTGGTACGGGCAAAACCACTGTAGCAAAAATATTGGCCAGGACGATGAACTGCGACCATTACCCTGCTCCGGAGCCGTGTGGAGAGTGCAAGCCCTGCTTAAATATTTCGGGGGGAGTTTCTATTGATGTTATTGAAATGGACGCGGCCTCCAACCGGGGCATTGACGAAATTAGGGAGTTGCGAGAAAGGACTCGCTATGCCAGCGCTGAAAGCCGGTTCAAGGTTTACATCATTGATGAAGCCCATATGTTGACTACTGAAGCCTGCAATGCTTTTTTAAAAACACTTGAAGAACCTCCCGGTGATGTCGTTTTTGTGTTGGCCACGACCGATCCTTCCAGGCTTCCCTCCACCATTGTTTCACGCTGCCAGAGGTTTGATTTTCATTTGCTCACTGTTGAGCAAATTCATCAAAGGCTGAAGCATGTTTTAGGACAGGAAAACTGGTATTCCGATCAAGAGGCGGTTCGGATGATTGCCAGGCTGGCCGACGGGTCTTTACGGGATGCGCTGGGTATTCTTGAACAATGTTCGGCTTATGCTGAGGATCGGATCACCGCTGAGCATGTAAGAATAGTGACCGGGGCGACCAGAACTGAAACCATTGATGACTTGATCAGGGCTATTGTTGATAACGATCCAGCTTTCGGTTTTGAAACCGTGGAGCAGATCATTTACAGCGGTCGCGACTTACAACTGTTGATGCGCGATTTGATCTTTGTGTTCAGCCGGCTTTTGCTCCCTGGTGATAGCGGGAAGAAGGGGCAGGCAGCGGAAGAAAAAAATGGGCTTGAAATTCTGGTTGATAAGTACCGGGGAAGAGTACCGGATCAAACCTTGCTTGAGATGGTAGAGTTAACCCACGAAATTAGAGGTGAACTGCGCCATGCCCATTTCCCGCAGTATTTGTTTGAGGTGGCGGTTATTCGTCTGATCAGGCTGCTGCATGGTAGCGTTCAGGCTTCTGCGAGCTTGCAACCAGGTATGGAAAGCATCTCGAAAGAAGATCCGGCGTTTGTGGTTACAGAAACAGCCCAAAAAGGCCAGGGGGCGCCTCGAAAAGCAAAAAATATGGAAAAACAAAAAACAGAAAGCTGTAGTGATTACAGCATAGAATACAATGGTCAAAACGCTCAAAAGGCAGAGCTTGAGACAGACCTTGCGGAGGGCAAAGACCGCCCGGCTACAGATGTCCCAGAAATGCAGGGTGCGGAAACAGGGGAACAAGTGGCTGGCGAAAAAAAAGCCGAAAGTGAAACTAAAAAGTCATTTTCCGGTGAGGGTTTGGCTGAAGAAGGATCCGAAGCAGGCAAACTTGAAAAGCTTAAATCAGCCTGGCCGAAGATCCTTGAAGAGATCAAGAAAAAACAAAAAAGTACGGCAGCCTGGATGGAACCGGCTGTATTGGAAGATTTTCGCGGAGAATTGATTTGTTTGAGCTATACGCCGGAGTATACGATTCACCAAATTAGGTTAATGGAAGATAGCCACCGGAAACTTGTCGAAGAAGTTTTATCTAATTTTTGCCGGATACCGGTTAGAGTAAAAGCAGAAATCACTGAAGACATCTCACCATCCCAATTTGCTTCCTCAGATGTTTCTATTCGTGAAGACAGCAGTACCGCTCAGACTGAGTGTAATGCCGATAATAAAGGACAAGAGGGGAAACAAAAGAATTCTATTCAGCAGGAATCACAGGCATCGCCGGGTATTAATGAGGCCGGGGAACCAAAGCCAGAAAATAATAATTTGGAAGAGAATAATATTAAGGAAAAAGAGGATAATGAGAATAAAAATAAAGAGAAAAAAGCTCCCGGTGCTGACGATGCCTTGGAGTATTTTGAAGGAAAAATTATTGATCCCGATTAACTTTTAAAGATAGGAGGGTTATTTATGCCTAATGGTGGAATGTCTAAAATGATGAAGCAGCTGCAAAAGGCTCAGGCTGAAATGAGCCGAATGCAGGAAGAGTTAGCATCCAAAACTGTGGAAAGCTCCAGTGGTGGAGGAGCAGTCCGAGTCGTTGCCGATGGACAGAAGAACCTGGTGTCTCTGGATATCGATCCCGAAGCGCTGGGAGAAGAAAACAAAGAAATGCTCGAAGACATGATCATTGCCGCTGTAAATGATGCTTTCCAAAAGGTAGATGACATGGTTGCTTCGGAAATGCAGAAAGTAACCGGTGGAATGAACTTGCCACCTGGAATGTTTTAATTAAGCCAGGGTGGGTTTTAGTCAAGAATTGACAAATAAGGAGGCAATTACAGGGGGGCGATGGTGTATCCGAATGCGTTTAATAAACTTATTGAGGTGTTTCGTCGATTTCCGGGGATAGGATCAAAAATGGCGCAGCGACTGGCTTTTTATTTGCTTTATTGCTCAAGAGAGGAAGTTGTTGCCATAGCCAAAGCCATGGTAGAAGCCAAAGATAAGCTTATTTATTGTTCCATATGCGGCAGTTTGGCTGAAGAAGAAAACTGTGCTTACTGCAATGACCCTAAACGCGACCATAACATTCTCTGTATTGTCCAGGAACCAAAGGATGTCTTGGTGCTTGAACGGACCGGGCAGTACCGCGGTCTTTACCATGTATTGCATGGAGCCCTTTCTCCGCTTGATGGGATCGGCCCCGGCGAGTTAAAGCTTGATCAATTGGTTCAGCGTATTGAAGATCAGGATATTGGTGAAGCTATTATTGCTACTAATCCCAATGTTGAAGGCGATGCAACGGCCAGTTATTTGGCAAAACTCTTAAAACCACTCCCGGTAAGAGTAACCAGGATAGCTTTCGGACTTCCTGTAGGAGGGGATATAGAGTATGCGGATGAATTAACCCTGAGCCGGGCTATTAACGGCCGGCGGGAAATGTAACTGAATTTCTGGCAAAAATTCAGTTTTTCTTATAATCCTGCTTTTGCCTTCATTACTTTGTTAATTATGGCCGGCAGGTGGGCATAATCTTCTGTAGGCAGATAAGAAGGTGCAGATTCGTCAAAAAGTACATTTGCCGATGAAGATATTTCTTCATCACCGGGCCAGAGGACAAAACAAATAGGGACCATCGGCAAAACCGGGATTACCATCCTAATACCGTTCATAGAAAGAGGATACCCGCCTAAGGTTTTGGCTGCTTCTTGGAATTTCTCCGGATGTTCACCGAATGTTTTTAGAAATGGGGTAACTGCTCTTTTCTTAAAAGGTTCTACATAGATATGTCCCCCGGGTAAATGACGGTAATCAATCCATTTGTTACTTAAGGTAGTTCCATCAGCCGTGGTCAGGTAATGGAGCATGATGATAGCAAGATATTGTGAAGCAGGGCTGCCGTCTTCAGCAATGATATCCCCGGATGGATGGTTTACCTTGAAAGTCCGATCGACAAAGGGCAGGATGAATGTACGTTCCTCCCTGTTCAGCTCCACCCCGGCATTTTTCGCCACTTCTTCAGGGTCAAGGGTTGAAAAAATATTTATTGCCTCTTTTAAAGTAACATCAAGGTTAAAATAGCTTCTTTTTTTATTCATTCAAAAAGCCTCCTCAATAAATTTGGTAATAGCCTGGTTTACCTCCTCCGGTTTCTCAAGCATGACCATGTGCCCGGCGCCTTCGATAATTTCGAGTCTTCCTTGAGGTAAATTTTCTACCAGGTAACGGCTGTATTTTACCGGAGTCAACTGGTCTTCACTGCCGCAAATAATCAACACTGGCGGCGTAATCCGGGTCAGTTCATTTCTTATATCAAACCGGTCGCAGGCGCTTAAGTCAGCGAGGTATACAGAGGGGTCTGTGTTTTCAACTTCCTCTCTTCCACGCTTAATTAATTCCTCCGGAGTTCCTGAAGAATAGAGATACTCGGGTAATTCAGCTGGGATGCTTCCCTGGCAAAGTTCATCCAAAAAAGCAGGCAACACCCTTAACTTTGCCCCACTGCCCACCAGAATCAACCCACGGGTTTTTTCAGGATCTACAAGAGCATAAGTCATGGCAATTGCTCCGCCCATAGAATGGCCGGCAACCACTAATTGATCTAGCCCGACAGCCTGGCTGAAGTGCTCCAGCCAGTCGCGGTAGCTATTAATATTATCCGATGCTAAGCCTTCTGAACGGCCGTGTCCCGGAAGATCAACGGCCAAAGGGTTTATTGTTTTTGGCAGTTTTTTTAATTGATAAATCCAGTGATGATGTCCGCCCCCGGATCCATGGCAGAATAGCAGCGGGACCCCTGAGTGCGAGGGGTTTCCGGCGTAGTAACAGCGGTTTCCATCAACTTCGATATAGGGCATTTCAATGCAGCCTCCTTTACTTCTTGTATATAAAAATTCGCGCTTCCCATGGGCTTGTCCTGCTTTAACCACCCAAACAAATGCCGCCTGTTACCGGTAATTATGCAGTTTGCAGTGCGTGCGGCGTGTTGACACTCCCGAGGGGGTTTGTTATGATGATTTAAATTACCAGTGAATTAAGTCCGGGAGGAGAAAACTTTGCAAGCAGATAGATTTGCATGGGAAGGGCTTACCTTTGATGACGTTTTGTTGGTTCCGGCCCGTTCGGAAGTGTTACCGCGTGATGTTGATATTACCACCAATCTTACCAGGAAAATTAAACTTAATCTCCCGTTATTATCCGCCGGCATGGATACTGTAACCGAGGCAAGGATGGCTATCGGAATTGCCCGTGAAGGCGGTGTTGGCGTAATTCACCGCAATATGACTATCGAAAAGCAGGCTGAGGAAGTCGATAAAGTTAAACGTTCAGAACACGGGGTTATTACCAATCCGTTTCAGCTTGCCCCGGATAATATCCTGAGCGATGCCGCTGCCCTTATGGAACGCTACCGCATTTCCGGTGTGCCCATTACTGTGGGCGGGAAATTGGTTGGAATATTGACCAACCGAGATTTGCGTTTTGAGGAAGATTATACCCGTCCGATTTCTGAAGTAATGACCCGCGAGCAGTTGGTTACAGCCCCTGAAGGAACCACTCTTAAGGAAGCCCAGGAACTCCTGCGCCACCATAAAATAGAGAAGTTACCGATTGTCGATAATCAATTTCAATTAAAAGGGCTTATTACGATCAAGGATATTGAAAAAAAGATCCAGTACCCTCGAGCGTCGAAAGATGCCAATGGGCGGCTATTGGCCGCTGCAGCTGTCGGGGTAGGCCGGGATGCGGTTACCAGGGCGGAAGCACTGGTAGAAGCTGGCGTAGATATGATTGTTGTTGATTCAGCGCATGGTCACTCAAAACCGGTGATTAATGCAGTGAAGGAGATCAAGCATTTATATCCGGATCTTCAAATTATGGGGGGCAATGTAGCTACCGCAGAAGGAGTACGTGATCTCATTAAGGCCGGGTCCGATGCAGTAAAAATCGGTGTAGGACCGGGTTCGATATGCACAACCCGTGTGATAGCAGGAATCGGGGTGCCGCAGGTTACCGCAATTTATGAGTCTTCCATAGCCAGTCAGGAATATGAGGTACCGATAATAGCAGACGGCGGCATTAAATTTTCCGGTGACATTACCAAGGCGCTTGCTGCAGGGGCATCAGCCGTTATGGTTGGCAGTTTACTGGCAGGAACCGAAGAAAGTCCCGGTGATTTTGAAATATTCCAGGGGCGTAGCTACAAGGTATATCGAGGCATGGGTTCACTGGGAGCAATGAAAGAAGGATCCCGCGACCGTTATTTCCAGGAATACGAGCAAAAACTGGTTCCTGAAGGGATTGAGGGGCGGGTGCCCTTTAGGGGAACTATTGGCGATATGGCTTTTCAGATGAGCGGGGGGTTGCGGGCCGGAATGGGCTATTGCGGAGTAACCACAATTAAAGAATTACAACAAAAGACTCGTTTTATCCGTATTTCGGGTGCTTCGCTCAAAGAAAGCCATCCCCACGGCGTGCAGATTACCAAGGAAGCGCCCAATTACAGCTTTTAAACAGCCTTTATTGATCTGGTCTAGCCTTTTTGTCCCGGCGTTAACAGGGTTATTGCGTTACTGTGCAACCCGGCGGGTCTCTTTTTTTTATACAGTTATTAATGGAACGCTACCGAACTTTTTGCCGATGGGTTTGCCGCTTTATCCTCCCGGTTTCTTCATCAAAACAAAGGGGTGTTTAACACGTACGGCTTGTTAATATCTTTTGAAGGAATAGACGGCTGTGGCAAATCTACGCAAGCCGAAATGCTTAGAAACAAGTTGGAACAGCACCATGCTCCCTTCACTTTCATCCGTGAGCCTGGAGGCACCCCGGCAGGTGAAGATATCAGGAATATTCTTCTTCAAAATAATTATTCATTGGCTACTGTTACCGAACTGTTGCTTTATATGGCGGCGAGAGCTGAAGTTGCCGATCAAATACTTGTGCCTGCCCTTGGTGAGGGAAAAGTTGTGATTTGTGATCGTTTTATAGACTCCACTCTGGCTTATCAAGGCTATGGTCGGGGAGTAGGGCTTGATTGGATCCGCGCTCTCAATTATAGAGTAACTGGAGGGCGCTTTCCCGATCTTACTTTTATCCTGGATTTGCCTGTTGAAAAGGCGGCAGAAAGACGGGGCGAGGTTGCAGTTGATCGAATGGAAAGAAATGATTTATATTATCACGAAAGGGTTAGGAGCGGTTACCTTGAAATTGCCAGGCAGGAACCACAACGGGTGGTTTTAATCGATGCGGTAGCTGGAGCTGAAATTCAGGGACAAATTATTTGGCAGCATGTTAGCAATTTTTTAGGCCGCTTGTCTGGAATGGAGTTTAAGGATGAATTTTAACCGGTTAAAAGGTCAGCATGAACTGCGCCACGCTTTAGGTATTTTACTGACAGAAAATAGATTAAGTCACGCCATATTACTTACAGGGCCAACCGGCAGTGGAAAATCCAGCTGGGGTATGGCCTTGGCCCAGGCAATCCTTTGCCACCAACCAAGACACGACGGTGCCTGTCTAGAGTGCGCTTCCTGCCGGCGGTTTCATAGCGGCAATCACCCCGAGTATTTCTTAATTCAACCTGAAGGACGCAATATAAAGATTGAACAGATCCGTACCTTGAAAAAGTATATTCACCTGGTTGGCGATAAAAAAGTTTGTTTGATTAAGCAAGCTGAATCAATGACTGCAGAGGCTTGTTCATCGCTGCTGAAAATTTTGGAAGAGCCTCCTGAAGGATTGTATTTTATTTTGCTGGCTTCACACCCTCGGTTGCTTTTTGATACCATTCTTTCACGCTGTCAGGCTTACACTCTGCAACCCTTAAATTTCAAGGAAGTTGAAAAATTGCTATTGGAAAAAGAGGGCTTATCCGGAGAAAAAGCTTCTTTTTTAGCCAGGATCAGCGGTGGACTTCCCGGCTATGCCTTCGAACTGGCTGAAGATGAGCAGTTTAATGATCGCTTTGCAGAAGCCTGTTCCCTGGCCTCTAAAATTAATTCCGGCAGGCAGTCTGCTTATCAACTCCTATCCTGGGCAGAAAATCTTGCTGAACGGAGTGATTTGCTTTCTTTTCTCGAACTGCTGTGCCTTTTTTACCGGGATTATTTGATCTATAATTTATGTGAAGAAGAAAATAAGCTGATGCACCCTGTTTCGGCGTGGCAGAATTATGGAAAGCCGGTGAATCCACAGGCAGTTGAAGAAGTTATTGTTATGATCAATAAGGCGATTCATGAACTATCTTCCACCAACGTGAACCGAAGATTATTATTTGAAAAAATGTTGATATTGATGCAAAGGAGGTTGAAACAGTGTCCAGGGTAGTGGGAATCCGTTTTAAACAGGCCGGCAAAACATATTATTTTGAGCCTGGTTCAAATAAATTAGAAACTGGTGAGCAGGTTATCGTTGAAACCTCGCGTGGAAAAGAAATGGGTGAAGTGGTTATTGAAGAAAGAGAAATTCTCGAAGAAGAGCTGGTATTGCCTCTGAAAAAAGTATTACGTAAAGCTACTGAACCTGATTTTACCCGGGTTACCGAAAACATTGATAAAGAATCAGCTGCTTTTATCAAATGCCAGCAAAAAATTAAAGAGCATGGCCTTGAAATGAAATTGGTTCAGGTTGAATATACCTTTGATCGTAGTAAAGTTATATTTTACTTTACTTCAGATGAGCGGGTTGATTTTAGAGAGCTGGTAAAAGATCTGGCTTCAATCTTCAAAACCCGTATTGAATTGCGGCAGATAGGAGTACGTGATGAAGCAAAACTAAAGGGCGGCATTGGTCCTTGTGGACGCCCTTTTTGCTGCAGTACTTTTTTGGAGGAGTTCGAGCCGGTTTCAATTAGGATGGCTAAAGGGCAAAATTTGTCATTAAACCCAACTAAAATATCCGGGGTTTGTGGAAGACTAATGTGCTGTCTGCGCTATGAGGCCAGTGCTTATCAAGAAGCCCAGGATCAATTGCCTAATCCCGGTGATGCGGTTTTTACCCCAGATGGTGAGGGGGAAGTTGAGGAAGTTAATAAGAATAAAAAGACAGTGCTGGTTAAACTTAGTGAGTCCGGTTTTGTTAGAACGTTTCCTTTGGAAGAAGTAGATATGCCTTAAAGCCGGGGGCACGATTTTTTCGTGCCCCCAAAAAAAAGATTTATGCTTCTTTAGAGAGCTTATCTACACATTCCTGGCAGACTATGCGGTTTCCAAAATGCTTGACATTATCGGCATTTCCGCAAAACAGGCATGCTGGTTCATATTTTTTTAAGATTATACTTTCATTATCAACGTAGATCTCAAGAGCGTCTTTTATCTCGATTCCCAAGGTTCTTCTTAATTCTATTGGAATAACTATCCTGCCCAATTCGTCTACTTTTCTGACAATCCCTGTTGATTTCACAGGCTATTCCTCCTTTTTACTTTTATGGAGCTTATTTGGTTTGGATAGTATACCAGTAATTGCCATGGAAAGTCAAGAGTTATTTTACCAAAATGCTCAATTTTACAAGAAAATTACATGTAAATATATTCTGTGGCTAACTCATCTTGACACTAATGCTTGCTCTGATATAATATCCACATCTTTAATTCCGCGGAGGAGGCCCGACATTGGCAGAAAAGAAAACATTTTACATTACCACCCCGATTTATTACCCTAGTAATAAGCTGCATGTGGGCAATTCGTATACTACTGTAGCCGCTGATGCCATGGCTCGCTTTAAGAGACTGACCGGTTACAGGGTTTGGTTTCTAACCGGCACGGACGAACACGGCCAAAAAATTCAAAGGGAAGCCGAGGCTGCCGGCAAACCACCTGCAGTTTTTGTCGATGAAATTGTAGACTGGATCAAAGAGCTTTGGTATGAACTTGACATTGGTTACGATGACTTTATTCGCACTTCCGAACAGCGACATAAAGACAGGGTGTCGAAGATATTTACCCGGTTTTATGAGCAGGGCGATATTTACAAGGGCAAGTACGAGGGGCTCTATTGTACTCCCTGTGAAGCTTACTGGACGGAACGCCAGCTTGATGAAGGCAATTGCCCGGATTGTGGCCGCCAGGTAGAATTAATTAACGAAGAAGCCTACTTTTTTAGGATGTCCCGCTATGCCAGGCGCCTACAGGAGCATATTGAATCGCACCCGGAATTTATCTTGCCACCCTCGCGGAAAAACGAAATGATCAATAACTTTCTCAAGCCGGGTCTGGAGGATTTATGTGTTTCCAGGACTTCGTTTGATTGGGGCATACCGGTTCCGTTTGATCAAGATCATGTTATTTATGTCTGGCTTGATGCTTTAAGCAATTATATTACCGCATTGGGTTATGGAGATGAAAACGATCAGCTATACCGGGAATTCTGGCCTGCAGACGTCCAATTGATTGGTAAAGATATCCTGCGCTTTCATACTATCTACTGGCCGATATTCTTGATGGCCCTGGGCGAGCCTTTGCCGGAAACAGTATTTGGACACGGTTGGTTAATGCTGCAGGAAGGAAAAATGTCGAAATCCAAGGGCAATGCCATCGATCCTCGCGTCCTGGCGGAAAGGTATAGTTCCGATGCTTTACGTTATTTTCTCCTGCGAGAAATACCTTTTGGTCAAGACGGAGTTTTTAGCCTGGAATCTTTTATTACCCGCATCAATAATGACCTGGCCAATGACCTTGGAAACCTGGTTAGCAGAACCTTGACCATGGCCGAGCGCTATTTTGACGGAATCCTTCCGGAGCCTCTTTCCGGAGACGATGATACCGATGAAAAATTGCGCTCTGTGGCTTTGCACGCACCGGGTGCTGTCGAGGCGGAAATGGATCAGATGAAAATAAGCGATGCCCTGATTGCACTCTGGGAGCTGGTGCGCAGCAGCAACCGTTATATTGATGACAATATGCCCTGGAGTTTAGCCAAAGATCCTGAGAAAAAAGATCGCCTCGGCACAGTTATATACAATTTAATTGAAAGCATCCGCTTCATTGCAGTTATTCTTAAGCCGTTTATGCCCAGGACTCCGGAAAGCATCTGGCAGCAGATTGGACTGGAAGATGATCCTGAACTGCAAGATTGGGAAAGCCTGCAAAAGTGGGGCGGGATGAAACCGGGCACTGTTGTAAAAAGAGGCGAGGATCTATTCCCCAGGCTTAATATGCAGGCTGAATTAAGGGAAGTGAGAGGAGACAAACCGGCTGAACAAGAAACCGAGTCAAAAGAGCAGGATGTTCAAGTGGGCTTGATCGGTTTGGAAGATTTTCAAAAAGTTGATTTGCGGGTGGCTGAAGTAGTGAAAGCTGAACAAGTGCCCAATTCGGATAAGCTGTTAAAAGTGGATGTCAACCTGGGCGAAGAAAGCACCCGCCAGGTGGTCGCCGGTTTAGCCGAACACTATCAACCGGAAGAACTTGTCGGAAAATCGGTACTTTTTGTGGCCAATTTAAAACCGGTCAAATTAAGAGGAGTGCTGTCTCAGGGGATGCTTTTGGCGGCAACTGATCCTGATGGTAAAATTACGCTCACTACAGTAGATCAAAAAATAGCCCCGGGAAGTAGGGTTAGTTAATATGCGTGCATTAATTGACACCCATGCTCACCTTGACTTTCCAAAATTTAAAAATGATTTGGATGAAGCTTTAAACAGGGCTCGCCAGGCCGGGGTAGTAGCTATTATTAATGTCGGAGCAGATGAGCGCAGCTCAAAAAATTCCGTGTCATTAAGTAAAAAGTACCCTCAGATTGGGGCTTCGGTTGGGATTCATCCACACGGTGCCGCAGAGGTTGGTGACAATTGGCTGGAGAAGCTTGAAAAATTGGCCCGCGATGATCATGTTCTCGCTGTCGGGGAGATAGGGCTTGATTACTACCGCAATCTTTCTCCTCGGGAAGATCAAGAAAGGGTTTTCCGGGAGCAGTTACGCCTGGCCTGCCGGGTGCAAAGGCCTGTAATTATTCACAACCGCGATGCGCATGATGAAACGCTGCGAGTATTAAAAGAAGAAAAGCTGCCTGCTAAAGTTGGGGTGATGCATTGCTTTTCCGGTGATCGCCATCTGGCCGAAGAATTGCTGGATCTCGGTTTTTACATTTCTGTAGCAGGTCCCCTAACTTATCCAAAATCTCATGCTTTGCGGGATTTGCTGAATTATATTCCTGAAGATCGCCTGCTTTTTGAGACAGATGCGCCTTATCTTTCACCTCAGGCCTATCGTGGTAAGCGGAATGAACCATCTTATGTCAAGCTGGTTTATGAACGAGCTGCTCTTGCCCTGGGGCAGGATTTAGAGCAGCTGGCTGAAAAAGTATATGTCAATGCGGTCCGCCTTTTTTCAGACAAACTGATTGACCGTATTTAAGCTCGGTGGCATTTTCTTTATATGGAAAATGATTTGTAGCTGAGACGGGTCGAAAAATAATGTAAAGCAGTGCTCCTTAATCATTAGAGGAACACTGCTTTTAAATAAATTGTTTAAAATTCTGGGGCCCAGATAATATCTAATTTAGCTTAGCAAATTTTGCAGTTTCATTGCCAGCGACATATCGCCTTTTACTTTTAACTTGCCTGCCATAAATGCCGAAGTGGCGTTTAATTTTCCGTCTAAAAGATCATTGAAGTCATCTGCTGCCATGGTTATGGTAATATTAGGGTTTTCATGTTCAGATTCAACAACTGTCGGTGTTCCATCATCGACGACTACGTGAAAGACACCTCCGTTATCGCCGGTAAGATCAAATTGATAAACGGCGCTGACCCCTTTTAATTTTGAAGGCTCCGCCTCTTCAATTTTTTTGTTAAGGTTATCCAGTATTTCCTTAAATTCTGCCATTTGCAAAGTAACCTCCTTAAAATATTTTCACCTTAAGCGTACAAGTTTAATCCGACTTTTTTACGCTGGTTTTCTACCTCCTTTCACCCAGATGCTTAAAGTGTTGAATTATTCCTATTGTTAAATATATTATAAGGCATAATTATCATTTTGTCATTATATTTTTGCGACTGTTTTTAATTTGACGCCCTATTTTTCTAAAGCTAAAATAAAAGCGGCAATTAATCACAAAAATGTCTACATTAGGAGAGCATTATGGTGGCTGAGCCCCCCAATTTAACTTCCCCGCGGGTTCTGATGGAGCTATTTAAACGATATGGTTTAACGCCCAACAGATATCTGGGGCAAAATTTTTTAGTTGATGGAAATATAGTGCGTAAAATAGTGAAGGCGGTAGAGGTAAAGTCCGGTGACAGCATTATTGAAGTAGGGGCGGGAGCGGGAGCTTTAACTGTTGCCCTCGCTCAACCGGGTGTTGAACTTAACGTGCTGGAAGTAGACAACGGCTTGGTCAAACTGTTAAAAGATATGCTTCCACAGAGACCGAGTATAAAACTTCACCATGAGGATGCTTTGAAGGTAAAATGGCGGGATATTACCGGTATTGGTGATCCTGGCAAAAGCTGTAAACTTGTTTCTAATCTGCCCTATAATATTTCCGGGCCGTTTATGTATAACTTGTTTAATGAAGGCTTTCCCTTTGAGAGGGCAATTTTGATGTTTCAAAAAGAAGTGGCTATGCGCTTACTTGCTGATCCCGGCGATAATGATTATGGTTCTTTGTCTGTGCTCTGCCGTTATTATACTGAAGGAAAATTACTTTTCCAGGTATCGAAAAATGTTTTTTGGCCCCGCCCCAAAGTGGGCTCTGCGGTGATAGATCTCCGTCCCCGTAGCCGAGAGCTTTCAACTGCGGAAGAATCCCTGTTTTGGGAACTGGTCCAGGGTGTTTTTAGACAGCGCCGAAAAACTATTTTGAACAGCCTGTTCCATGCCTTCTCCTATTCTCGCAGTGAACTTTCTGGAATATT
The DNA here is from genome assembly GCA_046483445.1 of Bacillota bacterium. Taxonomy (GTDB): domain Bacteria; phylum Bacillota; class Dethiobacteria; order DTU022; family DTU022; genus B1SED10-74M. Next base: position 51,539 of record JAWODD010000050.1, on the reverse strand, counting down.
GGAAAAAGCTTCAATCGATCCCGCCGTTAGACCGGAAGAGCTTGCTGTGGAGCAATTTGCAAAGCTTGCCCGGATCACTTATAATTATTTCAGCAAAAATAGTTGAAAGGTCGCAAAAGCGATGTATTTCACCAGCCCGTCCAAAGGCCGCATATCTTTTCAGGACTTGTTTGAAGACTTGGTGCATTATACCAATGAATATCCCGAGGATTCTTATAAGCTGATCATCGGGACTGATTCTCATTCCTTCCTTGATGATTGTGTTATATTTGTTACAGCTGTGGTAGTCCATCGCGTGGGCAAGGGTGGTAGGTTTTATTATCATAAGCAAAAGACCCGTTACATGGATAGTTTACGCCAAAAAATTTATTATGAAACCTTTCTTAGCCTGGAAGTGGCAACCCGCCTTACTGAAAAACTGGCCGAAGACAGTGATATAAGTTTAAATGTAGAAATTCACCTGGATGTCGGGGAAAAAGGTGAAACCAGAGATATTATTAAAGAGGTAGTGGGCATGGTAATCGGCAGTGGTTACCAGGCATTTATCAAGCCATATTCATTTGGAGCGGCTACCGTGGCCGATCGTTTTACCAGGTAAACCACCTTAAACATACCAATTTACTCAGATTTCTTGACCTAATCTCTATTAATGTGGTATAATTTGCTTAGAACTTTACAAGGTGGTTTTAATTGGTGGCTAAGGACGTCCTGTTTGAAATCCGCAAGAAATTAGAATCGCACTTGGGTGAAAAGATAAAATTAAGAGCTAATCGTGGTCGGCGGAAAACTTATGAAAAAGAGGGGGTATTAGAAAGTCTTTACCCTTCGATTTTTATAGTACGTGTGAATGAAAATAACTACTTCCAGAGAATTTCATTCAGCTATACCGACATCTTAACCGAAACCGTGGAGCTTAGTTTTGATGAAGGTAAGCTGCGCCGTTCTGCAGGATAGTTTTACAGGTTTTTAGAGAAGCTTTTAAACTAATTAATCAAGTAAGCTTATTTGCCTAAGTAAGACCTTTGTAAAAATTGCAGGTTTCCCTGTTTTTTACTCGAGTAAAAAAACCGGATTAATAAAAATCCGGTTTTTTTTATTTTGGTTAAACTTATTTTTTTAAAAAAGCTAGTGGTGATAAATTTAATAGAGGCTGGCAGGATAAATATACTTTTTGTAGAATAACGAAGCTAAATGCTAATTTCTGTATTTTGGGAGGTATTTGCATGAAAGCTTTACTCGTAGTAGATATGGTTAATGATATCGTGAATTTGAACTTTTTCCGCCGCACAGTGTGCATGGATCCGGAGGAGATGAGGTTTTCCCGGAAGTGGCCCCCAAACCCGGCGAAAGAGTAATTGGAAAAAGGTATAAAAGAAATAGAGCTTGTAGGTGTAGTTACCAACATCTGCATTTTATACACTGCTGCTGAAGCGCGAAGTTTAGGCTATAAGGTTATGGTTCCGCAAAAGGCTGTGGCCAGTTTTGATCAGGAAGCGCATCGTTTTGCTCTACAGGAAATGGAGAAAACACTTGGAGTTAACTTGATCTAACTTTAACTGGAGGTAAATGATGAAGCCTAGAGATTTTGTCAAGCTTAAAGATATTGAGGAATTACATGTAGATTCAAGTAACCGGTTTTTTTCGGCAACAGCTTCTGAAATTGAACAGGGTTTAACCAGTGACATTTATTTTGTCCGCAGCCGGGATTTGCTTGAATCAATGGGCCTGGGTGACACTGAAGTTACAGCGGAAATTTTTTCTTCCAAAGAAGGCCTGATTTCCGGGGTAAATGAAGCGCTTCATTTGTTAAAAGGGCGAGATCTGGAAATTTGGTCTCTTCCTGAAGGGGAAGAAATGTCTGCCCGTGAAGTGGTGATGCGGTTGAAAGGACCCTATAGCGAATTTGGGGTGTATGAAACTCCGCTTTTGGGCACACTGGCCAGTTCCAGCGGCTGGTCTACCGCAGCATATCATTGTAAAAAAGCGGCAGGGGACAAAATAGTTATTTGTTACGGTGCCAGGCATATGCACCCGGCTGTAGCGCCGGTAATGGAAAGAGCAGCAGTTGTCGGTGGCACGGATGCCTGCAGTTGCATTCTCGGTGCTCTGCTGCTTGGAAGGGCGCCTGTGGGGACGATTCCCCACGCCGCTTTCCTGGTTGTCGGTGACACGGTTCAATTAGCAAAAGCTTATGATCAATTTGTCCCTGAAGGGGATCCCCGGATCATTTTGATTGATACCTTTAAAGATGAAGCGGAAGAATCTCTGCGGGTTGCAGAGGCGCTTGGCAGCCAGCTTAATGGAGTACGGCTGGACACCCCGGGGGAAAGAGGCGGTGTGACCCCGGGCCTGGTCAGTGAGGTCAGGGCTCGATTGGACCAGAAAGGTTTCAATCATGTCCGGATAGTGGTTTCCGGAGGGTTAAAACCAGAACGCATTGAAACACTGGCCGAAGCCGGTGCTGATGTTTTTGGCGTGGGCAGTTATATTGCCCGTGCTCCGGCTATAGATATGACTCTTGACTTAAAAGAAGTCAAGGGCAAGCCGCTAGCGAAAAGAGGAAGAGTGCCCGGGATTACAGATAATCAACGCCTGGTTAAGATGAGCTAAATATGGTTAAAGCTTTTACATTAAAAGCTTATGCGAAAATAAATCTTGGTTTGACCGTGTTGGCCAGCCGTGAAGACGGTTATCATGATTTGCAATCGGTTATGCAGCAGGTCTCTCTTTCAGATACTTTGTTGTTTGAACAAGCATCCGGTAAAGGATGTAATTTTTTATGCACTGATAAACGATTATCCGGATCTGAGAATCTGGTCAGCAGGGCGGCGGCAATCCTTCAGCATAGAGCTGGTAAAGATTTGTCCGGGGTTAAAATTACCCTGTTTAAGAATATTCCCGTTGAAGCCGGATTAGCCGGAGGCAGTGCGGATGCAGCAGCAGCTCTTATTGGCTTAAACCGGTATTGGAGTTTGAATTTGGATGATAAAACCTTATTGGATATCGGGGCCATGCTTGGTTCCGATGTTCCGTTTTGCCTGCATGGAGGAACTGCTTTGGCTAGGGGCAGAGGAGAAATCCTGCAGAAACTTCCTCCCCTTCCTTTTTTTTGGGTGGTCCTTGCGGTTCCTAAAGATACGGCAATATCTACAGCTTCTGCCTTTAATTCATTTGATAAAACAAAAATGGGGGAACCTTCGGTTAAACCTCTGGTGGAAGCGATCGAGCGCGGGAGTAAAAAGGATATATTATCCTGGTGCGCCCGCGGTTTTACCAATACTCTTGAGACTGCAGTTTTGCCGCAGTCCGGTGAGCTCAAGAGTATAAAGGAAAGTCTTAAGAAAGCCGGGTTTTCTCCGGCATTGTCAGGCAGCGGCCCGGCCATGTTTATTTTGACAAAAAATTACCGTGAGGCCCGGGATGCCGCCTTTTTTGTTGAGCAGGAAAATGCCCGGGTCTACTTATGCTGGATAACCAGCGGAAGCAAGGAGTGGTGAAAAATGGTTGATGCTGTTGTTTTAGCCGGCGGAGGAAAAAAAGAACCTTTAACCGAGCGGGAAGGGGTGTCCAATAAAGCTTTTATTGCTATAAAAGGCAAACCACTGCTTGGTTATGTGCTTGAAGCTTTAAATAAAGCTCCATCTATCGGGAAGACAGTTGTGGTAGGCCCTGAAAGAGAACTCTTAAAATTGCGAGAGGACGGGTATGTATTTGATCTAGTTCCGGAATCCGGGAGTATGCTTGATAATCTGGCCGCTGCCTTAGAAATTATGCCCCGGGACCGGGTTGCCCTGGTGGTAACCGGCGATATTCCTTTATTGAAACCTGGCGGGGTTGAAGAATATTTAAGCCTTTGTGCTCCCCTGGATCAAGATTTTTATTACCCTGTTTTGCGGCGGAAAGCTTTTGCCGAGAACTTTCCCGAAACTGAACGCACCTACGTTCGTCTCAAGGAAGGGCTTGTTACCGGGGGTAACCTGGCCCTTTTGCGTCCGGGTTGGTTTTTGAATAATAGAAAACGTCTTGAAATGTTTATATCTTACCGCAAAAAGCCGCTCAAACTGATAAAGATATTGCCCGGCAACCTGATAATTAAATATTTATGCAAAAAACTTTCTGTTTCTGACCTGGAGCGGTTCCTTTCAAACTTGTTAAACCTCAAGGCCAGGGCGGTCATTTGCGAACTGGCGGAATTGGGCATAGATGTTGACAAGGTAAAGGATCTGGAATTGGTTAAGGGTGTTTTGGGGGATTGAAATAATTTCTAAAAAGTTAGAAAAGTAATAGATTACCTGCGGTAAATTTACCAGCTTTTTTCAGGCCAGCTGGAGATTCTATAGACCAGGTTGTTGTTTTGGCCTGTCAGGTCTGAAAAAACCTTCATGGTTTCATTGTCAGTGGGATTGTATAAAACCAGGTAAAGGTGACCTTTTTTAGTGTTGATTATAGTTTCAGCGGCAATATATGACAGCGGACCATAGTGGGGATGCCAGTATTTAAAGGGTTCATAAGTTAATTCATGGTGGCTTTCGTATATGTGACTGGAGTACCAATCAATATTGAACTGGTCTTCTTTTAGAAGTGTATTTAGTATGTATTTGAAATAATCAGTGTGTCGATAGCGAAGAGAAGAGCGGCGAAACAAGAGGACTTCAATAGTAGCTATCCTGCTCCATGAGACTCCAAAAATTTCTTTACAGCCAAATTGCGGAGAATAAATAAAGTTTAAAATGTTGTAACCGGCGGGGATTTTCGCAGCGTAGTTCAGGATTTCACTTGTTAAAACAAATAAATTAAGCGCTGCTGTATTTACAGCAACAAAGTCGCAATAAGCATCGATTACGAAAGCCGGGACAAGAATACCTTCAATTTCTCTTAAAAGTGCTTGCAGCTGTGATTCCGGTTCATCTCCGCTAAATAACTCATGGTCTGCAAAGCCTGAAGCGGCGTAAAAAAATTCTTTTTTTTCCAGGTTGGTTAAGTTGAAAGAGTCAGCTAAGAGCTTAAGAGTTTGGTTGTCAAGATATTTTCTCTCTCCTCTTTCCAACCTGCCCAGCTGATCTTCAGTTAGATTTACCCTCTTACTTAAATTTTCCCGGGTCCAGCGGTTTCCTGAGTGGTCAATGCTTTTTTGGCGCAGCGCTTTGAGCAAATGCCCAAATTCTTTAGGTTTCATCGTGATCATTCCCGTTCACTTGCGAATTAGGAAAAATTTACTTTATTTAATTTTAGCAAATAACTTACGAATTTTCGCACGTAAGCTTTCGAAAAAATGCCAAATAGAGCAATAGCAAACTAACTATAATTCATTTAAACTTGTACACAGATTACAGGTTCTCGATATTAATTTTATACACAAATTACAAACTCTTCTCAACAAAATTTTTTTCAAAGCTTATGGTAACTTATTTTTAGAATGAAAGCAAATATGATGAGCTTTAACCTGTTATTTATGGGCAGGTGCTTTTCTGTCGGACCAGGATACTGCTAATTTTAGGCAACAAGTGAAATAGTTCTCATGATAACTAATAACTGAAGCACGGCAATTTATTAATTTAAACGAGTTATAGTCCATACTTAAATTATTAATTCACAGGGGGGATAGTGGAAATGTTTGTTACTGATGTCAGAATTAGAAGCATAAACCAGGAAGGAAAGATGAAGGCAATTGTTTCAATTACGCTTAATGACATGTTTGCTATTCATGATCTACGCATTATTGAAGGTCGCAATGGGTTATTCGTAGCTATGCCCAGCAAACGAAACCCCAATGGAGAGTTTAAGGATATTGCTCATCCGATTAATTCTAAAACAAGGGAGATGATCCAGGAAACGGTAATCAGTGCTTACACCGCTGCTTTAAAGCAAAAAGCGGTGACGGTTTGATCAATTAATAAATATTTTGCCCCTTCCTTAATAACTGCAGTATAATAACGATAATAAGTATGCTGGTAGTTATTAAAAACAGTAGAAAAAATAGGAGGGGCTGTTTATGAGTAAGTTATGGGCCGTAGTCTTGGCTGCAGGAGAGGGCAAACGGATGCGCTCCCGGCTGCCCAAGGTTATTCATCCGATTTGTGGCCGGCCAATGCTGAATTATATTTTGGAAAGCGCTGCTGAGCTGACAGGTAATATTTTAATTGTTGTCGGCCACGGCGCTTCTCAGGTTATAGAGACCACGAATGATAACTGGCAGTATGTCCACCAGGAAAATCAGCTGGGGACGGGTCATGCCGTGATGGAAACACTTGGTGAATTGCCCCGGGAAGGGACTTTACTGGTCCTTTGTGGTGATACCCCGCTCTTAGAATCAGTCCATTTAAAAAAACTTCTTGATAGTCAAGGCACAAATGCCGCCGCTGTGGCAACTACTGTCCTGCAAAATCCGTACGGTTATGGCCGGGTTGTTCGTGATGGAAACGGTTTGGTGGAAAAGGTTGTGGAGGATAAAGATGCCGCTCTGGCGGAAAAGGAAATTAGGGAGATCAACACCGGCACTTACTGTTTTGATTTAAACCTGCTTCGGCGTTATCTTCCCCATCTTAACACTGACAATGTGCAGAAAGAATACTACCTTCCCGAGGTTCTCAATATGTTTTATAAAGACAACCTGGGAGTTGGAGCATACTGCATTGACGATTACCGGGTGGGGCTGGGAATTAACAACCGCGTGCAGTTGGCAGAAGCGACCAGCCTGGTTCGGGTAAGGATTAATGCAAAGTTGATGGTGGATGGGGTCACCCTGATCGATCCGGCAACTGTATATATTGATCGTGACGTCTTAGTAGGTCCTGATACGATTATTGGTCCAAATTGTGTGATAGAAGGAAAAACTACCATCGGGGAGTGTTGCCATATTGGTCCGGGCACACACCTGGAAAATGCAACCATCAAAGATCGGGCTGTTGTTGAGCATTCGGTAATCCGGAATAGAGTTGTTCAAGCCGGTTCCAGGACAGGTCCCTATGCGTATCTTGATTAAGTGGAAATCACCAGTAGAATTATTAGTTGTACGACTGCTAAAAAGCTCATCAATTCAGGAGTAATCTAATATAGCAATTTAAAATACCGGTGTTCCCCTTACCAGGTTTTATTAGATTGGCTAATCAAAAATCTGTTAGCAATTTATTGTTTGGTTTGCAATATTTAGATAGACATTTAGATCTTAATGGCGGGATTGATCAAACTTTATGAGGCAAAATCTCAAGCTGGCAGGAAAACCGGAACAGGAAAGAGAAAGAAGTATTTAACGCCCTAAAAGGATAAAACATTTAACTGCAAAGAATATACACAGGAGGGTTAAAGGTGGGAACCAATAACAGTTTAAAGATTTTTTGCGGCAGCGCCAACAGGGAATTAGCGGAGGAAATTAGCGATTATTTAAAAGTCCCTTTGGGTAAAAGTGAAGTGTCTCGTTTCAGTGACGGAGAAATATCGATCAGTATTAATGAAAGTGTTCGTGGCACTAATTCCTTTTTGATCCAGCCTCTATGCGGCCCCATTAATGAAAGCATTTTAGAACTTTTAATTCTCATTGATGCTCTCAAGCGGGCTTCAGTCAAGTCGGTTAATGCGGTTATTCCTTACTATGCTTATGCCCGGCAGGATCGCAAAACCAGGGCCCGGGATCCGGTTACCGCCAAGTTGATTGCCGATTTAATTTCGGCTGCAGGAGCAAACCGGGTTGTCGCTATGGATTTGCACGCCGGTCAGATTCAAGGCTTTTTTAACATTCCTTTAGACCACTTGACAGCCCTGCCCATTCTGGCTAATTATTTTATTGAGAAAAAAATCGAAAATGGAGTGGTGGTATCCCCCGATCTTGGCGGGGTTACCAGGGCAAGAGATTTAGCCAATCGTCTGATGATGCCCCTTGCGATTATTGATAAGAAGAGGCCTTCACCTAATGAAGCGGAGGTCATGAATATAATCGGCGATGTAAAAGGGAAGACAGCAATATTCATTGATGATATGATCGATACCGCCGGCACCCTGGTACATGGAGCGGAAGCGCTGATTAATACAGGGGCGAAAGAAGTCTTTTCCTGTTGTACCCACCCGGTTTTTTCCGGAAAGGCCATTGATCGCCTCAGCAATTCCAGTATTACCGAAGTGGTTTATGCCAACACTATCCCGGTCGATAAAAGTGTATTAAGAGGCAAAAGAGATTGTTTTAAAGCTCTTTCAGTCGCCCCTTTAATAGGAGAAGCAATTAAACGGATCCAGGAAAAACGTTCGGTGAGCGAACTTTTTGATTGAGTTGATCTTCATTGCTTCCTGCAGTATACTATTGCAGAAGGAGGCATGAATGAATGGAAAGAATGGAAATGGAAGTTTATACTCGTCCGTCACAAACCAAGGGGGAACGCCACCAGCTGCGCCGGGATGACAAAGTGCCGGCAGTCCTTTACGGAAGGGGCGCCGATAACTTTCCCCTGGTAGTTGATGGGAGGACTTTAAGGCAGGTTTTAACTACAGGAGGCAGTAATGTGCTGCTCGATCTCAAGGTTAAATCCAGGGGTAAAAAAACACGCCAGGAAACGGTTATGTTTAGAGATATCCAGAGAGATATTCTTTATCAGGATCGCATCCTCCATGTTGATTTTATCCGCATTTCAATGACCGATAAGATCGAAGTTTCTGTCCACCTTAATTTTGAGGGAGAACCGGTTGGTGTTAATGAAGGCGGTGTTTTGTCCTTAGTTACCCGGGAAGTTGATGTTGAATGTCTGCCTGGTGATATCCCTGAACAGTTTGATGTCGATATTTCAGGGTTAAACATCGGGGACAGTATTACCGCTGAAAGCCTGGTAATGGGAGACGATGTTGAGTTAATTACACCAGCGGATACTATTCTGGCTCAGGTACTTGCACCAATGTCTGAAGAAGAGTTAGAACCTGACTTAGAAGAAGAAGTTGTAGAAGAAGGTGAAGAAGCTGCCGAAGAGGCTGCTGAAGAAGAACCTGCTGCTGAAGAGACTGAAGAAGAAAGCTAATAAAGCTAAATGGCAGGTTACCTTAAAATGCTTAGTTTAGATGCCCCTTTTGTAGGGGCATTAATCTTAGTGGGACAATATATGGCGGATGAGGTTGATTGAATGCACCTAATCGTTGGTTTGGGAAATCCAAAAAAAGAGTATTTCGGGAGCAGACATAATCTTGGTTTTCAAGTAGTGGAAGCCCTTGCACATCGCTTAGATGCAAATCCGCCCAGGCAAAAGCACCGTTCTTTGGTAGCTGAAGTTAGCTACAGCGGTCATAACCTTGTCCTGGCTCAACCTTTAACCTATATGAACCGCAGTGGCCTTGCTGTGCATGAATTAGTAAAAAACTACCGGATTGATTTGGAGAAGCTGCTGATAATCTATGATGATCTGGATTTGCCCCCGGGAACTATTCGCCTGCGTAAAAAAGGAAGTGGAGCCGGGCATCGCGGGGTGCAGTCAATTATTAATGCACTGGGCACGGAAGCTTTTCCCCGCCTGCGCATGGGGATTGGCAAACCTCCACCTTGGATGGAAACAGCTGATTATGTCTTACAACCACTAGAACCCCCTGATAGTGAGCTAATCAACGAAGCGAAAGATCGTGCTGTTGAGGCAATCCTTGCTTTTGTGAAAAATGGATTGGAAACAGCAATGAATAATTATAACCAGGGGTTGCCTTCCGCGGAATGATGTGTTAATATACATTTCAATTAGTTGGCATTTACCAATGAATAAAACTTAAAAGCAATGAAGAAGGAAAGTAAATCCGGTGCGCCAACCGAACAGAGAGGTACAGCCACAGGCTGAAAGCCGTGCCAGGCAGGCCCCTGATTGAAGTTCCCTTTGAAGCTTTTCGCTGAAAGCCCGCAAGCAAAGTAGGCGCTAACGGTTCTTCCCCGTTACTGGAAGAGGGTATCGGCACCTTATTTCGGCGCCCGTACCTGCAGAGTGGATGCTGTCATCAATTTGGGTGGTAACGCGGATATAAATTCCGTCCCTTTTAGGGGCGGTTTTTTTATTTAAATAATTAATTTACATTTTGAAGGGAGTTGTTAAAATGATTGTTGTTATGCAGCCGGGAGCGGAAAAAGTACAAGTCGAGGGTGTGGAAAGCAAGTTAGGAGAAATGGGTTTTTCCCCGCACCGGATTCAGGGGACAGAAAGAGTGGTGATTGGTGCAGTAGGGGGACAAAAAGTGGTTTTTCCTACCGGACTGGAAGTGCTACCAGGTGTGGAAAAAGTGGTCCCGATTAGCGCTCCTTACAAGTTAGTTAGTCGAGAGGTGAAAACAACCAAAAGTGTGATAAAAGTTGGAGAACTCGCAATTGGCGGTTCTCAGATCGTGGTTATGGCCGGACCCTGTGCCGTAGAAAATGAAGAACAGCTTTTAACTATTGCCCGGCAGGTTAAATTAGCTGGAGCGCAGGTGCTGCGCGGGGGTGCCTTCAAACCACGCTCATCTCCCTACGCCTTCCAGGGGTTAGAACTGGAAGGATTAAAAATGCTGGACAGGGCCAGGCAGGAGACCGGCTTAAAAATTGTAACTGAAGTACTAAATCCACAGGAAGTTGAAATGGTAGCAAATTATACTGATATAATCCAGGTTGGCGCCCGTAATATGCAAAACTTTTCTCTGTTGCGCGAAGTTGGGCGCAGCGGCAAACCGGTTTTACTTAAACGAGGTCTGGCGGCTACCGTGGAAGAGTGGTTGATGGCGGCAGAATATGTTTTAGCAGAAAACAATTTTCAGGTAATCTTGTGTGAAAGGGGAATACGCACTTTTGAAACCTCTACCCGCAGCACACTCGATATAAGCGCTATTCCCCAGGCCAAGGAGTTAAGCCACTTGCCGGTAATTGCCGACCCCTGTCATTCCAGCGGCATCTGGCGCCTGGCTGCTCCCCTATCTCAAGCAGCTGTGGCTGCGGGCGCTGATGGGTTGTTGATAGAAGTCCATCACAAGCCGGCGGAAGCACTCTGTGACGGGCCTCAGTCGCTCACTCCGGAAAAGTTTTCCCGCCTTCTTAATGCGATTGACCCGATAGCAAAAGCGGTTGGACGTTCGGTTCATGTTGGTAAAGATCTGGCTGCAGGAGGAGGACTTTAAATGTCGGTTGGAAAACTGGGTTATCTTGGACCACAGGGCACTTTTTCTGAAGAGGCAGCCCTGTTGTATAATAAGGATGGCAATAAAACAGTATGCGAGTACTCGACTATCGGCGGGGTAATAAATGCTGTTCAGACAGGAGAAATTGAAGAAGGGTTGGTACCCCTGGAAAATAGTTTGGAAGGAGGGATTACAATCACCCTCGATCACCTGGCCAGGCAGGAAGGAATTTATATATGCCATGAATTATATTATCCGGTGCGCCAATGTTTGATGGCGGAAAAAAATATTGCTCCGGGGTTGATTGATACGGTTTTATCCCATCCTCACGCACTTGGACAGTGTGCTGAGTATTTAAATTGCTTCCTTCCCGAGGCTGAGTGTATTCCTGTGGAGAGTACAGCGGCGGCGGCAAAAAGTATTGCAGGCAAATTCGGACGGGCGGCCATAGCCCCCAGACGTGCTGCGGAATTATTCAATCTTACCATTTTGCAAGAAGGAGTTCAGGATAATGAAGATAATAAGACTCGCTTTGTCATCCTTTCCTGGGAAGATCACCCTCCTACCGGGGCGGATAAAACTTCTATGGTGCTTACTCTAGCCGATCGCCCGGGAAGCCTTTACAAAGTATTAGGGTTTTTTGCTCAACGAAATATTAACTTAACCAGGATTGAATCAAGGCCTTCCAGGCAAATGATTGGTGATTGGCTCTTTTTTATTGACTGTGAAGGACATCGCAGTGAATCGGTGAAAGTCGAACTCTGGAAAGATATCCAAGAAACAGTACCGTTTTTTAAACTATTAGGCTCTTACCCAAAAGCAGACCGTAATTGACGACTCATATAATGCAGGCTATACTCTTAAGGTATGCTTAAAAGCATAAGAAAAGTTTAAGAAAAAATAAAGCTAAACTTTATCGATAAAAGATTTGTCTATATTGCCTTATAAATGTACACTCAAGATGGGGGATTATTATATTTTCCCCTCTCTTGTAATGTACTAAATATTTGGTTCATAATTTTCAGGGAGGAAGTTCTTTTGTCTGACGAATTACTGGAGCTATGGAAAGAAAATCAATTATTTAATGCAATTACCGGGAAATTAACCAGGCATCCCGGTTACAGGACCATGCTCTATGGACTTGATAGCGGGGCCAGGGCCTTTTTAATGGCTGCCTTAGCCACCGAATGCAGGCGGCCTTCCCTGGTGGTAGTTCCGGATATTAACCGATTGGAAAAAATGTACGCAAATTTAAGCGTATTTTCATCGGTGCCGGTAAGGATGTTGCCATCCCGGGAATTTTTTTTGAACACCGAAGTCCTCTCCCGCAGCGAAGAGTATCAGCAAATGCGCCTGCAGTTTCTCGAATGGGTTACCAGCAACCAGGAAGGTGTTTACGTTACAACAGCCTCGGCCATGCAGTCCAGAATGCTTCCGGTTAGTATTTGGCACGAGTTGACAATGAACTTACAACCTGGACAAAAAGTAGACCGCCAGGAACTGATTGGCCAATTGACTGATATGGGTTATAAAAGAGTTTCTTTAACAGAAACCAGAGGGCAATTTAGCGCCCGCGGTGAAATAATTGACATATATCCTACGGGATATGTGCTTCCATTTCGCCTGGATTTATTCGATGATACCATCCAAACCCTGCGTTTTTTTGATCCGGCTACTCAGCGCTCTACCGATTATGCTTCGACAGTAACGGTTTCTCCTGCGCGAGAACTTGTTCTGCCGGAAAAATATTACCGGAATGGCGTAAAGCATGTCTGGCAAATGTTGGAACAGGCGGTCACCAGGCTTCAACGGCGTGGTGAAAAAGAAAGGGCCGCGAAGTTAAAAAGTGAGGTTGAGCGACACCTGGAAAGACTGGCTTATCCTGAAGGGCTCGATTATTTAAGCGGATATTTTCCATTTTTTTATGGCGAAGGAAACTCATTATTTGATTATCTATCCCCTGAGTTTTTAGTATTTGTTGAAGATCCTGCAGCTGTGGCGGAAGCCGCAGTTAATTTCCGTCAGGAACTGGAAAATCACTTCAACAATTCCCCGGTGGAAAGAGAACTGTTAAAAACTCCCGATCAACTGGTTTGGCATAAAAACGAGTTATTTCCCGGAATTCCCTGTCCCCTGGTGAGCTGCTCATTATTTCAGGGAACAGGCGGATTGTTCAAGCCTAAAGAAGCTTTTAACCTGGAATCTACAACTATCCCTTATTACCACGGACAGTGGGACCTATTTAAAACCGATTACCGGGAATGGCTCAGAAAGGACTACCGGGTTTACCTGGTTTCACCCAGCATTCAACGGGGACGGGGTTTGTTGGATCAACTAGCGCAGCAAGGTGTTTTTAGTGAAGAAAGTGCGCCGGGAAATGGCGGCGGTTACAATTATGAACTAGCCCGGCCCCAGGTTTTAGAAGGCAGTTTGGATGAAGGCCTGGTTTTTCCTGATTTGCGCTTGGTGGTAATTTCAGAACAAAACTTGCTGCCGAGGCGCAGGAAGAAAAAGCGTTTAAAATCGCAGGAGGGAATCCGGCTTAGTGACTACCGGGAACTTTCGGCCGGTGATTATGTTGTGCATGAACAACACGGTATTGGGAAATACCAGGGGATCAGAACCCTGGAAATCGGAAGTGTAGAGCGCGATTATCTTTTGCTCAAGTATAAGGAGACAGATAAACTTTATATCCCGGTGGAGCAGATCAACCTGATTCAAAAGTATTCAGGCAAAGAATCACCGCCACCCCAGCTGCACAAACTTGGCGGGAATGAGTGGCCGCGTCTGAAGAAAAAAGTGAGTCAATCTGTCGAAGAGCTGGCCCGGGAGCTTCTTTCCCTGTATGCTGCCAGGCAGGCCTCGACGGGTTACAGTTTCGGACCGGAGCATCCCTGGCAGCAGGAATTTGAGACTCACTTTCCCTACGAGGAAACCCCCGATCAACTGCAGGCTATTCAAGAAGTGAAGGCGGATCTGGAAAAGCAGTACCCCATGGACCGCCTGGTTTGCGGCGATGTTGGTTATGGTAAAACCGAAGTGGCAATGCGGGCGGCTTTTAAGGTGGTCATGGAAGGAAAGCAGGTAGCTATACTTGTGCCGACCACTGTACTGGCGCAGCAACACTACCGTACTTTTCAGGAGCGTTTTGAAGGTTTTCCGGTAAGGGTAGCGCAGCTAAGCCGATTTATTGCAAAACCGGAACAAAGAACAATTCTCAAAGACCTGGCTGCCGGTAAAATTGATATTATAATTGGCACTCACCGTCTTTTATCCGAAGATATCGGTTTTAATGACCTCGGTCTTTTTGTGCTTGATGAGGAACAGCGCTTCGGGGTACGGCAGAAAGAAAAACTTAAGAAGCTGCGTTTGGAAGTTGACACTTTGGCAATGACGGCAACCCCGATTCCAAGAACCCTTCATCTTTCACTGGCCAGGGCCCGGGATTTGAGCGTGATTGATTCACCGCCTGAAGATCGTTATCCGGTGCAAACTTATGTCCTTGAATATAGTGATGATCTGGTAAAAGAGGCGGTTCAACGGGAACTCAATCGCGATGGGCAGGCTTTTATTGTTTTCAATCGGGTCGACCATATTGATGCTTTCGCCAATCGGATCCAAAAAATGTTTCCCCACGTCCCGGTGGCAGTGGCCCACGGGCAGATGAGCGAAGCTACCCTGGGAAATATTATGGTTGACTTTCAGGATGGCAAATATCAAATTTTAGTTTGTACCACAATCATCGAATCAGGACTGGATATTCCCAATGTTAATACTTTAATTGTTTATGAAGCAGATAAATTTGGCCTGGCGCAGCTCTACCAGATTAGGGGCCGGGTTGGTCGTTCAAACCGCCTGGCTTATGCTTACCTGACTTACCGCAAGGACAAAGTGGTTTCAGAAACAGCCCAGAAAAGGTTAAAAGCGGTAAAAGAGTTTACCGAGTTAGGTTCTGGTTTTAAAATAGCGCTTCGGGACTTGGAAATTCGCGGGGCGGGAAATATACTAGGTGCCGAACAGCACGGTTTTATTGCTGCTGTAGGTTTTGATCTATACTGTAAACTGCTTGACCGAGCAGTGGCGGAACTAAAAAATGAAAAGCCGGTTAAAAAGATTGATCCCAGGCTTGAAATACAGGTCAGCGCTTATCTTCCCTCTTCTTATATTGCTGATCAGGGACAAAAAATTGACTTTTACCAGCGTATTTATAATGCTAGAAATCGTGAAGAACTGCGAGAAATTGAAGAAGAAATGGTTGATCGTTTCGGTCCTTCTCCTGCTGCGGTTAATAACTTGCTGGCAATCGCAGAATTGAGGATTATCGCTATAGAGCTTGGGGTAGAATCAATCCGACAGCAAAAGGATGTTCTCATTCAATTTGCTCCCGGAATGGCCATTGATAGCCGTATATTAAAAGATATTTTAACGATTGAAGAGGAAAGAATAACCATAAGGTCGAAGAAACCGCTTTGCCTAAAGATTAAAAGTTCTTTTAACCGGGAAGATCGCCTGCTTGAATTAACTTCGTTTTTTGAAGAATTAATTGCTCTTCAGCCAACCTTCAGTAATAAAAGCAGGTAGCAGTCAAAATGTTTAATTGTTATAATTACCCGCAGAACTATTTCACAATAGTTGATCGAATAGCCGATTAGAGGCTAACTCTTAGTAATAATCAATAAACAGCAAAGAAGGTTAAAGCAATTGTCCAGTACCAGTATTTCTTTTGTTAAGGGAGCGGCTATCCTGGCTGTAACCGGTGTTGCCGCCAGGATAATCGGGGCCTTCTTTCGCATTGTCCTGGCCGCTTTGCTGGGAGATGAGGGAATTGGTCTTTTTATGTATGCTTACCCGGTATATTCTACTTTGCTTGTAATTTCGACGGCCGGAATTCCTGTAGCCTTATCGAAAATAATGGCTGAAAGGCTGACCTTAAATGATTACCGTGAGGCCTTGAGGACATTCCGCATTGCCTTTCTTATCCTTACTTTGACTGGTTTTATTATTACCTTGCTCTTATTTTTTGGTGCTGAATTTTTCGCCGGAATGGTAGTTAGGGACTTGGAAGCGGTTTATCCCTTGATGGCTATTTCACCGGCGATTTTTTTCGTTACAATAATGGCTGCTCTGCGTGGATTTTTTCAGGGTCAGCAAAATATGATCCCTACTGCCGCTTCGCAAATAGTTGAACAACTGGTGCGGGTCGGTTTTTCAATAGCCATGATTTTTCTTTTACTTCCTGTTAGTTTGCACCATGCGGCTGCCGGCGCCGCTTCCGGGGCCGCTGCCGGTGGTTTGGGGGGATTTTTATTGTTGGGTGGTTACTACTGGCGAAAACGCGGCCTTCTGTTAGAGCAAGCTGAAAGTCAAAAGGATCATCTGCCGGCTCCGGTTGGTGCGATCATAGCCCGGATCATGCGTTTAGCCGTTCCGGTGACGATCGGAGGTCTGGTAATTCCCTTAATTTCTTTGATCGACCTGGCGGTTGTCCCGCGCCAACTGCAGGCTGCTGGTTTTGACCTGGAGACAGGACGAGCTTTATATGGACAGCTTACTGGAATGGCCGGTCCGGTTGTATACTTCCCCAATGTGGTGGCACTGGCTTTGAGCATAAGTTTGGTTCCTGCAATTTCCGAAGCTTATATTCTTGCGAACAAACAGCTGATTAGCGCTCGTTCTGCAATGGCTGTTAAGCTAACCGTACTGTTTTCTTTCCCTGCCGCGGCAGGGCTTTACCTTTTGGCTGAACCGGTCACTATTTTATTGTTTGATAATGCTGAGGCAGGTTACTCCCTGGCTTACATGTCCTGGTCGGTAATTCCTTTATGCCTCTATGTTTCAACGACAGGAATTATCCAGGGGTTGGGCCGGCCAATTCTTCCGGCATTAAACATGTTTTATGGGGGGCTGGTTAAAATCGTTCTTTCCTGGTTTTTAACTGCTGTTCCTGCATTAAATGTGGGAGGAGCAGCGCTCGCTACTGGGATTGGGCTTGGGGTGGCAGCTGCCTTCAATCTTTACCATGTTCACCGGTTTGCCGAATGGCAGCCCAAATGGAGAGAGTTGGTTGTGTTGCCGGGTTTAGGAATTCTCGCAATGTCAATATTGGTATTGGCGGCATATCATGTTATTATCAGGGGAGCGGAATCAATGCTGTCACCCGGTCAACTCAATGGAGTGGCAACCCTGGGAGCTATTGTTGTGGGCATAATTTTTTATGGATTGTTTATGATGCTTTCCGGGGGAATCAACCGCGAAGAATTGCAAATGGTTCCCTTCGCCGGGGCCTGGCTAATAAAGCTGGCTGAACGATTTCGTTTGTTGAGGAGAAGTTAATTGAAGGGTGAAAAATATGCAAAAAATAATTGTAATAGGACTGGGACCGAGTAAAACGGATTTTTTATCTCGCGAGGCCTTTAAATATTTAAAGGGCAGATATCCGGTATATTTGCAGAAGTTACAACATCCGGCAGCCAGGCTGATTGCCTCAAAGAAAAAAGTTCATTCTTTTGAGCGGTTTTATAAAAAAGCTGTCAGTTTTGAACAGGCTAACCGCACCGTATCTAATAGGTTGATCCGGGCTGCAAAAAAACACGGTATAATTTACTATGCAGTGCCTGGAAACCCTTTCCTTGAAGATGCTTCAACTAAACATCTCCGCAAAATATGTTCTGAACACCAGGTAAAATTAGAGGTTATTCCGGCGCCCGGCTTTTTAGAATCCTTTATAAAGTCTTTGCAGTTGGGTTTGCACGAAGGAATGATTATTAAGGATGCCCAGGCAATCGAACGGCAGAAAGAACCCAGTCCCAATCATCTTGTGTTTGTAAAAGTTTGGAGCCGCCCGGTGGCCTCTCGCCTGAAAAAGAGGTTGATGGATTTATATCCGAAAGAGCACCCGGTAACTGTAATTAGGGCTGCCGGCATGAAAAGGAATAAGTATTGGAAGCTCCCTTTAAGGAAATTGGATCAGCGAAATATATTTATTTCTCAAACAGCGGTTTATTTGCCTCCCTATCAGGGTTATACAATGGGAGATTTAATTGCAGTCATGGGTAAACTGCGCGCCGAAGACGGCTGTCCCTGGGATAAGCAGCAAACCCATCAAAGTTTGCGGCAGTACCTGGTTGAGGAAGCCTATGAAGTGATTGCCGCTATTGAGCAACAAGATGACAGCCTGCTCAGGGAAGAATTGGGTGATCTTCTTTTGCAGGTAGTTTTTCACAGCAGAATTGCCAGTGAAGATAAGCGTTTTGGCTTTTTCGAGGTTGTTGATGATATTACTGAAAAATTAATCAGGCGCCACCCCCATGTGTTTGGCCGGGAAAACGCGGCCGATCCTTCAGAGGTTAAGGTGCTGTGGGAGCAAATAAAATCAGATGAAAGAAAGTTAAAAAACAGGGCTAAAGCAGCGGACAGCCGGGATAAAGTAGAAAAAGAAAAAGAGGACATCAGGGAAAGACACTCTGTAGATCCTTCCCTTCCCGCATTGCTTAAAGCGTACAAGCTGCAAAAGAAAGCGGCTGAAGCTGGCTTTGATTGGCCCTGTGTCCAGGGAGCGCTTGATAAAGCCAGGGAAGAGCTTAATGAATTGGAGGAAGCCTTTGCTTCAAAAAATCAGGATTCTATCGAGGAAGAACTGGGTGACTACCTTTTTACCATTGTTAATATATCCCGTTTTATAAAAGTTAATCCGGAGCTGGCTCTAGGTAAAGCAGTAAATAAATTTATGGATAGATTTCATTATGTGTTGGAGCAAGTTGAAAAAACAGGGCACCCAATCACCAGTTTTTCTCTTGAAACCCTGGATAAATGGTGGGAAGAGGCTAAAAAATTAAGGAAAATTCGTAAATAAGGCAGGAATCTTCAAAGCTAAGTCGAATAAACATTGCAATAAAGGGAAAACTACTTTGAACAAGGAGGGTTTTAGGCTGTGAATAAGTCTGAGCTTGTAGATCTGGTTGCTGAAAATGCAGGAATGTCAAAAAAAGATAGTGAAAAAGCGGTAAAAGCGGTTTTGGACAGCATTACTGAAGGTTTAAAGAAAGGGGATAAGGTCCAGCTAGTTGGTTTTGGTACATTTGAAGTCAGAAATCGCAAGGCACGTGAGGGTCGGAATCCTGCTACAGGGGAAAAGATCAAAATTCCGGCCTTGAAGGTGCCTGCATTCAAGCCGGGAAAGGCTCTAAAAGAAAAAGTAAAGTAAGATGCCGGCATTATAGGACTATAAGTATTGGTCAGGACCGGTTAATCCCCCCGCTTTTGGGGGGATTTTTTCCAAAATAAGGGTGTAAAAGACATGGTATTAAAAAACAAAAAAGATAAGAGATCGGTTTCTAATTTTCCACACCGCCCGCGTGGTAAAGGTTATAGTATGTACAGGTTGATTAGTGCGGTTGGTTTTTTGCTGATCTGTGTTCTTTTAGTGATAATTGTTGCGCAGTATGTTCGGTACCAACAAACCCAGGCGGAACTCAGGGAGTATGAAGAAAGAATAAAAAAAAATGAAATGCGCAAAGAAATGGCCGAGCTGAAAATTGATCGACTGGAAGATTATGATTATATTGAAATTCTAGCCAGAGAACGGTTAGGATTGATTAGGCCGAATGAAACAATATTCCGGCTGGAGGATTGACAATAATATTTAAAAAGTTATAATATGATTAGTTTAAAATGACCAGTTAGGCTTGCTATAGCGATGATTACGATTAGGTTATTGTTATTAATTATCAAACATGATCAAGGAGGAGTTTTTCATCAAGAAAGAGATTGTTACGAGCAGTATTGTGGAAGGAGTGATAACCGGTATAACGAAATTTGGTGCTTTTGTGGAATTGCCCGACGGATCAACAGGTTTAGTCCATATATCTGAAGTGGCAGATGAATATGTGAAAGACATCAATGATTATTACAAAAAAGATGACAAGGTTAAGGTAAAAGTGCTTTCAGTTGAGGATAATGGAAAAATCGCTCTTTCAATCAAGCAGACCCAGAAAAAGGAATCACCTTCCAATAAGAAAAGCAATAAGTCGAAATCAGTGCACAAAAGTTCTTTTGAAGATAAGATGAGCCGCTTTTTTAAAGAAAGCGACGAACGGTTATTAGATCTCAAGCGCAATACTGAATCAAAAAGAGGGAGCCGCGGCAGTACGTGCCGCGAAGAATAGTTTAATTTTTCTCAGTGTGGTCACTAACTTTAAGGCACTCTGCTACAGGGTGTTTTTTTGTCCAGGCAATCTTTACCCGGCTTCTCAAGCGATAGGTCGTGATTGCTGATGGAAAAGATAAAAAAGGTTAAAGAATTTATAGATCACCAGGGCCTTTTAAAAAATGGCGATACTGTTATTGTTGCCGTTTCCGGAGGGCCTGACTCTTTTACTCTTATACATATGCTTCACCGACTCTCCCATGAATTAAACTTAAAACTAATTGTGGCGCATTTAAACCACTGTTTAAGAGAAGAGGCTGGCATTGAAGAAGCTGAAGTAAAAAAGGCTGCCTCTAACTGGTCCCTCCCATTTGAGTCGAAAAGAGTTGAAATCAAAAGGCTGAAAAAAGAAAAAGGTATTTCAGAAGAAGAAGCCGGTCGCTTTGCTCGTTACGGTTTTTTATTTGATACTGCAAAAAAATATAATGCGTCTAAAATTGCCCTGGGGCATCATCTTGATGATCAAGCGGAAACTGTCCTTTTAAATGTGCTCAGGGGTACCGGTGTAGATGGATTGGCTGGAATATTACCTAAAGTAAAAAGAGGTAGCTGTGAATTGATCAGGCCCCTCCTTTGCCTGAGGCGTTACGAGATTGAAAGGTATTGTTTTGAAAACAACCTGCGGCCATTTACTGACAAGAGCAACCTTGAAACTGATTATACCAGAAATAAAATACGCCTGGAGCTGATTCCGGAGCTCGAAAAACGTTATAATCCCCGGGTCAGGGAAGCCCTTTTCGGATTGGCTGAGGTGGCGGCTGCAGATCGGTCTTTTTTACGAGAGCAGGCCAGGCGTAAGTATCTGGAGATGGCCCATCCGAGAGGAAACAGTATTTTTTTTAAGCGCGATGAACTGATACTGCTCCCTGCTGCCCTAAAAAACAGGATATTGCATCTAACCCTGAAAAAGTATTTATCACCGGGAAAAATAGGGCGACAGCATGTGGAACAGGTACGCAGACTGGCCGAAAAAGGCAATACTGGTGATGAATTAATTTTACCTGGAGGGGTTTGGGCGTGTCTGGATTATTATAATCTAATAATTTACAGCTCCGCATATCGTGGAATCGAAAAAATTAATGAAACTCCGCTTAAAGTTCCCGGAAAAGTTGTATTGCCCGGAAAGAGGGCTATCAAGGCTGATCTGGTGGATCTAGATGCACTAGACAGGCCACCAAACAGGTGTCGCGCCTGGCTTGATTATGATCTGCTTCCCTCGAAATCTTTAAAAGTAAGTTCAAGATGGCCAGGAGCCCGATTTCACCCCCAGGGAGCTGAAGGGGGCAAAAAAATAAAAGATTTCTTTATTGATCAGAAGGTGCCTCGAGAAAAACGCGAGAGCGTGCCTCTAATTGTGGCAGGAAGTGAAATAATCTGGGTGGCCGGCCAAAGAATTGCCCATCCATACCGGGTAACTGGCCAGACAGAAAGGGTGTTAATCTTGGAATACACTGTGCCCAGGATGTCCGCAAAGAAAATTTCTGATAGAATCTAGATATATCAACAGTAGCGCTATAAAAACTGGTTAAGGGGGAGCTAACGTGGCTGAAGAAAAAACTAATCGAAAAAACGCAGTAGAAACAAATATTAAAACGGGAGAAGAATTGGCAATACTGTTATCTGCAGAAGAAATCAATAAACGGGTAAAAGAATTAGCTTTTCAGATATCAAAGGACTACCGCGGTAAAAGGCCCTTATTAATCGGTATTTTAAAAGGAGCGGTAATTTTTTTAAGCGACTTGATTCGTCTATTGGATGTACCGGTTGAAATAGATTTTATAGCTGTCTCCAGCTACGGGAATAGTACTTCTTCATCTGGAGTAGTGCGGATCTTGAAAGATCTGGAACAAAACATCCAGGATAAGGATGTCCTCATTGTAGAGGATATTGTTGATACCGGTTTAACCTTGAGCTACCTGATCGATAACCTGGGCAGCAGGAAGCCCCGTTCACTGAAAGTGGTTACCCTGTTGGATAAGCCTGAGAGACGGGAAGTCAATTTTGAACCGGATTACTGTGGTTTTGCCATTCCCGATCATTTTGTCATTGGTTACGGTCTCGATTATGGAGAAGATTACCGCCAGCTTTCCAGTCTGTGTATTCTAAACGCTTAAAGCGGCCTTATAAGTATTTATTATTTTTTAAAAGAAGCATGGTTTTATTGCTTCAACCCGACCGGTGTGTTACAATTTACATCAGGTTTTTAAGGGCTTTAATGGAGAGGAGGTTACTTTTTGAGCCCAGTTGTCAGACAAATAATGTTCTACCTGCTAATCGGCCTGATAGTAGTAATTTTACTTTCAACGTTTAATACCGGTGCTGAACCGGAAGAAATAAGTTATAACGAGTTTATAAATCAAATTGAGCGCGGTGAAGTGGAAAAGGTTTCTGCTTATGGTAATGAAATAGAAGCTGTGCTTGCTGACGGTACGGAAATTGAGACCACCCGTCCGGAAGACCACCAGCTAACAGAACTTTTATTGGATAACGAAGTACCTTATTCGCCACACCCGGAACGGGGCCCTGAATGGTGGCAAACCGCCCTTACCTACATGATCCCCTTTCTCTTGATCATCGGGATATTTTTCTTTTTTATGCAGCAGTCCCAGGGCGGGGGCAACCGGATGATGAATTTCGGTAAAAGTAAGGCCAAGCTCCAGGAAAGCGACAAAAAGAAAGTTACATTTGAAGATGTTGCCGGCGCTGATGAAGAAAGGGCCGAGCTTTCCGAAATAGTAGACTTTTTGAAAGACCCCCGTAAATATATTGCGCTCGGGGCCCGCATCCCCAAAGGGGTTTTATTGGTTGGTCCCCCGGGAACAGGAAAAACCCTGCTAGGCAGGGCGGTAGCCGGAGAGGCCGGCGTGCCTTTTTTTAGTATAAGCGGTTCCGATTTTGTTGAAATGTTTGTCGGGGTCGGAGCTTCCAGGGTTCGAGACATGTTTGAGAATGCCAAGAAAAATTCGCCCTGTATAGTTTTTATCGATGAAATAGATGCTGTCGGACGCCAGCGCGGCGCCGGTCTTGGCGGAGGTCACGATGAAAGAGAGCAGACTCTAAACCAGCTGCTTGTAGAGATGGATGGATTTGATGTTAATGAAGGAATCATCATTATTGCCGCTACCAACCGTCCCGATATCCTCGATCCTGCCCTGCTCAGGCCCGGGCGGTTTGATCGCGAGGTAACCGTCACCCTGCCTGATGTAAAAGGGCGGGTTGATATATTAAAAGTTCACACTAGAAGCAAACAGCTTGCCGAGGATGTTAATTTAAAAGTGTTGGCCAGGGGCACTCCCGGGTTCACCGGTGCCGACCTGGAAAATGCAGTTAATGAAGCGGCGCTTTTGGCGGCTCGCGAAAACAAAAAGAAAATAAAGATGAAACATTTGGAAGAAGCAGTTGAGAGGGTTGTTGCCGGTACCCAAAAGACAAGCCGGGTAATCAGCGACTTTGAGAAGAATATAGTTGCTTATCATGAAGCCGGGCATGCCCTGGTAGGGTACCTGCTTCCCCACACCGACCCTGTTCATAAAGTTTCGATTATACCACGGGGCAAGGCAGGGGGTTACACCTTGATGTTTCCGGAAGAAGATCGTTACTACATGACCAGGTCCGAACTTTTAGACCGGGTCAGCACTTTGCTCGGCGGCCGGGTATCAGAAAAACTGGTTCTTAATGATATTAGTACCGGTGCCCAGAATGACCTGGAGCGGGCCACCCAAATTGTCAGGCAGATGATCATGGAATATGGCATGAGCGATACCCTGGGACCGATAACCCTCGGCAGAAAGCAGAACCAGGTATTTCTTGGTCGTGATTTAGGAAGAGACCGCGATTACAGTGAAGAAATTGCCAAAGCAATCGACCAGGAGATTAGGAAAACTATCGATAACAGTTACCAGCAAGCCAAGGATATTTTGGAAGATAACCGTTCCAAACTGGAAACTATCGCCCAGGCTTTAATCGAGAGAGAAACTCTTAATTCAGAAGAAATTAAAACCCTGATGGAAGGGAAAGAGCTGCCCCCGATAAGCGAAGAAAAAGAAGAAAAAGAAGAAGATACAAAGTCTGAAGAAGAAAAGGTTTCAGTAGCATTTGCGGAGTATGATCAGGCTAAGTCGAATGAGGATGATGATACTGATACCGGTGAAGAAGCGACAACAGATAAAACTGATGAAGACATTGAACCGGAGGCCAAAGAAACTGTTAACGGGTCAGATACTGACAGTTCCGCAGAGAAAAAAAACGGAACAAAAACTGAAGAAGATGCTGATCAAAAAGCTGATCGACGGGCTTCTTTTCAACAACAAAATGAACAAAGCGAAAAACCGAAAGAAGAACATCAAAACTAATTTAACCTGCGGCTAAGGCAGTTAATAGCTTTGGTTTGACTGGATAATATTGGAGCCGGATAACTCTTTTACTGGCTCCAATTATTTTTACATTATTTTACCCTGTCTGTAAACTGCCGGGCATTTTTATAAAGTAGAGCGCTACACACATCTTTTTGTATTATCTCATTTACTAAAAGTTAATTTAATTATAACATTAATAATAAGGAGTGATTGATGGTGTCTCCTGGCTTGACTGATGTAGAAGGAATAAGGGTCGGGGTTGCTTCTGATTTGAATGCGCTTACCGGGGTGACGGTGGTGCTTATTGAAAATGGAGCTCGGGCAGCTGTGGAAGTGCGCGGGTCTGCCCCTGGAACCAGGGAAACCGACCTGCTGCGACCGGGTCAGCTGGTTGATCAAGTACAGGCAATATTGCTTTGCGGCGGGAGCGCTTTTGGGCTTGATGCTGCTTGCGGGGTGTCCCAATTTCTTGAAGAAGAAGGCTTTGGATTTCCCGTAGGCCATATTAAGGTACCTATCGTCCCGGCTGCCGTCCTTTTTGATTTATTTATCGGTGACGAATCTGTCCGCCCCGATGCTGCAATGGGTTACCGGGCCTGCCGGGAGGCTTCAAATGGCCAGGTGGCCGAAGGTTCAATAGGAGCGGGTTGTGGCGCGACAGTGGGCAAAATTAGGGGGATGGATTACGCGGTGAAATCCGGGCAAGCTTCTGTAGCAATTAAAATAGGCGATCTAATTGTTTCCGCTCTTGTGGTAGTAAATGCGTTTGGGGATATTTATGACCGGCAAAAAAAATTACTGGCCGGCCCTCGCAATCCTGAAACCGGGGCGATGGAGCAAACTTCAGATCTACTTTATACCCTTGCCGAGGGTAATTATTCAGGGAACACCACCCTGGGGGTGGTAGCGACCAATGCTTCATTTGACAAGGCAGCATTAAACAAGATATGCCAGCTGGCTCACAATGGTCTGGCCCGCTCGATTTGGCCGGCGCACACAATGTGGGATGGTGATACAATTTTTGCCCTTTCTTCAGGCATTGTTGAGGCCGATGTTAGCCTGGTCGGGTTAATGGCTGCAGATGCGGTTGCAGAAGCTGTAGAAAGAGCAGCTTTAACTGCCACCTCGATGGGAGACATCCCCTCCATACATGATATCAGTTGAAGCATGGGTTTCCATGTTTAAATTTACCTGGTTATAAGAACAGTCTTAAGCTGGTTTTAACTTAAAAGATGCAGCTTAACCGAAAATAAAGCTAGAGTAGTTCTGGCAACAAGAAAAAATCTGTGAATAAAAGAACACTGTTGCAGGAATTAGGCAATTTATGTTGAAGAAAACATTTAGCCTGCGTTTTATCGTAGCATTCAATTAAAAAAAACAAGGAGGTAGATTTAATGCCGTTAGATCCCACCAAACATGCTGACTGGGAAATTGCTGAAGCTGCGGAAAAGAACATGAAGAAGGTTTATGAACTGGGTGAGGAACTTGGACTTGATCCCGAAGAGCTCCTCCCCCACGGCCATTACGTGGCCAAAGTCGATTACAAAAAAGTATTAGAAAGAAAGAAAGATGTACCCGATGGCAAGTACATCGATGTTACAGCGATTACTCCTACCCCGCTCGGTGAAGGAAAATCAACTTCAACTATGGGATTAACCCAGGGAATGGGTAAGCTGGGTAAAGATGTAATGGCTAACATTCGTCAACCTTCCGGTGGACCGACCATGAACGTAAAAGGGTCCGCGGCCGGAGGGGGCCTGGCCCAGTGCATCCCCTTGACTCCCTTTTCTTTAGGACTGACCGGCGATATTAATGCGATCATGAACGCTCATAACCTCGGTATGGTCGCAATATCCTCTCGCCTGCAGCATGAATTTAATTCCACCGACGCTTTTTTGGAGCGCAATCAGGTAAAGCGTTTGAATATCGATCCGCGCAATGTTTCCTTAAACTGGGTTATTGATTTCTGCGCCCAATCGCTGCGGAATATAATTATCGGTCTTGGCGGCAGAAAAGATGGTTTTATGATGCATTCCGGTTTTGATATTGCCGTAGCTTCCGAAGTTATGGCTATCCTGGCTGTGGCCAATGATTTAAAAGACATGCGAGAGCGCATGGGTAAAATTGTGGCAGCGTATGATAAGCGGGGCAACCCGATTACCACTGAAGATCTTGAGGTAGCCGGCGCTATGACTGCCTGGATGGTTGAAGCTCTCAATCCCAACCTGATGCAGACTATAGAAGGACAGCCTGCATTTGTGCATGCCGGGCCGTTTGCCAATATCGCTATTGGCCAATCTTCCATCGTTGCCGACAGAGTTGGCCTTAAGCTTAAAGATTATGTGATCACTGAGTCCGGTTTTGCTGCTGATATCGGGTTTGAGAAATTCTGGAACCTGAAGTGCCGCATGTCCGGACTGACCCCGGACTGCGCTGTGCTTGTTGCTACCATTCGGGCCCTGAAGTGCCACGGTGGAGCACCGGTTCCCAAACCGGGACAGCCGCTTGACCCGGCATACAAGCAGGAAAATGTTGAATGGGTCGAAAAAGGCTGCGAAAACCTGGTCCATCACATTAACACTATTAAAAAATCAGGAATTACCCCGGTGGTTTGCATCAACCACTTCTATACTGATACAGACAATGAAGTCAAAGCTGTTCGCCGTATTGCCGAAGAAGCGGGAGCAAAAGTGGCCCTTTCCAAGCACTGGCAGTATGGTGGAGACGGTGCGGAAGAATTTGCTGAAGCTGTTATCGAAGCCTGCGAGGAAAAAAGCGACTTTAAATTCCTTTACGAATTGGATACCCCGCTGCGTGAGCGCATCGATCTTATTGCCAGGGAAGTATACGGCGCGGATGGTGTTGACTACACCCCGGATGTTCTTGAAAAGGTTAAGAAAATGGAAAAAGATCCTAAATACCAGAAGATGGGTACCTGCATGGTTAAAACCCACCTTAGCCTAAGCGACGATCCCAGCTTGAAAGGTGTTCCCAAAGGCTGGCGCCTGAGTGTCCGTGATATCCTTACTTACGGTGGCGCTGACTTTGTAGTGCCGGTAGCGGGAACCATTTCACTCATGCCCGGAACTGCGGCCAGCCCGGCTTTCCGTAAGGTCGATGTAGATGTAGAAACCGGTAAAGTGGAAGGATTGTTCTAGAGAGTTTTAGTCGAAAGGCTTGGATTATTTGGAACAATAATAAATAAATAAAAAGACGCTGCTGATCAGTTTAAAACGATCAAAGCGGCGTCTTTTTATATTGGGCTTTTAGGGTTTAAAATTCACACCAGTTGCTGTGGCAGAACCAGGTAATCCCCGGATTGTGTTCCCTTTCTTCAAGAATACTTTTTATGTTTTTTTCTTGAGCCGGGATTTTTAAATCCGGGGCTATGTCAGCGAGGGGAACCAGGACAAAATCCCTTTTTGTTAAGCGTGGATGAGGCAGCCGCAGGAATGGAGTGTTCATGGTTAAGTTCTCATAGATTAGCAAATCAAGATCTATGGTGCGGGGTCCCCATCTTTCTTTGCGAACCCTTTTCAATTCATTTTCGATCTCTAACATATTTTGTAACAGAATAATTGGGGTCAGGTTTGTTTTAATTAAAATGCAGGCATTTAGAAAGCGATTTTGTGCCGGTCCTCCCACCGGTTCAGTTTCGTAAACGCAGGAACAGGATACCAGTTTAGTATTCGGATCATTAAGGAGCAGCAACATAGACTGTTTTAAATGACTCAGGCGATCGCCCAGGTTTGAACCAAGCCCGATATAGGCGCTTTTCATATTGCGATCACTTCTTCCTGTTGATTACCGCTTTTATTCCACCACGAACAGAAGGAATTGGCGGGTTTGGTTTACATACTTCTACTTTTACTGCCTGAACCTTTGCTATGGTAAGGAGTTTATCTGCAATCCTGCAGGCCAGGGTTTCTATTAACACGCAGGGCTTACCAGACATTATCTCTTCGGTAAACTGAACGGCCTGCCGGTAGTCTGCCACAGCTTCAATTTTGTCTTTAATGTGGGACGATAAATCAAGCCCTAGTTCCAGGTTTACCAGGAATTCCTGGCCAAGAGTTTTTTCCTCAGGGAGAACCCCATGATAAGCATAAATATTTATATTTTCAATCACAATGTAATCCATAATAGATTACCTCCTGACCATGGCATCGGTCATCATAGCTACCCGCCGCATTTCCATTACATCATGCACCCTGATTATAGCGATACCGACACTTATACCGTAAGCAATGGTTGCTGCGGTTCCTTCCAGGCGCTGGTCTTTAGGCAGATCCAAAGTTTTACCAATCATTGATTTCCGGGATGTTCCAAGCAAAACAGGATACCTCATCCCGGTGAACTTGCGAAGGTGATACATCACGTCAAGATTTTGCTGGAGATCTTTTCCAAAACCTATCCCCGGGTCAATAATTATTTGCCAATCCTCTACACCGGCCTGATGGGCCAGGGCTATAGATTCCTGTAATTCACTGATTATATCTGGTATTAAATTTTGATAATCGGTATTGCTACGGTTGTGCATCAGGCAAAGCGGGACCTTGTATTGCATGGCTGCCTGGCCCATCCCCGGGTCGTGTTTCAGGCCCCATACATCATTGATCATTTCAACTCCTTCTTCCAAAGCCCGGTAGGCCACCTCTGATTTATAAGTGTCAACCGAAACAGGCAGCTTAAATAAGGGGTCTTTCTTTAGAGCTTTTATTACCGGCATAATCCTGTTCAACTCTTCTTCAGCGCTTATCCTGACTGCGCCGGGACGGGTTGATTCTCCGCCGATATCAATTATATCGGCGCCTTCTGCGGTCATTTTATAGGCATGCTTTAGGGCCTTTTCTAAATGGTT
This sequence comes from Bacillota bacterium, assembly GCA_046483445.1. Classification (GTDB taxonomy): domain Bacteria; phylum Bacillota; class Dethiobacteria; order DTU022; family DTU022; genus B1SED10-74M. The sequence continues at coordinate 22,024 of JAWODD010000050.1, read as the reverse complement.
AAATTTTCCACCATCTGAAAAAGAATCGGGGGTTACGTTTAAAATACCCATGATAATAGTTCTTCTTCCCAGGGGCCATTTGTGGTTTCCCAGATATAATTCTTTGGTCAATATATCAACCTCTCTTTCTGGGGTTGTTGATTAATTTTTTTGCACTGATCTTTAGCGGTGCATTGATAACAAAGACGAGACAGGTTGTCTGCCCTGTTGAGTGCTTTGCTAAGGGGGGAAAAATGCCGGCCTTCGTTTCTTTCCAGGTCCATATTTAAACGGTGTTGACTAATCGCTTTAGTGATTAACCGGTTTTCTTCTGCTTTAAAGCCCGTCTCTTCAAGAATTGGTTCGGCCAGAAATGCACTGTATTTTGCATGATCAGTATCGAATTTATATTGATGCCAGCGTCCAATATCGTGTAAGAGTCCTGCCGCGTAGGCTATTTCTTTTGATATTAAAACAACTTTTTCTTCTTCAAGGAGCAACAAGTAGGTCAGTCTGGCCACGTCGAGTAAATGTGCAAAGTGATGACGGCAAAAATTTCGTTCCCATTCTTCTTCTCTGTTACTTTCCAGGTAAAGCTGATAATTGCGGTTGGCCAGCAGTTTATTGACTCGATCCATTTACTGGCTTCCCTTTATCAAGCTGAATACCTCGACCCGAGAACTCTGGTTGCGTCTAAATAAACCGCGTACTGCTGAGGTAACGGTTTTGGAGCCGGGTTTTCCCACGCCGCGAATGCTCATGCACAAGTGTTCGGCTTCAACTACCACCACCACGCCTTTAGGCTCCAGCTCTTCGGTGATAATATCGGCAACCTTGCTGGTAAGGCGTTCTTGCAGCTGCGGGCGTCTGGCAAGGGTTTCAATTACTCTAACGAGTTTGCTTAAGCCAACGATTCTTCCTCCTGCAGGCAGATAAGCAACATGAGCTGTTCCATAAAAAGGAAGCAAGTGGTGTTCACACATTGAATAAAAAGAGATATCTTTAACCAGAACGATTTCGTCATGGCCGTCTTCGACAAAACAAGTCTTTAAGTGATCATGCGGATCTTGTTTCAATCCTTCAAAAAGTTCAGCATACATGTTGGCTACCCGATCCGGGGTGCCGCGCAAGCCTTCCCGGTTCAAATCTTCACCGACCGCCTCCAGGATCATTTCCACGCCTTTTTTGATCTTTTCTTTGTCCACAGGGTCCGGGCACCACCTTTCCGTTAATTAACAATGATACTTGGCAGAAACAGTAGTAATGTGTGCAGCAGAGCGCAAGATAAAATATTTTCTGTGCGCAGATATAGATAACCTAAAATTGCAGCCATCCCCGGCACCAGGACGGCGATTTCGAGATACATGTACGGATAAAAAATCCTCCAAGTCTCAGTTGTGTAAATAAATGCATAATGAACAGCCCCGGCCAGAATAATCATGACAATAAGCCCTAGATTCGGACCTAAAATACGGCTGAGAAAAGTTTGGATATAGCCCCGCCAGATCATTTCCCTTGGCAAACCTAGAAGCAGGAAAAGCAGCGGGAATTTGGTCAGTGCTGTACCGTTTCCCAGGGCGATTCCTTCGGGGAACCCCCTGATCAAAAAAATAATTAACAAACCGACAAAAACTGCCATAAAATAACCGTTGCCAATTTTATCGCGGCGTAGCCCGAAATCGAGGTAGTCAATTATTTTGTACCTGTGCAGAAGAATTATAGCTAGAATTATTGTGGCATAACCAAAGAAAGCGTAATATTCTGACCAGCCTTGTAAAACCGGTATAGTTTCAGTTACATAGTAAATCAGTGCTAAAGCCGGGATCAACCCCAGGCTTAAAAAACCGGGAGTAGTTTTGCGTAAATGTATCCAGTAGCGGGAATAACTATGATCCAGGGAAAATATAGTAATAACAAGAATTACAATCAAGGTAAATATTATATGTAACAAAAAAGTTGCCGCTAAGGTTGATGACGTGTATTTGGTTTCAGGAGGAAGCAGCGGTTCGCCTTCCGGAGAAATGAAATAATAATGGATTAAACCTTCATTGGCATGGTATGTCAAAGGTATTATATCATTCCAGATCGAGGGGATTCCTTTTTGTTTTTCAACTAACTCTTTGTAGTTATTCAGTCGTTGCTGGTTTTCAACCGGAGTAAAGATATTATCTCCACGCATCTCATCGAAGAGTTCATTTTCAATTACCATGAAGATGCCACCGGTGGAATCGGTATCCATGTTTTTACATTCGCAGCGAAAGGTTCCTTCGCCAACCAGGAGGACACTTTTTAAATAATCAGACTCCTGGAGGGTTATAATCGTGCCGCCTTCAGGGAATAAAACGTACAGATCATTTTTTTGGATAGACCAGGGTTCGAATTCGCAGGCCGTTTCCATTTCATAGTTATATGGTTTTTGACCCAGGGTTTCCGGATAAAATGCAGTTATAGCAAAAGCGGAGATAACCAGAATTGTCGTTAAGGCGAGTAATATTAATAGGGCAATTAAGTAATTCTTGCCGGAAATTTTTTTCAGAAACAAATTGCTGCCTCCTTGTGCCTATCATGCTGTTAACCTTCATTATTGCAGTTCCTTCTAATTCGACAATAAAAACTTTTTTCCTTTAACTAAAGAGTTTAAGCTCCCCTAAAATTTGGTATGATCCAGGTATTTGCAGACAGTTCTTTTCAAAAAGGCCCCAGTCTGCTATAGTGTAGTTGCTTAATCTATCTACGTCAAGTTAAATTTTCCACTTGCCGAGGTGAAACCGTTTGCTTCTTACTATTGATGTAGGCAATACTCATATTATGCTCGGGATTTACCGGAAACAGGAAATAATGGTTTACTGGCGTCTGCCGACCAGGGAAGACAGTACCGAAGACGAACTGGGGATGGTGGTAAAAAATCTTCTCCACAACAGCCACCTGAGCTTGAAAGATATCAATGCTATTGCGATATCTTCGGTTGTTCCTCCTCTAATGTATTCTTTGGAACGCATGGCCACAAAATATTTTAAAATTAATCCCCTGATTATTGGGCCTGGTGTAAAAACGGGATTGAACATTGTTACAGAAAACCCTCGGGAAGTGGGTGCCGACCGCATTGTAAATGCTGTGGCGGCTTATAATTTATACGGAGGCCCTTTGATAATAGTTGACTTTGGCACGGCAACTACTTTTTGCGCTGTTTCTGAGAAAGGCAATTATTTAGGCGGAGTAATTGCTCCCGGTATCGGCATATCTGTAGAAGCACTTTATGATAAAGCTGCCAAACTTCCCCGGGTAGAGATTGCCCGTCCGGAACGGATCATAGGCAAAAATACTATTTTTGCTATGCAGTCTGGTATTGTCTTTGGGTTTGTCGGCCAGGTTGACGGCATTGTCCGCCAAATGAAGAGTGAATTGAACAAAGACCCCCTGGTGGTTGCCACTGGAGGGTTTGCTTCCCTAATCGCCAGGGAATCTGAAACGATTAAAGAAATTAATACTCTTTTAACCCTGGAGGGCCTGCGCATTATTAACAATATTAATCAACAGAGGGGGCAGGATGATTAATGAGAATCGGTCTGGCTTTGAGTGGCGGAGCTGCTCGAGGGATTGCTCATATCGGTGTATTGAAATATTTAGAAGAAAAACAGATAAAGCCTTACTGTCTTGCCGGCACCAGCGCCGGCAGTATTGTGGGAGCGCTTTATTGCTCCGGTAAGACAGTAAAAGAGTTGACTAAAATAGCCTCATCATTGTCCTGGAAAAGTATGCTTGGTTTTTCTTTTCCCAAGATGGGGTTGCTGGATTCATCTCGCCTTTTAAATATAATTGAAGAATATATCGGTGAGGTTGCTTTTGAAGAATTGAATCTGCCGCTGGTAATAAATGCGGTTGATTTGTCGAGTGGAAAAGAAGTAGTTTTGGAGAAAGGTTCGGTTGCTGTAGCAGTTCAGGCCAGCTGTGCAATCCCGGGTATATTTACTCCGGTAAAATATAATGACAGCCTGTTAGTTGACGGCGGACTATTGAACAATCTACCAACTCCCTATCTTATGGACAAAAAGTTAGACTGCATTATTGCTGTAAATGTGGGAGCGCAGAGGGCGCTTAATAAAGAGCCAGGCAATATTTTTGAAGTTTTAATTCAATCTTTTGATGTGGTGCAGCAGCATCGTGATCAGCAGGCTCGAAAATATGCAGACTATCTGCTCGAGCCCGATTTGGGCGATCTCGGTTTTTTTGATACCGGTAACAGTGATCTATTAATAGAGCGGGGTTATGAAACAGCCAGGCAAGTTTTGCAGAAAGCTGAGTTTAAAGCTAAACCTGGTTTGCTTGGAAAGTGGTTAGGCAAGCTCAATAATAAGAAAGAGGTGGTCAAGTGAAAGAACTTACCTGTAGTGAAACAATTGCGGCCCGCCGTAGCATAAGGAAATTTGATTCCAAAGCGGTTAACCGTGAGCAAATTGATTTAATTATTGAAGCAGCCAGGCTGGCTCCCTCTGCTACAAACCGTCAACCCTGGCGTATTGTCTTGCTTGATACTCCTGAGAAAAAAGAAAAACTGGCCGGTAAAGTTGTCCAGCCTTTTGTTTTGGAGGCATCGGTTGTTTTTGTTTGCTGTGTGGACCGCAAATCTTTTACCCGCGGAATGGTTGAGAAACGCATGCAGGAACTGGTTAGCAGTAATGTGGTTAGTGAAGAGGCTGCCGGTTATATTAAAAACAGGAAACTTCCGGAACAGGTTGATGAAGTGGTTACACCCGCTTCTGCTTACCTGGACCTGGGAATAGCCGTTGAACATATGGCATTACAGGTTGCTGCCCTGGGCTTGGGCAGTTGTTGGGTTCGCTTGTTTAATGCTTCGGAAGTCCATGATGCCCTGGGATTACCTTCAGATCTTGAAGTCCTGACCCTTTTACCTGTTGGTTATCCCGCTCAATCACCTCCGCCTCGCCCTCGCCTAAGTAAAAAGGAGATCTTGATTGAGCCGGCAATTTAGTAACAGGTAAAAATAAATAAAAGTGCGCCCCGTTAAAAATAATGGAAGCGCACTTTTTTATTAGGATGCACCTGTCGTTTGATTATCATTTTTTTTGTCGTCCATTTTTAATCGGCTTTTACCGGCTAGTTATCTGATTCCGCCTGGACCTTTGCCATTTGTTTTAACATTTCCATTCTTTCTTTAGCCTCTTGTTCAGCTTCTTTAAAAAGCTTCTCAGCACGCTCAGGGAATTCTTTTTGCAGTGAACGAAAGCGAACTTCATTCATCATGAATGTGTGCAGATCTTCTTTCGGTTCCTTGGAATCCAGGATAAATGGATTTTTGCCTTCCCTGGACAGAAGTGGATTATAGCGGTAAAGCGGCCAGTACCCGGATTCAACGGCCAGTTTACTTTCCCGCTGGCTCTTGCTCATGTCAATTCCGTGGCCGATACATGGTGAATAGGCGATAATAATTGAGGGACCCTGATAGGCTTCTGCTTCGGTAATTGCTTTTAAGAATTGATTCTGGCTGGCTCCCATGGAGACCATGGCCACGTATACGTAACCGTAGGTAACAGCCATCAGGCCTAAATCTTTTTTGCGGGTCTCTTTGCCGGCGGCGGCGAATTTAGCAATGGCTGCTGTAGGAGTCGCTTTTGAAGATTGTCCTCCGGTATTGGAGTAGACTTCTGTATCGAGGACCAGCAGGTTTACATCTGCACCGGTTGAAATTACATGATCCAAACCGCCGTAGCCAATGTCGTAAGCCCAGCCATCTCCGCCTATTATCCAGATTGAGCGCTTAGGCAGTAAATCTGATTGTTCCCGAATTTCTGAGAGGAGCTCACTATTGTTGTTACTTGGAGTTTCCGCTTCCAGTGTTTTGCGGACCTGGTCGGCTGCTTCCAGGGAGGGATCACCTTTGTCTTTTACTTCCAGCCAACTTTGCAATTTTTCTTCCAGCTGTGACGAAACTCCGGCTTGTATTGCTTGATTAACAGCTTCGATTAATTTAGACCGCTGCTGGTTAATCGCCAGGGAATAACCAAAACCAAATTCGGCGTTGTCTTCAAAAAGTGAACTGGCCCAGGCTGGTCCGCGTCCGGATCTGTCTGTGGTGTAAGGCACTGTTGGGGCATTACCGCCGTAAATAGATGAGCATCCGGTAGCATTGGCAATAATCATGCGGTTGCCAAATAACTGGGTAATTACTTTAATGTAAGGGGTTTCCCCGCATCCGGCACAGGCCCCGTGGTACTCAAAAAGCGGCTTGCGGAACTGGCTGCCGCGTACTGTATTTGTTTTAATGTCTATATCGACTTCCGGCAGGTTCTCTGCATAACGGAAATTGGCGTCTTCAATGTCAACCACTTCTTCCAGCGGCTTCATTTCCAGCGCTTTTTCTTTGGCAGGGCAGACATCGACACAGTTGCCGCAACCGGTGCAGTCAAGGGGGGAAAGCTGGATCCGGTATTTAAGTCCCTTTATATCCTTGGCCTTACCGTCTAAAGTGGTAAATGCTTTTGGTGCATTAACCAGGTCTTCTTCACGTGCCAGGTACGGCCTGATTACAGCATGAGGACAAACAAAGGAGCATTGGTTGCACTGGATGCAGTTTTCCGGGAGCCAGACCGGCACATAGACGGCAACACCTCTTTTCTCATACTTGGTGGTTCCGGTGGGGACGGTACCATCGGGAGTAAAAGCGCTTACCGGCAGTTCGTCGCCTCTTAGTTCGATCATCGGGTAAATAGTATCGCAGACATACTGCGGGGCTTCTTCAGGTTCATAGGTGGCACCGGTAGTTGCTACCGCCCACTCTTGCGGGTAATTTACCTCTTCAATTGCTTCCAGGGCTTTATAGATAGCGTTAACATTCTTTTCTACAACATCTGCGCCTTTTTTACCGTAAGTTTTTTGGATCATTTTCTCGATTTCTTTGAAGGCTAAATCCGGATCGATTACTTCCGAGAGTTTGAAGAAAGCAGCCTGCATGATAATGTTTATTCGCCCGCCAAGGCCCAATTCTTCAGCAATCTTAAAGGCGTCAATATTGTAGAACTTAAGATTCTTTTGGGCAATAGTTCTTTTCATTCCAGCCGGTAAATGCTCTTCCATTTCTTCCTGGCTCCAGTTGGAATTTAAGAGGAATATTCCGTTTTCTTTGATCCCTGCTAAAACTTCATAGCGGGTTACGAATGCTGGATTATGGCAGGCTACAAAATCTGCTTCATCAATTAAGTAGGTAGACTTAATTGCTTCATGGCCAAAACGAAGGTGGGATACGGTGATTCCTCCTGATTTTTTCGAGTCATAGACGAAGTAGCCCTGGGCATATTGGTCTGTATTGTTACCGATGATGATAATGCTGTTTTTGTTTGCTCCAACAGTTCCATCTGCCCCAAGTCCGAAAAACTTAGCCCGGTGGGTGCCTTCAGGGGTTGTATAAAGGGAACTCGGGTAATCAATAGAAGTATGGGTAACATCGTCTGTAATACCTACAGTAAAGTGGTTTTTAGGTTGCTTAGAATTTAAGTGGTCAAAGACCCCTTTGACCATGCGGGGATTGAATTCTTTTGAACCCAGTCCGTAGCGCCCCCCTATAACCCGGATGCTTTTATCTGCCTCAACCAAAGCAGTGCAGATATCCTGATAAAGCGGTTCGCCTAAAGCGCCCGGTTCCTTGGTCCTGTCCAGGACAGCGATGCGCTTGCAATTTGCAGGCAAGGCTGCTAAAAAGTGTTCATTGGAAAAAGGCCTGTAGAGGCGGACTTTAATTAGACCAACTTTTTCTCCCTGCTTGTTTAAATAGTTTACTGTTTCTTCTACCGTGTCGCTGGCCGAGCCCATGCAAACTATTATCGATTCAGCATCTTCTGTACCGCAGTAATCAAACAGGTTATAGCGGCGACCGGTTAATTCATAGACCTGGTCCATTACCGCTTCTACATTTTCTGGTGTGGCATTGTAGTAAGTGTTTGCTGCTTCCCGGTTTTGGAAATAAATATCCGGGTTTTGAGCAGTTCCGCGCTGGTGCGGTTTTTCCGGACTCAAAGCTCTCTGGCGGAAGGCTTTGATTGCGTCCCAATCCACCAGATCTTTTATATCTGCATAATCAATCAGTTCCACTTTTTGCACTTCGTGGGAGGTGCGAAAGCCGTCAAAGAAGTGCAAGAAGGGAACCCTGGTTTTTATAGTGGCCAGGTGTGATACCAGAGCCAGATCGATAACTTCCTGTACAGAAGAAGAAGCGATCATTGCAAAACCGGTTTGTCTGGCAGACATCACGTCTGAGTGATCACCGAAAATAGAAAGAGCATGGGTGGAAAGAGCTCTTGCAGAAACATGAAATACAGAGGGCAACAATTCTCCAGATATTTTGTACATGTTTGGGATTTTTAGCAGCAACCCCTGGGAAGCGGTAAATGTTGTAGTGAGGGCTCCGTTTGTCAGGGAGCCGTGCACTGCTCCTGCTGCCCCTGCTTCAGATTGCATAGTAGCTACTTTTAAGGTTTGGCCAAATATGTTTTTCCGGCCGTAGGCCGCCCATTCATCACAGATTTCGGCCATAGGAGAGGATGGTGTGATCGGGTAAATTGCTGCTACTTCGCTCAGGGCATAAGCGATGTATGAAGCAGCAGTATTGCCGTCCATCGTTTCAATTAACTTACTCAAAAAAGACACCTCCAAGGTAAATTGTGTAGAAAAAGTTTTATATTACAAATATTACCGGCTTTAGTTTACTTTATATTAACATTAAAAAAGGGTGAAAACAAATTACCCTGATTGTACATGAGAATAGCAAACTGTTTGTAAAGATAAGTGTAAGTCCAATTGGAGCTTTTTTCTGGCTAAGTGTGGTAAAATATTGCTATGAGTGAATTAGGGTATCGTAACAAAAAAAGATATATACTGGTAGTAGAGGATGATGAAGATATCGTCCGCCTCCTCTCTTTTCACCTGGAAAAGGAAGGATACATGGTGGCTAGCGCCGGAAACGGTTTAGAAGCGCTTGAGCAGGCTTTTGATCATCCCCCGGATTTAATCGTTCTTGATATTATGCTTCCTGAAATTGATGGCCTGGAAGTTTGCCGTCGTTTACGCAGCAATCGTAAAACCGCCTCTGTGCCAATTTTGATTCTTTCCGCTCGCAAGGAAGAAATAGATCGGGTGTTGGGCCTGGAAATGGGTGCGGACGATTATATGGTTAAACCTTTTAGTGTGAGGGAGCTTGTTGCCCGGGTCAAAGCTATGCTAAGGCGGTTGAAGCAGATGTCCTCAAATTTGCAGGGCAGCCAGGATAAAGAAGAGCAAGAGGAAAAAATATTAAGATCAGGACGCATTGTCCTTTATCCTGAAAGACACCAGGTATTTATTGATGAGCAATTGTGTAATTTGACCCATAAAGAATTTGTTCTGCTTCAACTGCTGATGTTCAATCCCGGTAAAGTCCTGACCAGGGAACTCCTGCTGGATAAGGTTTGGGGTTATGAAGTTGATGTCGACACAAGGACGGTCGATGTCCATGTGCGTTACCTGAGGCAAAAAATTGAAATGGATCCGGCACATCCCCGTTATATCGAAACTGTCCGGGGTGTTGGCTATCGCTTTACCGGTTAGATTATCCAGAAAAAGCATCTTGCTAATTTCATTATATAACAGTTGTTTAATGATGGTGCTTGATAATCGGGGGAAATTTTTATGTTTAACAGTATCCGCAGGCGCCTAATTTATTATTACCTGGTAGTTATATCCGTAATAGTAATTTTAATTGGCGGGTTTTTAATATGGTTTGTTAACTATTACTATATGAACAATTTGCGTGAAAACCTTTATAACCAGGCTACCCTGGCGGCATCATTAATCGAAGAAATGCTGGAACGCGGGGCCGGATCGGAAGAAATTGATTCTCTTTGTAAAGAAGTTGGTGAAAAGCTGGAAGTCAGGATAACCCTGGTTGATGCCAGTGGCACAGTTTTGGGTGATTCAGCGGAAGATCCCAAAGAAATGGACGACCACAGCGACCGTCCAGAAATAATCGAAGCGCTAAGGAAGGATCTCGGGGTGGCTTCACGTTACAGTGACACCCTTGATAATGAAATGTATTATTTGGCTATTCCGCTTGATCCTCAATTCAGCACTGACAGCGATCACAACTCTGTACCGGTGGTGCGCCTGGCCTTGCCCCTTGAAGGGATCAGAACGACATTAACCAATCTGGTATTATTTATGATCGGCGCGCTCTTAGTTTCTTCAGGTTTTGCTTTGATTGCAGCGTTGGTTTTTTCTGCAAAAATTACCGGCCCGATCGGTAAAATCAGTGGCGCCGCCCGGGAAATAGCCGCCGGAAATTTTGTTCCACAGCTTAAGGTGTCAGGTAGGGATGAATTAGCCCTGCTGGCTGAAAATATTAAAGAGATGGGGTTATCCCTCCGCAATAAAATGGAACAGATCCTTTGGGAAAAGAACAAACTTGAAACTGTGGTTTCTTCAATGAGCAGCGGGATTATTCTTGCCGATCACAGGCTTAATATTGAAATGATTAACCAGGCCGCTGAAAAACTCCTCGATATATCTCATCAAGACGTTAAAGGCAGGCCGCTGCAAAACGTGGTGCGCTATAATCTTCTCCATGCGAATCTAAAATCGGCATTAGCCGAAGGCAAACCCCGCATGATCGAGTTAAATATTTATTATCCCCATTCGTTAATTCTTGAAACCTATATCCTGCCGGTAACCGGGGCTGAGAATGAAGTAATCGGTGTTTTGATACTTTTCCACGAAGTAACCCACTTACGTTCAATCGAAAAAATGCGCAGTGATTTTGTGGCCAATGTTTCTCACGAATTACGTACCCCTTTGACAAATGTTCGTGGTTACATGGAAACGATTATGCATGAAAGATTATCCCGGGAGCAGCTAATTGAATTTTTGAAAGTAATTGATCAGGAAACAAGAAGGCTTACGGGGCTGGTTGACGATCTTTTAGATTTGGCCCGCATAGAAAATGAAAAAGGTTTTGTTAAGAAAGAAGCGGTTAACTTAAAAGAGATGATCAATGAAGCGTTAGCCAGGGTTGAAGAGCTGTGTGCTGAAAAAGAAATTACTATAGAGTTTAGCGGGTCGCCGGAAAACATATTAGTAGCCGGGAACCATGATTGGTTGTGTCAAGCGGTGGTCAATATTCTTGAAAACAGCATCAAGCATGGTGGTCCGGGGTCCTCGGTAAAGATCGCTGTCGCTTCGAAAGATAATACCGTGGTGGTTGAAATTGAGGATAACGGCCCGGGCATACCTGAAAAAGATCTCCCTTACATTTTTGAACGATTCTACCGGGTAGATAAAGCCCGTTCCCGGAAAAGTGGGGGAACCGGGCTCGGCCTTTCCATTGTCAAGCATATTATGGAAGCCCACGGTGCTTCTTATACCCTTGATAGCACTGAAGGTAAGGGCAGTGTTTTTCGGTTTACGCTTTTTACTGAACCAGGGGATCAAAGTTAATTTAACCTGGATTTAACAATGATTTTACATAAGCTTCCTTTGTTTTTAACCTTGATCGGTTATGCTCTAGCCAACCTGATCAAGGTTAAATTTATTCTAGGAGGATGAAAATGATTCGTAAAAGGTGGTTAACTTTTACAGCTGTGCTTTTGTTAGTTTTGGTTCTCGCTTTTGCAGGCTGCGGCGAGCCTGCGGAAGAAGCGGCGGATGAAGCTGGAAACGAAGCAGAAGCAAATGGAGCAGACAATGGCGAAAAGGATGTAGCAGTTGAAGAGCAGGCATCGCTGATGCTGGGTGGATCGGATTCAGAAGTAAATGTGGTAACCAGGCTTGCTGAAGAATATATGGACAATAACCCCAATGTATCGATAGCTGTCACCGGCGGTGGTTCCGGGGTCGGGATCTCTTCCTTGATTGATGGTGGTATTGATGTGGCCAACTCTTCGCGTCCCATGCGGGATTCGGAAGTAGACGAATTGAAGGACAATCACGGAGAAGAACCTTATGCCGTGCGCTTTGCCGTAGACGGGGTGGCAGTGGTAGTTAATGAGGATAATCCGGTAGCGGAACTAGCAATTGAACAAGTGGGAGCCATTTATCGGGGTGAAATTACCAATTGGGCAGAAGTAGGTGGAGATGATCAAGATATTACCCTTTACGGACGGCAAAGTACATCAGGAACCTATCACTTTTTCATGGGAGTGGTGGTGCAGGATGATTATTCAGAAAGAATGCGCAACATGGCCGGTACTTCTGATATAGTTGAAGCAGTTATCAGCGATGCTGGTGGGATTGGCTATGCCGCTATCGGTTATGCCAACGAAGAAGGAGTTAAAGCACTTAATATTGCAGCGGATCAAAATTCCGAAGCCTATGACCCCACTATCCTGGATAATGTTACCAGCGGAGATTATCCCTTGACCCGTCCTCTTTACCAGTACATGGTCGGCAAACCGGAAGGTGCCCTGCTTGATTTCCTTTTATACGAAGTTAGCGATGAAGGACAGGACATTGTTCTACAGGAAGGCTTTTATCCAATCACGGAAGAAGACCGGGCATTTAACCAGGAAGCACTGGAATAAGTAAAGACAACAAAGTCAATATTACCCTGCAGCTTTTAGGTAAAAATTTAGGCTGCGGGGTAATATTAGTTAATTGAAGTCTTTAACCTAAAGGGGGATAAATGTGTTACCCATAACCGAAAAAATGATGAAAGCCATTTTTATAATAAGCGGCCTGGCGATCATTTTATTTTTAGCCGGGATTCTTTATATTCTACTGGCCAACAGTGTGCCGGCCCTGCTCGAACTTGGCATTGGTCCCTTTTTTTCCCCTGGGAAATGGAACCCGGCGGCTTTTGGTGAAGCAACTTACAGCCTTATTAATTTAATTTACGGAACATTTATGGTTACCGTAGGGGCACTTTTATTTGCCGTGCCGATTGGGGTGGCTGCAGCAGCCTATTTGGCTGAAATTGCCGCTCCCTGGGAAAGAGAATTGTTTAAGCCGGTTGTGGAGGTTCTAGCCGGGATTCCTTCGGTGGTTCTTGGCTTTTTCGGTTTGGTGGTTCTGGCTCCGCTCATTGCAAGGTTATTTAATCTCAACAGCGGCTTAAATGCGCTGAATGGAGCCTTGCTGGTTGGAATTATGGCCCTGCCCACTGTAATAACGCTGGCTGAAGATGCCATCACTGCTGTTCCAAAGGAGTATCGCCATGCCTCCCTGGCCCTGGGTGGGACACGCTGGCAAACTATATGGAAAGTAACTATACCGGCCGCCTTTTCCGGGATTACAGCCTCTGCTTTACTGGGTATGGGCCGGGCGATTGGTGAAACAATGACTGTGTTGATGGTTACCGGTAATATGATTGCCCGTCCCACATCTATCCTGGATTCCGTGAGGACCTTAAGCGCCAACATTGCCATAGATATTGGAAATGTAGCTTTTAACTCAACTCACTTCCATGCTTTATTTGTGGTTGGTTTGGTTTTATTTATGATTACTTTTATCGTTAATTTCCTGGCCGATATCCTCATTCACCGTAAACCGGAGGTGAATAAATAAAAATGGAAGCTATTAGCAAGCGTACAAAAACTAGAAGCAAAAGCACAGGTAAAAGTGAATGGCGAAGCACTGAATTACTGGGTTACTGGGCTTTACGCCTCACCCTGGTTTTAGTTCTGTTATTTCTTGGCATAATCGTTTATGACATTGTATCTGGGGGTATTGGGGTAATAAACTGGGAGTTTATAACCCAACCGCCGCGGAAAGGGATGACAGAAGGAGGCATCTTTCCGGCTCTGGTGGGCACATTCTATGTTACCTTAATTACGATAGCATTTGCGGTGCCTTTTGGAGTGGCGGCTGCTATTTATTTGAACGAGTATGCTATCCAGGGACGCTTTACCCGCCTGGTGCGCATGTCCCTGCGCAATTTAGCGGGAGTGCCCTCTATCGTTTTTGGCCTTTTTGGCATGGCAGTATTTGTGAAATTATTTGGCTTTGGACCTTCCTTAATAGCAGCCGGTTTAACCCTGGGTCTTCTAACCTTGCCGGTTACAGTGACCGCTTCCGAGGAAGCGCTGAGGACTGTGCCCAGGGCCTACCGGGAAGGCGCATTTGCTCTGGGAGCAACCCGCTGGCAGGTGATTCGGACCACAGTTTTACCGCGGGCTATTCCTGGAATTTTGACCGGAACTATCCTGGGATTGGCCCGGGCTGCCGGGGAAACCGCGCCAATTTTAGCTACAGGTGCCGCCTTTTTTCTCCCCCATCTTCCTGATTCAATTAAAAGTCAGTTTATGGCCTTGCCATATCATCTTTTTATTATGGCCACGCAGCATCATGCCATTTCCCAGGTGCGGCCGATTGCTTACGGGACCGCCCTGGTTTTGCTGTTTCTGGTCTGCATCCTAAATCTTGGTGCGGTGATTTTGCGCAAGCGCTACCGGGACAGGTTGGCAAAAGGGCTTTGATAAAGGTGCTTTTTAAATTTAAGTGAAAGGAGTGTTAAAAGGTCCTCAGGTAAATGATGGACCAAACCAGATGCAAATTACAACAAATCAACAAATGAAAAAGGATCAAAGTGAAATGATTAAACCTTCTTCTAAAATTGCAGAGAATGATTCTACAGTTGATAAAAATGATTATGGCGAAGATTATTGCGAAGTTAAAGTGGAAGCTCTTAACTTTTACTACGGTTCCAAACAGGCTCTTTTTAATGTGAATCTTAGGGTCAAAGAAAAGGGAGTTACCGCCCTGATTGGTCCTTCAGGTTGTGGTAAGACTACCTTTCTAAGGGTTTTAAATCGAATGAATGACCTAATACCGGAAGCTTATCTGGAGGGGAAGATTTGTATCCATGGTGAAGATATATACGATCCCTCCATGGATGTTGTCGAACTGCGAAAAAAAGTTGGGATGGTTTTTCAGCAGCCCAACCCATTCCCCAAAAGCATTTATGACAATATTGCTTATGGGCCCCGTATCCATGGTTTGCAAAATAGAGCGCGCCTGGATGAAATAGTGGAAAAAAGTCTTCGCGGGGGTGCACTTTGGGAAGAAGTAAAAGACCGGCTCGATGATCCGGCTTTATCGCTCTCCGGAGGGCAGCAGCAGCGATTATGCATTGCCCGGGTGCTGGCCGTTCAACCAAAAATCCTGTTAATGGATGAGCCAACCTCGGCAATTGACCCGATTGCCACGCAGCGGATTGAGGATTTAATTAGAAATTTATGTACAGATTACACCATTATTATTGTTACCCACAACATGCAGCAGGCTGCGCGAATTTCAGACTACACCGGGTTTTTCCTGCAGGGTGAAATGGTTGAATGGGATAAAACTGAAAATTTATTTACCAACCCAAAAGATAAGCGCACAGAAGATTATATTACCGGTCGTTTTGGTTAAGCCCGGATATTTTGGTAAGGAGGGAAACAGGATTGGCTAGCTCGGTAAATAAAGACCGTAAAATTGTGTTCGCCGAAAAAATGGAATGGTTGCAAGAAAAGTTACAGTATATGGGCGGCCTGGTGGAAGAGGCAATCGGCCGCTCAATCGAGGCTTTAAAAAACCAGGATATGGACCTGGCAAGAGCGGTTATTGATGGTGATGATCTTATTGATAAGCTTGAAGTAGAAATCGAAGAAAAGTGCCTGGAAGTGATCGCCACCCAACAGCCTATGGCCAAAGATCTTCGACGGGTGGCCACCTTGTTCAAGTTGATTAACGATCTGGAAAGAATGGCCGACTATGCAACCAGCATCGCAAAAATAACCCTGCGCATTGCCGACCAGCCGCTAATTAAACCCCTGGTTGATATTCCCAGGATGGCGCACTTAAGTCAGAAGATGGTCAAGCAATCCCTTGATGCCTATATCCGTGAGGATGTTGACCTGGCTGTTGCAGTGGGCGCGGATGATGATGAAGTGGATAAGCTGTTTGGGCAGACCTTTCGAGAATTGTTGACTATAATGATGGAAAAACCGAAAACCATAACCCAGGCTACCCACCTCCTCTTTGTCGGTCGCTGGCTGGAGCGGATCTCCGATCACGCTACCAACATCGCCGAGGAGGTGATTTTTCTTTCAACCGGGGAGAAAACAAGTCTTAACGAGTAAGAATCAAACTAATAATACATGACCGAACAGGAAAATATTGTAATGGAATTTAACATGATTATAACTTAAATGTAATCTGGTAGTAATCTGCATCAGGCATAATATAAATAACCCCCTCTTTTACATAGATTTAACGGCGCAACCTGAACTGTTGCGCCGTTTTTCTTTTAAGTGTCTTCTTAGATACCAGCCTTGATGGTTGATGGTTGCTTTGAAAGATTGGCAACACTGCTTAGATTATTTCTTTAAGAGTATCAAAACAAACAGGATTACAGAGCATAGCTGTTTTATACGGTAGAGTGTTAAATATTTTGACAGACACTTCAAAGCTGATATTATTTAAGTAAGCGATTCTTTTTATGATGGTTAAATAACTGCGAGGTGAGTTCCCATGGAACCTAAAGAGAGGAAATCCAACCATCAAAGAATAGTAATTGTATCAAACCGGCTGCCAATTAGGGTGGTGAAAAAAGAGGGGCAGCTGGAGGTTACGCCTGCTGTTGGCGGAGTTGCCACCGGGCTTTCTGCTTTTCACCACCATAATGGAAGTCTGTGGGTGGGCTGGCCCGGAAGGAGTCCCGCTGACGCCAAGGAAAAAGCAGAAATGGAAGAATTGCTCAGTAAGAATTATAGCAGTTTCCCTGTTTTTTTATCCGATTATGAACTGGAAAAATACTACTATGGTTTTAGCAATAGAACTTTATGGCCCTTGTTTCACTATTTTACCCACGACACTACCTACGATACTGTAGAATGGGAAACTTATCAACAGGTTAACCGGAAGTTCTGCCGGGAACTGATGAAAGTCCTTCGTCCGGATGACATGGTCTGGGTTCATGACTATCATTTACTCCTTTTACCGGGAATGCTTCGCCAAAAAATGCCTTTAATCACTATTGGTTTTTTCCTGCACATCCCCTTTCCCTCTATGGAAATTTTTCGCAATTTGCCCTGGAGGGAAGAGATACTGCAAGGTATGCTTGGGGCTGATTTGATTGGCTTCCATACTTATGATTATACCAGGCATTTTTTAAGCAGCGCGTTGCGTATTTTAGGCAAAGAACAAATTTATGGTCAGATTAATGTAGGAGATAGAATGACCAAAGTAGAAACTTTCCCTATGGGAATTGATGTAGACAGGTATTCCGAAGCAGTGGAGACACCGCAGGTAAAAAAGGAGAGGACTTTGCTGCGGCAGAAATTGGCTACAGAAAAATTTATTCTTTCTGTTGATCGCCTGGATATAAGCAAGGGAATTCCTGAACGGCTTAAAGCATTTGAAAGTTTCTTGGATCAATATCCTGAATGGCATGAAAGAATCACCTATGTATTATTATGTGTGCCCTCCCGCACCGAGATCCGGGAATACAGGCAATTAAAAAGTGAGATTGAGGAATTGGTGGGGAAAATTAACGGTCGCTTTGATATTCCAGAGTGGCTGCCCATCTTGTACATGTTTCGGGCCCTTCCTTTTGAAAAACTAATTGCTCTTTACAGTGAAGCAGACCTGGCATTAGTAACTCCCTTAAGAGACGGCATGAATTTGGTGGCCAAGGAATATGTGGCCTGCCAGAGTAAAGTAGGTAAAGGGAGTCTTGTGCTCAGTGAAACTGCCGGAGCTTCCGCCGAGCTTGGTGAGGCTGTGACTATCAATCCAAATAACATAAAAGAAATAAGTCAGTCCATTGCTGAGGGACTTTCTTTTCAAGAGAAAGAAAAGAAAGCTGCCATTGATTACATGTATAATCGGATAAAAAAATATAATATTTATCACTGGGCCAAGGATTTCCTGGCTCACCTTGAGCAAAGTCAAGAACTTCGAGAGAGTTACCGGCAGTGCTTTTTAAAAGGCGAATCTAAAACCTTATTACAGCAGCATTACCACCGAGCGATAAAAAGGTTGCTATTTTTGGATTACGACGGCACCCTGGTTTCTTTCCAGCAAAAACCTGAACAGGTTCGTCCCGACAAGAGTACTGTAACCATTCTAAATTATCTTAAAGCTGATCCAAAAAATACAGTGGTATTGATTAGTGGAAGAGATCCGGATTATCTTTCCGAGTGGTTAAAGGAAACCGGGGTGGATCTAGTAGCCGAGCATGGGACATGGATTTATGAACAGTCAATAGGGGAATGGTGCTTGCTGGAAAAAGATCTCTCTGGTGAGTGGAAAGAAAATGTTTATCCAAAGTTGGAAATATTTACAGACAGGACTCCCGGTTCCTTTGTTGAGGAGAAATCATTCGCCCTGGTTTGGCACTACCGCAAAGCTGATCCCGAGCTCGGGGAGCTGAGAGCTAAAGAACTGGTAGAGACACTTCGCTTTATATTAACCGGGACGGATTTACAGGTATTACTTGGAAATAAAGTAGTTGAAATTAAACCAGGCAGGATAAATAAAGGGAAAGCTTCCCTTCGTTGGTTGGAAAAAACAGGTCACTGGGATTTCATATTAGCCGTAGGTGATGATTGGACTGATGAGGATATGTTTGAAACCCTTCCGGAAGATGCCTGGAAGCTCAGGGTAGGGTTTGCTCCTTTTACTCAAGCGAAATACTTTTTAGAAAGCTCCGAAGAAGTAAGAGATCTATTGAGATCTTTAAGCGGAGTGTAAATTAGTAAAATCTTTATATAAAAGGATCACTAGAATTATGCTTGTTTGATAATGCCAGTGCGGTTCTAATTTGTTATGATATTATAGTTAGAAATAAACGCATTTTTATGATAAAGGAGCCTGATTTAAATTTCAAAGCGATTAAATAATGACCAGATTCCGGCCTATTCTTCCGATCCATGGCTGATCACCGAGGAAAATTTTACTCCAGCCCGCAATGCATTAAATGAAACAATATTTGCTCTTAGTAACGGATATATGGGGACCCGGGGCAATTTTGAAGAAGGGTTACCGGAAACCGAAATTAAAACTATCGATGGAATCTACCTGAACGGGTTTTATGAATCAGTTCCGATCCCCTATGCAGAAACAGGTTATGGTTACGCAGCCAATACTCAGACCATCCTAAATGTTACTAATAGCAGGATTATTGAACTTTATTTGGATGATGAACGCTTTAGTTTAACTACCGGGACTATTTTGGAATATAAACGGACTCTTGATATGAAAAATGGGTATTTGATTAGAGATTTGGTCTGGCGGTCACCGAAAGGAAAAGAAATTCATCTCATCGTAAGAAGATTGGTCTCTTTTACTTACCGTCATCTCATGGCTTTTGATTACCAGGTGCGGACTTTAAATTTTTCCGGGAAAATCACAATTAACTCGTCTCTTGATGGTGCTGTGGACAATCATACCCACGAGGAAGAAGATCCCCGTTTTTCTGCCAGTTTAAAAGGGCTTGGATTATCTGTAAATGAAATTATTGCCGACAAAGAACCGGTTGTTATGGTTCAAAAAACCTGCCGATCAAAATTAACCCTGGCTTGTGCCATGGACCACCAGTTGTTAAACAACACTTCTACGGTAAAAAATATTAAACAAGAAAATCAAGCAGTAACGGTAAGTTACCAGCATAATTTGCAACAGGGTGAAAGGTTCGGTCTAGAAAAGTATGTTGCTTATTATACTTCCCTGGATTACCCGGTTGAAGATTTGACTAAACTGGCTTCACAAATGACAGCAAAAGGCCTGGCCAAAGGCTTTGATTCCCTGCTCGAGGAGCAGTCGCGATATCTTGGAAGTTTGTGGGACAAAGCAGGGATTAATATTAAAATGAACAAGCTTACCTCTGCAGAGCAGGCCCTTCGTTTTAACCTGTTTCACTTATTTCAGACTGCCGGGAGTACCGGGAAAACAGGGATTGGGGCCAAAGGTTTGACCAGCGAAGGTTATGACGGACATTATTTTTGGGACACAGAGATATACATGATCCCTTTTTACGCCGCTTTGATGCCTGAAGAGGCTCGTAAACTGCTGGAATACCGTTATAATATTCTTGATCATGCCCGCGAAAAGGCTCGGATTCTTGATCACTCCCGGGGTGCGCTTTATCCCTGGCGCACGATTGCCGGAGAGGAAGGTTCATCTTACTATCCGGCAGGTGCAGCTCAGTACCATATAAATGCTGCCATGGCTTATGCCATTAACAAGTATGTTGAAATGACCGGCGATTTTTCATTTATCTTGGAATTTGGTGCGGAAATCATATTTGAGACCGCCCGCCTGTGGGAAGATCTGGGAGCTTATATTCCAAGAAGGGGAAACCGGTTTTGCTACAATGAAGTTACCGGTCCTGATGAATACACCGCCCTGGTTAATAACAACTTTTATACCAACCTGATGGCTCAATGGCACCTTAACTACGCTTATGAAACTGCCTCTAACCTGAAGAAAAATTATCCTGCTCATTTTAGAAAAGTGGCTGATAAAATAAAACTGAATCAAGAAGAGCTGCAGGGCTGGCAGAAAGCAGCAATGAATATGTTTATCCCTTATGATCATACTTTGCAAATCCATCCCCAGGATGATAGTTTTTTAGAAAAAGAAACATGGGATTTTAAGTCCACTCCGGCTGAAAGATATCCTTTATTATTAAATTACCACCCACTGGTGATATACCGTTATCAGGTATGTAAGCAGCCGGATGTAATCCTGGCCCATTTTTTGCTTGCTGACAGGTTTGGTCTGGATCAGAAATGCCGTGATTACAATTACTATGAGCCAATTACTACTCATGATTCGTCATTGTCACCTTCAATTTTTGGTATTGTGGCTTCAGAGCTTGGGTTTTATGAAGATGCACAATATTTTTTTGCCTTGACTTTAAGGTTTGATTTAGACAATTGTTTAAATGACACTCATTATGGAGCCCATATAGCTAATATGGCCGGTTCCTGGATGAACTTAGTATATGGATTTGCTGGAATGAGAACTACTAATGGCCGCTTGAGTTTTAATCCTTATTTGCCGCTTAACTGGAGCGAGTATAAATTTGGCATTATTTTTCAGGGTAGTCGGTTAGAGATTGAGGTGAAAGAAAAAGAAGTTGGTTACAGCTTAATTGATGGCAATCCGGTAAGCTTTAGCCATCAGGATAAAGAAATTTTTATTTCTCCAGGAGAACAGGTTGTTATTCCAATAAATTAATATTACAATTTGTAGGCATTAAAGCTTAAATCATCAATAAGAGGTGGTCTTAACCTTTAATTTTTGTGACAGGTTTAGAATAATATTAGGAGAGTGCGAAAATGTATTTTGAATCTGGATCCAGGTTGAAAAAGATCAAAGCGTTTATATTTGACCTGGATGGAGTGCTTACTGATACAGCGGAATACCATTACCTGGCCTGGAATCGTCTGGCAGAAGAAGAAGGCTTTTCTTTTGATCGAAAGAAGAATGAAGAGCTGCGAGGGATATCCAGGCGTGCTTCCCTGGAGTTGATTCTTCAAGGGCGGCAATTATCGGAGGTAAAAATGCAAGAACTGATGGACCGGAAAAACAGTTATTACCGTGCATATATCAAGTCAATTACGAAGAAAGATTTATTTCCCGGGGCTGAAGCTTTGCTTCGCCGGTTAAAAGACAGAGGCTATAAACTGGCGATGGCTTCAGGCAGTAAAAATGCTCCCTTTGTAGTGGAAAGGCTGGGCATAGCTTCTTATTTTGATGTGTTGGCCGATGGAGGCAGTGTGGAAAAAACTAAGCCTGCTCCCGATTTATTTCTTTATACTGCCCAAAAGCTCGCCGTAGAGCCTCATTATTGCGTTGTGATTGAAGATGCCGAAGCGGGGGTGGAAGCGGCTAAAAGAGCCGGTATGGCTACGATAGGGATTGGCCCGCCTGAAAGGGTGGGCGCTGCAGACCTGGTATTTTCTTCTGTAGAAGAGATTGATCCCGAAAAAATACCGCTATGCCGGGTTTAATATAAATAGGCAGGCAATAGCAGTCACTACTTTTTTGAAAGGAAAGAAGTTCATGAAAAAAAACGACG
>JAWODD010000045.1:0-7916 GCA_046483445.1 Bacillota bacterium | reverse complement strand
TTCAGAGTCACGCGCTGCTGAACTACTTTCTTTACCACTTGAAGATTTCTGGCGAAAGGTAACTAATGAACATGACGGATTACCGGCACACGAATACATACATAACTGATGCAAATATCTGGATTGACTTAAATGTGGGAGAAATACTTGAGAAGGCATTTGATATGCCTTCTACTTTTATTGCACCAGATCTAATTATTGATGAATTAAAGGAACCACGCAGACAAAATTATTATAAACCACACTTTCTTAGCTCCTCCAATTAAGTTAAGATACAAGCAAATACAAAAACATCCAATTTAATACCCGCATTTGAAAGTGGGTTAAAAAACTCTTCTGCACTTTTTTGGTAAAACCGATTGCCTGAAGTATCATACCCCCCCTGATGGGGTTGCTCTATAGCTATAGTCATTTTGTAGAAGCGATTTCTTGTTCTCGCTTTGCAAAGGCTTCATCAATCACTTCGTTACGGCTCCTAAACAGCTCGTTATTTTGCATGCCCAACTCATCAAGTAATCTTTGGGTTAGTTTTTCATGGCTCTCTAACTGACCACTTGCCAAAATATGAAATATACTCATGCCACACTTAAATAAATACTGGCTAACCAAGATTGTGCGATGGCACGCGAGTGGCGCTTTTTCAGCACACATAATTGCGATTTTGTAAATTTCCATGCCTTTAACAATGCGATCGATCCCAAGTTTAAAAAGTGAAGATTCGGCAAGAAGTTTAAAACTAACCTTACCGTTGATATAACAATTGGGGCCTTCAGAACGAGCTCCTAATTCTTTACCGAGGTATATATAAGCAATACTATATCATTTAATAGTGTTGCCAGTGATTTGTATTTAAACTGGGGATTCATCCGGCTATAAGGGCTTGAGCGCAAGTCTACAACTGCTGAAATATTGTGCTTTTTTAACAGCTTTAAAAAATATTCGGCAGAATGGTTTGAATGGCCAATAGTGTAAATAATATTACCCACCATCTTAATTAGAGGGGGTGAAATGCAAAACTCCATGAGCAAAAAGCAGCACGGAGTTTTTAGTTTGGGTTTTCGAATAACTACTATAGTACAAGGGGATATAATCAAGATATTGATAAAGGCAAAGCAGAAATAATTTATTAATTAATGCTGGAGAAACAAAGTTGGCCAGGATGGGAAGTTTACCGGAAAATCAATAAGCCCTAAGAGGGCGGATAGGAGCCTAGAACATGGAAAAGAAAAAGCCTTATTATTCGGACGGAACAATCAAGTATAGAGGTGAAATCAAAGACAACAGGATGCACGGCCACGGAGGCAAATTCTTCTTTGGGCAACTTTTTTTCGCAGCATTACTGCCTTCAAACCGCCTTACTGTGTGTAACGCAATACCATAGGTTTTGATTATAGGTCGTGTTGACTATAAATTATACTCTAGCTATAATAATATATACATTAATTAAATAAAATTAGGTGTGATTAAAAATGAAAAAGGCTTTCCCTTTACCAGAAGAGCGCTTGAAAAAAATAAAAGATCTTTGTTTTAAATTATTGGTTGAAACAAAAGCGGCTGGCATTACACATGACGAAGTGGAAAAAGATACCCAGGAGGTAATGCGTGAAATCAAAGCCGAGCGTAACCGTGCCCGTAGTCATTGACACCAATGTATTGGTTCCTTCTTTGTATAGCGAAACTAATATTTATAAGTTCATTTCAGAAGGCAACCTGGTTTTAATATGGAATGACTATATTCGTTCGGAAGCCTTAGAAATTATTGAAAGACTATCTATTAAAAATAGAAAATATAGCAAAAGCAAAGAAAAAGCTCTAAAATTAGTAGAGCTTATTTTTTATCCATTAAATAAAGTAGATGAAATGCCCGAGAACTGGGAAGGAAGCTCACCGGATCCAGACGATAATCCTTTTCTTTTTGCAGCGGAGCAAGGAGGCGCCGAATACATTATTTCATCAGACAAAAGAGACATGCTTTCTTTGGGGCACTTTAAAAATATACCAATAGGAAGGCCAAAAGATTCTTTTGATTGGGCTTTAATATACCGTCCACTTGAATAATATATAACCCTTTCTCAATCAACATTCCAGTAATACCTGTTAAAGAGAATGCGACTCCAAAAATTATTCCAGGGCAATCCGGATTACCTCTGTTTTTGGCTGGCTTGTTTGCTTGCTCAACTAGACCGGTTACTCTTATTTTCGTTCTTCTTTCCGCAACGTGAACAATCATATGTTCTTTGAAACTGCTCACGGCTGTGGCAAATATATCAACCGCAAGGTCCTGTCCGCTGCCAGACCAGGACATTTCACGATCATCTTTAGTATTAAAGCTAAAGTTGTCGTCATCCATGTCTCCGGTCTAGAGCTCGAATTCAGCGGGCAAGGTTATAGTGGCAGAACCGATTTTGTCACTGCCTATTTCTTTAAAAGTGGCGGTAAAATCGGTCTCTTCACCGGTTCCAACAACGCCGTCGGGGGTGATTTCCGCTTCATAAGTGTTGCCGTCACCTGAACTGTCACTTTCCTGGTCATCAGCGTCTTCCCCGGATTGATCCTCCTCCGAGGTTTGCTCTGATAAAGAGTCCTCTGATGCCGAAAGATGGCTTGAAGACAGCTTATAAACCCGATTCGATGCGATGGGATGAAACCTTTACGCGGAGGCTAAAAAAATGAGAAAAAGAAAAAAAACAAAATACCTGCATGAGGGAAAATACGTAGCCACAAGTTGCAGAAGATCACCTAAAACAGGCCGGCAGCCGAATTAAAACCCTTTGCCGGTGACATCCTGCTGCCTTAAAATCAAAAAAATACAATCTACCAGTAATTATATAGTAATAATATATTAATATGATATAATCAGGATATAAATTTTAGATTTACCCAAAGGTGGTATCCCAATGAAACGAAGAATAATCATATACGCATCTATCGCTGTCCTAATATTTTCAGGTTTAACAGCCTATATGATGCAGCAAGGCATATTTGATGATGAGAAAGCTCGCGTTGATGAACCTGTCGCCCAACCGGTCGGTGAAGTAGAACCTGTGCTGGAAATAGTCGCTGAAGACCTCGGCCTTATCTGGGCAATTGATTTACTGCCAGGCACGTCAAAGCTTTTGGCCAACGAAAATTCGGGCTCGATGTTTTTAATCGATACGGAAACGCTCGAAGCCTTCGAGATTACAGGTGTTCCTGAAGTCGCATCAGGTGGCCAGGGCGGTTTGCTTGATGTAACGGTGGCTCCCGACTTTGCTGATGATAAGTTAGTCTATCTAACCTACACTGCCGCAAATGAAGCAGGAGAAACGGCAACCCACCTGGCCCGCGCGTCACTCGACTTAGACGAGCAAAGATTAAGCGGCTTAGAGGTGTTGTATGTCGCCGAACCATTCCGGGGCGGAACGTCCCATTATGGTTCCCGGGTGGTAATCCAGGGTGACTACTTATACATGACTATCGGTGACCGCGGAGACAAAACCTTCGACGACCATGTAGCACAAGACCCGACCAATGTCCTTGGCACGACCATTCGGCTGCTGCGCGACGGCACCATCCCTGAAGATAATCCTTTTGTTGGTGACGCCAATGTCCTTGATGAAATCTACACCTATGGGCACCGCAACTCGCAAGGTATGACCATACACTCAGAAACCGGGGAGATTTGGCAAAGCGAACACGGCGAGCGGGACGGTGATGAGATAAACATCATCTATGGGGGCAACAACTATGGCTGGCCGGTAGCCACCTATGGTTGCACCTACGCCACCGGACAAGATATCGGGATCCTTCCTGAAGAGCATGATGACACGATCAACCCGGTGCATTACTGGGAGTGCGGCAGTGGCGGATTCCCGCCCGCCGGGATGACTTTTTATGATGCAGACGGGTTTGTAGACTGGCAAGGTGACCTCTTTGTCGGCGGCCTGGCCAGTGAATACCTGGCGCACTTCCGGGTCACCGGTGATGGGCTTGAGGAGCTTGACCCGCTGCTTGCAGATGAAGGCTGGCGCGTTCGCGACGTTACAGTCGGTCAACATGATGGGGCCATCTATGCTGCTGTCGAGGGCCAAAGCGTCTCAATCGCCCGCATCGCACCTGAACCAGTAGAATAACCTCTGCCAAAAAACCTGGATAGCTTTTACCGGCCTGGTTCAAAAACCCCGACCAGTACCAGGACGCGGTTTTCCAATACGCTGCCAATCCGGTAGGTTGATATAAAGGATAGCAGGGCCTTTTGATGAATCATTTAGCGGTTATGTAGAAGCGATTTCTTGTTCTCGCTTTGCAAAGGCTTCATCAATCACTTCGTTACGGCTCCTAAACAGCTCGTTATTTTGCATGCCCAACTCATCAAGTAATCTTTGGCTTATTTTTTCATGGCTCTCTAACTGACCACTTGCCAAAATATGAAATATACTAATGCCACACTTGAATAAATACTGGCTAACCAAGATTGTGCGATGGCACGCGAGTGGTTCTTTTTCAGCACACATAATTGCGATTTTGTAAGTTTCCATGCCTTTAATAATGCGATCGATCCCAAGTTTAAAAAGTGAAGATTCGGCAAGGAGCTTAAAACTAACCCTACCGTCAATATAACAATTGGGGTCTTTAGGGCGAGCTCCTAACTCTTTACCGAGGTATACATAAGCAATGCCATTATCATTTAATAGTGTTTCCAGTGATTTGTATTTATACTGGGGATTCCTCCGGCTATAAGGGCTTGAGCGCACGTCTACAACTGCTGAAATATTGTGCTTTTTTAACAGCTTTAAAAAATATTCGGCAGAATGGTTTGAATGGCCAATAGTGTAAATAGTATTACCCACCATCGCAAAACCTACCTACCATCCCTTTTCTTCCTCCATAAGTTTCTCTATGTATTTCTTCTCTTTCTCACTTATATATCCACCTCTTGCCGCTGCATTGATCGTATTCTTCTCCTACATTGCAGCATATACTTCTTCTTTGGAAAACCGCCACTCTTTACCTACTTTGTAGGCTGTTAACCGACCGTCTTTAAGCATATTGTAGACAGTTTGGTTGCTAACTCTAAGTAAATCAGCCACCTCCTGAACGTTTAAAAAATCAGGCTTTTCTTCTGCAGAAGAATCCGCCAGCCCGGCAGTAATATTTTGAATCATCCTGGCTTCTTCAGAGCTAAAAATTAGCTCGTTGCAATCATCGCATTTATAAGCCTTAATACCACGAATTGTTACCGAATAATCGCCCCATTTTGAATTAAAAGTTGTGGTAACTTGCGGCATTTCTTTTTTGCAAATCATGCATAACATTTTTTTATGCCTCCAACATAATTTTTACACCTCACAGGAATTATAGCACGAACAATAAAAATTACGCTCAACTTTGAACTTATTTTTCACTCATGACTAGTATGTACCACTTTGTTTCTGTTGTGTCTTTAGCGAAATAACCAGCGAGCTGATTTTACTTGTGTTCTCCAAACTATGCTTAACGAGTGGATATCGCTAGTAATTTAAGTATGTGATAAAATAACACCAAAGAGAAGAACTAAACTATATCCAAAAAGACGGAGAAAATTAGTTGAGCAACCTATACGATAAGCTGCACCAGTTAATTAAAAAAGGTGACCTCTTAATTTCCGAACACGGCTATATAGAGTTAGCTGAAGATAATCTTTCCGCCAAAGAGTTGGTAGAAGGTTTAAAAAAGGCAACAATTGTTGAAGAGTATTTAGATTATCCAAAAGGGCCTTGTTTATTACTTTTACAGAAAGACAAAGATGGAAATCCTGTACATGCAGTTTGGGGAATTCCCAAAAATCAAGAAAAACCTGCAGTACTGATTACAGCTTACAGACCCGATCCACTGCGATGGGATGAAACCTTTACGCGGAGGCTAAAAAAATGAGAGAAAGAAAAAAAACAAAATACCTACATGAGGGAAAATACGTAGCAGAAGTTGAAGTTATGCTATATGATGACGAAACCGGTTGGGCACCTTACCTCTGCCTGGAGGATGCCTATAAATTAGATGAGGTCAGGAATGCCCTCCGCCAGGGTGATATCAAGGCAGCTTCAAAGTACGGCAAGATCTATGAACTTCGTCAGGTAACAAATGTATAAATACCCCTGAGCCCTTATTCCCCCAGGGTCCACGTACTTATTCTCCCATTAAACCTCGAGAACCTGTATACCAGAAGATCATCTAAAACAGGCCGGCGGCTATAATTAAAACCCTTTGCCGATGAAAGCATCCTGCTGCCTTAAAATCAAAAAAATACAATCTACCAGCATTTATTGGGAGTGTGGCAGTGCAGGCACCGGACAGACAAGCGGCAGCCTGATCCTGATCATATAAAGGAAATCACGAAAAGGGTTAGATATCCCAAAAGGAACAGGAAAGGCGTATCCCAGGTATGGGGCGAAAAGGCCTCGGCCAGGGTCATCACCAGGGGCAGGATAAAAAGAGCATGGAAATAAACCAGGACTGCTATACTAATTAAGAAAACACAGGCGCTTCCTTCAATAGTACGGCCATACTTTTGGCATATGGTAATTCTTTTTACCATTTATCTTGCAAATAAGCAATAATATTTGCTTGCAAAACCCACTGGCACCATTAACATTCAGCACCGCTTGTGCCACCTTAACCTTGCAAACAAAAAGAAGCAAATACCACAGTGTAAATTGCAAGGAACTGAACTGCTATTTATTAAGGAATTTATTACCATATTTATAATTTAAGTTTACAATCTTATATATTTTTGATATACTGTAAACCAAGAAAAGGGGAGGGGTGATAAGATGATCGGTGAAAAAATCAGGTTGGCCAGGCGAGCAAACGGTTTAAGTTTGCGGGATTTAGCTGATCTGGTGGGCGTCTCCCATACAGCAATTGCAAAGTACGAACATGGCCGGGACACTCCAAATTCAGATCTGCTTCTGCGTATAGCTAAACAACTCGGGGTAAAAATCGAATATTTTTTCCGCAACACAACCGTGAACTTAAGCATCCCTGAATACCGTAAAAAAAACACCCTTAAACGCAAACAGGAAAATGCAATTATGGCAAAGATCGAAGAATGGCTTGAACGATACCTGGCAGTAGAAGAACTGTTTCCCAATCAACAAGTATTAAATGAGTCTGTTTTCCCGGCACACCTGAAAGATACTGTGCAAAACCCTGAGGAATCAGAAAACATCGCTGAACAATTGAGGGATGAATGGCAACTAGGTTTGGACCCCATAGAAAACTTTAGTGATCTATTAGAAGATCGGGGCATTAAAGTGGGCCTGCTTGACGGATCAAATGGTTTTGATGCCTGCACGTTTACCATGGGAGATGGCACTCCTGTTATTGCATTATCTCTTGACCTTCCAGGAGATCGGCAGAGGTTCAATTTGGCACATGAACTGGGCCACTTTTTTGTTAAAGCTGAAGATAAAAAGATGAAAGAAAAATCTGCGCACAGGTTTGCTGGAGCCTTTTTAGTTCCAGCACAAATGGCCCGTTTAGAGTTGGGGAAACACCGGAATTCTATAAACCTGTACGAACTACACCTTTTGAAACATAAATATGGTTTGAGCATGCAGGCCTGGATTTACCGGGCAAAAGACCTCGGTATTATATCAGAATCCTCTGCAAATGGTCTTTTCAAGCTGTTCCGCTATAAAGGTTGGCACAAAGAGGAACCCGGAGATACCTTGCCATCCGAAGAACCAAAACGCATGGAACGACTTGTTATGCGCGCTCTTGCTGAAGATTTGATTTCAGAGTCACGCGCTGCTGAACTACTTTCTTTACCACTTGAAGATTTCTGGCGAAAGGTAACTAATGAACATGACGGATTACCGGCACACGAATACATACATAACTGATGCAAATATCTGGATTGACTTAAATGTGGGAGAAATACTTGAGAAGGCATTTGA
>JAWODD010000043.1:0-21955 GCA_046483445.1 Bacillota bacterium | reverse complement strand
GGCTACGGAGGCCGGTTTGCTGGTTGAAGGTACAGCAAAAGATTTAGAACCCCTTGCTTTAAAACCGCTGCAGAGTGGCAGCGAGAACCGGCTTTGGAACGAGTATGTGCACCGTTATCATGTGCTGGGCTACAAACGCCCCTTTGGAGCCCACCAGCGTTACTTCATCGTTTCAGAGAAAGCGGCAAAGCCTTTGGGCTGTCTTCTGTTTGCTGCTGCCGCCTGGGCGTTATCCCCGCGCGATCAGTGGATCGGCTGGGATGAGCTGGACCGCCACTTCCGGCTGCATTTAATTTTGAACAACAGTCGCTTTTTAATTTTTCCCTGGGTTAAGGTGAAAAATTTGGCCAGCAAGGTGCTTTCGTTGGCAGCAAAACGCATCAGTGCTGACTGGCAAGAACGTTACGGCTACAGCCCGGTTTTGCTGGAAACCTTCATTGATCCGCAAAAATATCCAGGCACCTGCTACCAGGCAGCAAACTGGATCTATTTAGGCAGGACTAAAGGCCGCGGCCGGATGGACCGCTACAAGAAAAGGCGCCTCAGCCGCAAAGACATTTACGTCTATCCCTTAACTGCGGATTTCTGTGCTCGCCTAAGGGGGGAAGTGCAATGAATGAGCCGGCACACGATGGAGCCCGTTATGAAAGAGGAAGGAACCAGCGAGAACGAACGGCAAAACGAAAAAAACAAAGCCCTGTCCATCCGCCTGCTTTTACACTTCCCAACCGCAAAAGCGAATTTGCAACAGTGGAAGAAGAAAACGAATTTACGCAGCAAACCACTCATGCGCTCTGCAATTTAAATGCTCGCAAGGCGCTTGTTACATGAGAACAATATTTTGCAAGAAAAACAGCGGCCGGACAGGGTAGCAACCTTTCAGTATGGTCAATGTTACCTGTTTTTGTTCGGCTATGGGGAAAGGTATGCTTAAATTAGGTCGGCTAATGGCCTGATGCAGCTTTAAGGCATAAATACTTGTGGTTGCAGCAGTAATTTTTAGATTGAAGCGATAAAATTATCAATTTTTTACCCGGATCTGCGGTTAAAAAATATTTCATGCGCCAATTCTGCCTGTAATGGCTTAATTTATATAGCATAACGTTATAATTCAAGACCTGACCCCTTTTTCCTTTGAAAGCACTGCCACCAGCTTTGATAAAGCCTCAGCCAGCTCTACCAGCATATTGCAGTTTACCAGATCTGGCTTGTCGGCCTCTGTATGGGCTACCTTTATGATCTCCTCCATCTGCTTTGAAGTCAGGGCCAGTGCCGGTATTTGTTTCTGTAAAAAAAGGCTGTGATCGCCCTGGTACCATGGTTCACCTTCAATTATTCCATCATAACTGGAAAAAACTTCTTTGACCGTTTCTTGTAAATGTAACGGTAGGTTATATAAAGAAAAGGCGGTTTTGCTATTTTTATACCCTGCCCCGTCAATATTTACACCCAGCATGATATCAGAAACACGATTCTTTATAGTACTTAAATACAGTTGTTCACCCGGGTTGGAGTAATAATCTTCTCCGTTTATCGCCGTAATTTCAACCTGTAGTGGCCCCTTAAAACCGGCAAGCAATTCGCCAAGCAAAAGCAGGGTAACAATACCCGAGGCATTATCGATTGCGCCCGGGGTGCCCTGTTTGCTGTCTATATGAGCTAAAAAAACCAGGCCGGGAGCCTTGTGATCTCCTTTACGGGCCTCTACATTACAGCCTTCAGAAGGGATTCTTTCTGCCCTCACTTCCATGGTGATTAACTTTCCCTCATAAGCAGAAAGCCTTTCTCCTTCCACATCTTTCATATAAACTGCCGGCAAATTAAAATCCCCATCTTCAATCAAGGGAAATGGATAGATCCCTCCGGCCATCTCAAGATTCATGCCGGTTGCTGAAATAACCCCGACAAACCCTTTGGATTCTAGCAAACTGATTATTTCCTGGTGTTCTTGCGGGTTGTAGAAAGGAAAGTTTTTGGGCATTAACTGTTCCTTCGCTATTTCACCTTTCAAAAGCGCAATCTTGCCCGCCCCCTCCACCTGCTTTAATTGTTCCAAATTAGCTATAGAGCACAACTCTCCTTTAAGTTCACCACCCACGGAATAGGGACAGGTAAACATTTCGAATGATTGCCCGTCTACTTTTAAGCCGGCACCATGATCATGCCAGTCAAAACAGGGATATTTCGGCATCTCAACTTCAAAACCATAAGATTCGAGTTGTTCTGCAAAAAACCCGGTTGCATTCTTATTTCCCTCAGAACCCACACAGCGCTCGCCAATCTCACTGCAAAGCTGATTTATATACTGATTACCCTTTTTCAACATCAAATCTTTACCAATTGCCATGGCTCATTTCCCCACTTTCCTGTTGTAATAAGTGCCAGGGAGATAATTTTCTTTGTATCCCGTAATTATCCCTCTCAAAATTAACCGAAATTATCTTGCTAAATAGTCTGGGAAAAATGCTTCAGTACTCGCAAAGCCCTCAAGGTGTTCCAGCGACTTGGTTTACCCGGCTGCTCCATATCGAAATGAGCTTTCCCAGGAAGTTTGGCCTGCAGGGGCCAGGTGCCGTCTTTCCTGCGTTTTGTTTTAATGATCTTTAGGGCATCGGCCATGCGGGAATCATAAGGCCGGTTGGCAAAACAAAAATAATCAAGAGCGCGCAAGATATCATAGCACCAGCGAAACGGAAATGAAAGCATGGTCATCTTGGGATCCATGGGTTTTCCGGTCCGGTGAGAACGGTAGAGCTTGTGGATGAGCAGCTGTTCTTCGCCTTTTGCTATGGCCTCTTCTACCTCGGCAAGTCTGTAGGTGGCCAATTCCGATTTCGCTTAAAAAAGTTTCTTTAACCATTGTAAATTCTTCATTATTGATTAATGCATCAATCTCGACTTATCTTTTTAAATTGGATATTACTTCACTCAGTGTTAATATTGACAAATATAAAAGCAGGCCGGGTTTAACTGCGAGGTTTAAACCCGGCTGAATTTTATCCAAGCTGTATAAAGTGCTTTCCCTGTTAATCCTGCATCTCAGGTGGCGTTGTAGTGACAGCTGTTTCCTTTAAAGTTCCGAAACGGGAGGTCAGGGCTGCGCCCAGGGCGACAATAAAGACGGCGAACGAGACAATGCTTCCAAGGACCGGGATCATGGCGACTAAGCCGATGATCAGTATCCCCAGGGCAATGGTGCCTAGCGAACCGGCTGATGGAGCAGTGCTTCTAATTATTCTTCTGCCAATTAAGTTTGCTATGCCGGTATAACCCAGGATGGCTGCTGCAGCAAGGACAATGATTTCCACCAGGATCAGCGGGATGCCGATAATGGTTATGGCCAGCAGGATCATCAAGGGAATGACCAGTATGGTTGCCAGAATACCCCAGCCGAGAACCGGTCCGGTTTTTTCTTGCACGGCATCACCTGCTGCCTGGACTTGTTTCGGGAACAGGGCATATGTTAAAGCGGCAAGCGCAAATAAAATGAGTATGTTCAATATTCCCCGGGCAATATTTCCGTATATTGCTAAAAAAGGTGAAACTGAAACTTCAGGTAGGCTAACCAGCCCAGGGATTAGCAAGCTGAAGCCAAGGCGGCTTAGAACATTGTTAATTGTATTAATTACCCGGGTGATTATCCTTGCTCCCGTGTCTTCATCTGCCCCATGAAAGCGGTAGCCTTTTTCATAGTCGTCTTCCTGCAATTCTGAGGCTGCTACTTCTTCGCCAATTTCGACGGATTTAGCCGAGGCGGTATCATCTATTTTGACCGCGCCCTTATCGACTGTTACTGTGCCGGTTACGGTTGCCCCCGGTCCCAGTTCAACCATCCCTCTTTCCAGGTGCACATTGCCTTCAATGGTCCCACCAATCATGATATTTCCGCCTTTACTATAGACATCACCACCGATGGAGCCATTAAGGGTTAAATCGCCCAAACCGGAATTAACGTTTCCGCCGACCGCGCCGTGCACCGTGGTTGCGCCCATGCCGGCTTCTAAGTTATTTCCCACTGAGCCGTTGATCACCATTTCGCCCATGCGGGTTTTAACATTGCCACTGACGTTGCCATCGACAACAACCTTGCCCATGTTAGTTTTCACGTTTCCGTTAACATCACCGGCGATTATAACTTCACCCATGTTATTGTCAACATCACCATTGACGATGCCGTAAACTGAAAGCTCACCTAAGTTTAAGGTGACATCGCCATTTACTTCGCTACCTGCAGGGATCGTCAAGTCGCCGGCGATTTTTGTAATGTCTTCATCAATCACTGTCGTTGTTTCCGCGTTTGCAGGATCGGCAGGCAGCAATCCAACCACCATGAAGGCGAGTAGTAGAGTGAAAAACACCGCTGTAAATCTTTTACTGTTAGTCATTATTCCCCCTCCATAATTCTAAATTTAAGTAAAATAACGGACGATATACTTTACGGCAACAGTTAATATATATAATAGTTGTTATATCGTCAAGCGTAAGTTTTCTCTTTTCTTAAGGGCTTGTGATCATACAATTGACAGTATCTACTTGAAATAATAAGATACTATAGGGTTTAATTTAGGATGTTTCGGAGGAGAGTCTTTCATGGAGGGTCAAAAAAGAGACGCGATAATCGAGGTAGAAGGTTTAACCAGGAAGTTTGGTGAAATTACCGCGGTTGATGACATTTCTTTCGCAGTAAAAAGGGGAGAAATATTTGCTTTTTTGGGGCCAAACGGCGCCGGCAAAACGACGGTTATTAACATGTTAACGACCCTGATTAAACCGACAAACGGAAAGTTATTGCTAAACGGATATGATCCTGTTTTGGAACAGGATGCGGCCAGGCGTTCTTTCGGCATTGTTTTTCAAGATCCGAGCCTGGATCATGAACTCACAGGCTATGAAAATATGGATATCCACGGGATTCTTTACAATATGCCTAAAAACGTGCGCAAGGAGCGGATCGAAACGCTTCTCAACCTGGTTGAATTACATAAAAGAAAAGATGACCAGGTTAAGAAATATTCCGGAGGGATGAAGCGCAGGTTAGAAATCGCCAGAGGCCTGATGCATTTACCGCAGATCCTCTTTCTTGACGAACCCTCCCTTGGCCTGGATCCCCAGACCCGGAACCTGCTATGGAATCATATCCGGGAGTTAAACCGCAAAGAAAATGTCACCGTATTTTTAACTACCCACATTATGGAGGAAGCTGAACGGGTCGCTGATACGGTGGCGGTGATTGATTATGGAAAGATTATAGATCAAGGGTCTCCACGCAAGTTAGCTGAGCGGACCGGATCATCTTCCCTGGAAGAAGCTTTTTTAAACTTAACCGGGAGAACGATCCGGGAAGAAAAAGCGGAAACCATGGCCCAAATGATGAGCTCGCACATGAGGAGGCGCTAAACATGAGTGTCATCTACATCCTCTGGATCAGGCAGTTGAAGCGCTACTTTCGCTCCAAGACCCGCATCGTTGGGGCTTTAGGCCAGCCGATGCTCTTTTTACTTGCTCTCGGGTACGGCCTTGGGCCGGTTTTTGAAAGAGCCGGGGAAGGTGATTATGTGCAGTTTTTGGTGCCCGGGATTATTTCCATGAGCATTTTGTTTACCTCCATGTTTAACGGGATCGAAATAATCTGGGACCGGCAGTTTGGTTTTTTGAAAGAAACCCTGGTTGCCCCTGTCTCCAGGGTCAGAATCATGATGGGCCGCACCCTGGGTGGTGCCACAGTAGCTATTTTACAGGGGATGATGATTTTAGGGATAGCTCTTCTAATCGGTTTCCAGTTTGAAAGCCTTTCCGGTCTGCCGGTAGCTTTATTATTTATGATCCTTATAGCTACTTTATTTACTGCCCTGGGAACCGCAATTGCTTCACTCCTTGAGGATATGCACGGCTTCCAGTTGATCATGAACTTTTTAGTTATGCCTTTGTTTTTCCTTTCCGGGGCGCTCTTCCCGATTCAGAATTTGCCGCCGGCCCTGGGCATGGTTGTCCAGTTTAATCCTTTATCCTACGGGGTTGATGGACTGCGCGGTGCATTACTCGGCACTTACGATATTGGATTCTGGACCGACTTTAACGTCTTGGCCCTTTGTATGGTCGTTTTAGTGATAATTGGCGCCTACCTGTTTTCTAAGATTGAAGTCTAGCCTGACTAACATTCTCGTTAAACCGGCCTGGTTGAAATTAATTCTGCCGGAAATTAAACAATTTTAGCAATAAGATAAATGTATCTACAGAACCTGTGCCGATCCCCTCCCTATGATTACGTATGCTATCCTTGCCCCATAATCATCTTGTGGCAGGAGCAGTGAATCACCGGTAAGGGTTGCCCGGGAGAAAACCAGTAAAAATATTAAGTATTTAGCGGCAGGTTTTATTTTTAGCATCTGAAATTCAATCTCCTTTAAAATAGGGATTTATTAAGCGATAGAAACTTGGCAGGTTTTGAGATGCAACTATAAACATAATTCAAAGATATAAGTACTATCAATTAACATACTAAAGGCGCGAACCGGGTCATCAACACAGAAGCCAGTTATTTTTTTTAACACAGGCAGTTGCGATGTTAGAGAAGGACTCTGCAATTCTATCAAAAAATGCAGGTTAACCTTCATAATTTAGTCGAATAATGCAGGTTTATTTTCCTGCAAAGAGATTTACCTTTAGAGCTATGAGCCTACCTCTTCGATCATGCCGTATAATATATCAACAACCTGCTCTCTCACTTCTACCGGCGCCTTCTCGACAAACCGGGCTTCCCTGGCTACCAAATCGAGAGACTTTACCTGCTCGCACATAACAAAGCCCCTGGTTTTAATGCCAGTGCCAAGGGCTACATGTAGAGGAAAACTTCTTTTTGTTCGAGTAATCGGACAAACCAGGGCCAGGTTAGTTAACTGATTAAAAACCCGGTTGCTTACTACCAGGGCCGGCCGCTGGCCTTTTTGTTCATGCCCTGACTGTGGATTGAAATTTAATAAAATAATATCTCCCTGCACAGGAGTATAGTTTACTACCATACTTCATCTCCTTCCGGCTTACCGGTGTCCCACTCGCCCGGCCTGTACCGGCCATCGTATTCGGCCACCCTATCCTCCAGCTTCACATGTTTTTTTCCGGGAACTATTACAATATTACCCTCATGAACATAAAGTTCGACCCGGTCATTTTCTTTAATACCTGCTTCCTCCGCAATATATTTGGGCAACCGTACGGCCTTGCTATTACCCCACCTTTGCACCTTCGTATACATTGCCATCACCTCTAAGCTGAGTATATACTATGTTTATACATCAGGCAAGTTTTTAGCCAGCAAGAGAAACCTGGGTCAAGGCTTGAATTATTACTGTTAGCTGGCAAATTTTTCAGAAAACCTCTATTAAATCTGTTAAATCTAATAATTCAAGGCCTGACCCTATTACACACTTCAAAGATTTTGGCTTCGATTCCTTCCATTCAAGGAGATTGCAAATATATTTAAGCAAGATTGATATTCAGTCAAGACCATGATATTATTCATCATGATTATAAAGTAGTGGCTAATCATTTGCTAAGCCACATCACGGGGGGTTAAGTGGTAAAGAAAACTATAATCGGTGTTAGAGACAACAAAAAATATCTTGAAAAAGCAACAGATTATTTTTCCGCAAAATGGGGAATCGAAAGAAACATTTATGCTGATTGTATCAGTTCTTCTATTACAACGGAGAGTCCTCTTCCCCGGTGGTACCTGATGCTAAAAAGGAATCAAATCATAGGGGGTTGTGGTCTTATAACCAATGATTTTATTAGCCGACGGGATTTATACCCCTGGTTATGTACTTTATTCATAGAAGAAAATGAAAGAGGGAATAATCCAGGAGCAAAGCTTTTAGCTCATGGGAATAGTTACCGATATCCCGGATCGAACCAGGGCCATTATAATTGGCGCTACCTCAGCCTCTAATGTTATAAATGGGATCGACTAAAAACTACCTGTGGAAACCTGAATCTGATTTATAGGAGAGTGAATCTAATGAGAGAATACCCCTGGCAAGAAAACTCAATGATAGAGGAGTTTAATGCTTTTGAAGCAATCAAAGAACGGATCTCGGTGCGCAGTTATTCCAGTCAACCGGTAGAAAATGCACTTCGCCGGGAACTTGAAGATTACATCGAAACCGTAGGAACAGGCCCCTTTGGCATAACCCCGCGCTTTAAAATGCTCGATCTGGAACCACTGGATAAAAACGAACTAAGAGGTCTGGGTACCTATGGCTTCATTAAGGGCGCCCACCTCTATATTTTAGGTGCAGTAAAAGACGCACCCGGCGCCATGGAAGACCTGGGCTACTGTTTGGAAAAGATCATCCTTAAAGCGACCAGTCTCGGCCTGGGCACCTGCTGGCTGGGCGGTACTTTCAAACGGGCAGCATTTGCTCAGAAAATGGACCTTGAAGCGGGCGAACTGCTGCCGGCGATCACCCCGGTAGGCCACCCGGCGGATGAAGCAACCCCCGCAGATCGCCTCGCCCGCCTCACCGCTAAATCCAAGAAGCGCAAACCCTGGCCTGAGCTTTTCTTCGGCCCAGGCGGCAAAGCCCCGCTTACAGAAAAAGAAGCAGGAGTATACCGCGACTCCTTAGAAGCAGTGCGCCTCGGCCCCTCGGCATCAAACCGCCAGCCCTGGCGAATCATCAAAGACGAAGCGGGAAAACTTCACTTGTTTTTAAAGGAAAATAAGCTCTATAACCGGATCCTGGGCAAGATCCGCCTGCAGCGCCTCGACATGGGCATCGCCATGTGCCACTTTACCATGGTGGCCCGGGAACAAAACCTTCCCGGCAGCTGGAAACTAGATGACGGTGCACCCGCCCTCACCGGGTTGCAGTATATAGCCACCTGGTCTGATTAAAGCTTTACTTTGCGCTTGATCGAACCGCTTTGAATCCTTAATCTCAGTTTTTTTATAAAATATCTCACAAGAAGCTTCTATCTATTTTCAGTATCTAAATCACCCGGGCAGGGGTGCCTGAAAAGCAAATTTATCCTCCACCCTACCGCGGGTAGGCCGGCCTAAGCACAACCTGGTCCAAGAAGGTGTTTAATTAGACAACCTGGGACTCCAAAATATAAGATTTGAAAAGCGGCACAAAAAAACCGGACCCACGTGTTGACAGAATCACCGCTCTGTATAACAATCGGTTGAGTAGGACATTACTAGAATAACCGAACTAACGGAAAAGTATCACGACCGGCCAATCGATTTTGCAGATGCAAGCCTGCTGACCATTGCTGAAAGGAAACAACTAAAAACAATTATCTCCATTGACAGTGATTTTCAAATATACCGAACTGCACGCGATAAGCCTCTTGAAAATTTGTTTAATCCCGATTAATCGGAAACTCGGTGCGGGTTGCAGTCTCCTGGGTGATTAAATCTTTTTCGTCTTCAAACTTGCAGTAGGGAATCAACATATCTTCTCCGAGGCGATTAACATAGCGAACCATCCCCCTGGCACCCTCAATTTGAGAGCTCAGGCCGGTGATTTTGGTCAACCACTCCATCCAATTGTTAAGCAAATCAAGCGGCAGGTAAGTTGTCCGCCGAAAGAAGCGATCACTTTGAAAATTGGCATGGCCGACAAGAACCAGGTGATCCATGGCCCTGGTACAGGCGACATAAAGTAGCCTTTTCTTTTCAGCGATAAGCTTATCACGCAATCTTTTCTTTATGATGCGCTTAATCAGGATCGGTTCAGCTTCCCACTCGTTTTCCGGGTCGGGAGCATCAAGACCGGTCTCGGGGGTCTCCCGGAGATTAATTGTCTCACCGTTAACAGTCATATCACGGGGCACAGTTTCGGCATAGATGGTTTCTCTTTCCCCCAGGTTAAAATTGGCTGCCAGATCGGGGACAAACACCATGGGAAACTCGAGCCCCTTTGCTTGATGGACCGTCATAATTTGCACCGCGCCCCCAAGGCTGATATCAATATCGGCTTCGCCTTCTTCTTCAATATAATTGATCCGGTCGTTGAGCCATTCAGTAAAGTAATCGAGGTCGGCGCCGTTCTGCAGGGACAATTCGCGGGCGTTATCCATCAATTTTTCCAGGTTGGATAGGGCCTGGTCCCCGCGACTGCCCCGGCTTAAACTGACGTAATAACCGCCGTCTTTAAGGACAAGTCGCAAAAAATCAACCAGCGACATGCGCCTGGAAAGGTTAAGCCAGCGGCTCAAGCTAGAGGCGGCATCCTGGATCGCTTGTTTGTCCCGCCCGGAAAATATTTGATCCGCATCCCAGTTATTGATCTTTTCGGCATCATGAAAATAACTAGCCTGTTTTGATCCGGTAGAAGCGCCGGTAAGTTCTGCGGCACAATCCTGTAATTTTTCCCAGAGGGTGCTACCCGAAGGAGCATCAGACAGTAAAAAGAGTCCTTCGTCTGAAAGGTGGCCCGCCGGAGAGCGTAAAAATGCGGCCAGGGCGAGATCATCATCCCGGTCGGTAAAAAAGGTAAGCAGGTTGCCCAGATCGATAATTTCCTGGCGCTGGTAAAACCCGCGCCCCCTGACCACGCTAAAGTTAATCCGGCATAAACGCAAGGCCTCTTCGTAAGATTTAATCATGGTCCGCCGGTTAAGCAAAATGGCAATCGCCGGGCGCCCCCTGGCGGCCTCTTCTCGCACGCGCGCATATTTCTTCTCATCGCCTAAAAAAACCTCTTTAATTTTATCAGCAATGAGAAGAGCTTCCTTAAAATGAGGTTTTAAATCCAACTGTTCGCTTCTCCCGGTGTCATTTCCACTTTCCCTGTCCTCACCGGAGACATAGTTCATGGCGTCATCTTGCCTCTTCTTGGAGC
Source organism: Bacillota bacterium (assembly GCA_046483445.1). Lineage (GTDB taxonomy): Bacteria > Bacillota > Dethiobacteria > DTU022 > DTU022 > B1SED10-74M. The sequence goes on along the minus strand of JAWODD010000043.1, from coordinate 11,108 downwards.
TGTCCACTAAAAAAAACTCCACACTGCCGGGGGCATCGTTGCCGGAACACCGGAGTAGCTGGGGGCGGGCATCGTGTTCTTCATATACATCTCGGGACAAAAGATCCCGGAAAAAAAGGTTAAAAAAATGAATTGGCACAGCAGCGGACCGGAAGTTGTCAGCAAAAATTATTTCCCCGCTGCGCAGAATCCGATCATCACTTATTTCAGAGTTATATTGAAAAGTATAGTCCTGGGCTTGATTAAGCTGCAGATCAAACAGATTTTTTTGACAGCCGTTTTTGCGGTTTGCTTCTTTTAGTTCTTCGCGGACCCGGGAAAAAAGGCAAACATCGCCGCCCCGAAAAGAATAAATAGCCTGTTTTTCATCACCAACGACAAAAACTCTGGGGTTGACTATTTGCCCGGAAGAGTCTGCAGCAATTTTTTTAATAATTTTCCATTGCAGATCGTTAGTATCCTGAAACTCATCAACCATAATATACTGGAAGCGCTCTCTTAATTCATTAACAATGGGCTTGTTTTTTTCCTCATCCAGCAGTTTTTCCGTTCTTAGCTGCAGATCTTGAAAATCCAGGTAGTTTTCTTCATTTTTTTGGTCATGATATGCCTGCAGGCAGTAGCGGGTCACATAAGCCAGGGCCCTTAAAATCGCAAAACCGTTTTTTTCATGTTCTTCTGCAATTTCGAACTCTTCAATGGGAAAAGCTTCCAGCCGGTAGCGAAGGGAGGTAAAACAGTCTTTGAGCTCCTTGAAAGAATGTTCCGGCCAGGCCTTCGGGGCGCTGCCGGATATTTTTAAAACCTGGATTAAGGTGCTTTTCAGTTCGACCAGTCCCTGCACGTCAATAGCAGGAGCGTTTTCGGGGTCATTTCCTCTTCCCTCAGTTTCTCTTTCTGCTATCAGGGAGATTTTCTCATCAAATATCTTTAGAAGGCGCATGGCTTCTTCTCGTTTACGATCCACGGAGTACTCTGTCCCCGGCAAATCGGCACCCATGTCTTCGAGGATCTTTAAATGATTCTTTAGGATACCGCTGGCATGAAATTTATAAATTATTTCCCGTAAAATAATCCTGCGGTATTGCTCCAGCTGCTCCCGGTAATCCAGCCAGGTCCTTATATTCATCTGCTGCAACCAATAGCCGCTGTCTTCGCGCTTTTGGATGATCTTATAAACACATTCGACAAGAACAGATCGCGAAAATTCATCACTTAACACCTGTATATTGGGTTCATCTTTTTTCGCCGCCAATTCCCGCAACGACTTGTTGATACTTCTGCGCAAGAAAAATACCTTTTCCGTTTCATCGAGAACTCTGAAATAGGGGTCGATGCCGGCCTCAATGGGGTACTCCCGCAACAGGGCGGCGCAAAAAGAATGAAAGGTGCTGATATAATTGTGTAAAAAAGTATCTTTTAATTTTTGAAAATGCACCTCTCCTGTTTGAGCTAACTCTTTTTCAATAGCCTGATAAATCCGCTCTTTCATTTCAACGGCTGCTTTGTCGGTAAAGGTGAGCACCATTAAACGGTCCAAGTAATGCTTTTCGTGTCCCAGGATTTTGATTATCCGGCGGGTAAGTACCGCGGTTTTACCGGTACCCGCCCCGGCTGTAATAGCCATGTTGCGCTGATAATCGGTGGCCAGGTGCTGATAAAGTGTCGGAGTGAAAGTGGTGGTCATGATTTTGCTCTACTCCTCATTTCTCTATTATTTGGCTGCCGGCTTGACCCGGTAAAGGCAAGGTTCGTTTTGCAAGTTATAGTAGAGCCGGTCCAGGCGCAGCTGATCTTTGCGGCAGATCCTGTAGAAGGAACAGTTCGCGCAGGACTGATCTGTTTCACTACAAAGCGGCAGGTGAAAAACGCCCCTGTGCATTAAACGGTAGATCCGAAGAACCTCTTCTTTGATAAATTGCAGTCTATCATCAAATTCTTGATCCTCCCAGAAACCTTCCCGCTGCCCGGAAAAAAGTGGTTCATCCTCGCTAACCTGGTCCCGGTACTTGGCCCGCAGATTTTCCTTGGCCAGGTAACCGCCGCGCTTGATTTGTTTGGGGGTCTTTACCAGGTAAACTCCGGCCCCGCTCACTTCTTTGCCGCTGCAATATTTTTGCCCATTTTCAACCAGGTAAAGCAGGGCCAGGGGCAAATCAAAGCGCAGGCCCCGCAGCATTTTGGACACATCTCCCGTTCCGGCGGTGGAATATTGGTAAATGATCAGGCTGTTCGTAACCGGGGCCAGATCAACGCGATCAATATTTATCTCTATAGACAACTGCCCCTCAAGGTCTAAGGTTCCGGTCAATCCCCTGGCAAAAGGCACCAACCGTTCGGGGGATTCATTTTCAAAATTAAGGAAAGCGGCAAACAAACCGGGCCGCCTGGCTTCCTGGTCGTTCAGGCCGGCAACAAGGCGATTTTGAAACCTTTTTTCGAAAGCGTCGGCAAAATCGTTTTCCCGGCCGGCAAAGTAGGTAGTGATGCTTTCATAAAGCATCCTTGCGGCATCCTCCGGAACGCCCCCTTTTTCTGCCGCAGCTTGAGTATACTCCTGTAAAAATGAGCGAACCAGGGTGCCTCTTTCAGTGGTATCGGGGTGGTAATCGGGCTCTTTTTTTAGACCCATAATATTGTCCAGGAAAAAGCGCAAGGGACAGGAAGCGTAGCGCTCGATTACTTCCGGAGTAAAAGTAATCCGGCCGATCGATTGCGCCAGCTTATCAAAAACCATGCGCTCTCTTTCGTTTCCTGCAATTTCGTCGCCTGTTCCCGCGACAAGGAATAAACCGTCATATTCCGATAAAGAAGAGGTTCTCATGGTCAAGCCGTCATAACGTAAAATATCCAGCAGCCGCCGGGTATAAGCCTGGTTCGTTTGATCAAGTTCCACAAGCAGGGGCCGGACCAAATCATAATTTTCATCGACATTTTTACCGATAAAAATCAGTTTATCCCTAATGCCGGCCGGTTTTTCGCTGGGCAATTCTTTATTTCCAGCATCTTTGCGGGCGGAAATTTCGTCCTTTTTATCCGCAAGCTGCTTTGAGAGCTCCTGCATAAAAGGAGAAAGAGGGAGCATTCGCCCGTTGTAGCTGACCGGGGCTCTTACATAAAGCGCCTCCCTTGCTGAACGCACCAGGTGGTAAAACCGGTGGCGAGCATAGTCCACGCTGGTATAGGCCCTGCCCAAACCCAGACCTTCTTTTTGGGGCTGCAGAAAGTTGAATTCTTCTTTGGCCGGAAACTCGCCATCCACCAGGCCGCAGACGAAAATATAATCGCCCGGCTGGTAATGACCCTGTTCGATTGGTTCAATCTTGACCGCTGCTATACCGGTTGTTCCTTCTTCTTCAGGGTTCGGGGGAAAAAGGTGCTTGAAGCGAGCTTCTTTGATCAGTCGTTCAAAAACCTTGATTAACTCACTTACCGGCAGCCTGGTTTCAGGATCCATCTTTTGCACCAGGTCGTCGAGCAACTTTTTGACCTCCCTGACAATACAGCGGTCTCTTTTTTCAACGATCGCTTCAGTTGAACTTTGTTCTTCTGCCGTATAGGGATGAACATCTCCTAAAGAGATGTTCATTTCAAAATTAAAGCGCTCCAAAAGATCTAACACGGCAGCTTTAAACTCCCTGCTGTTTAGGCGCAATTTTCCGAAAATAAGCGCTTTTTCCGCTTTTTGCAGGGCAAAAAACTGCTGCAAAGCCTTATAAAAAGCCTTTTTCTTTTCGTTCTCGTTATTCCAGGTTAATTGGTCCAGATATTGCGCTACTACTGTTAGCACAGGCATTCCCGGGGCCGGGTTGACGGCTCGGTACGCTTTGCGGGACAGGGCTTTTATATAGGGATAGTCAAGCCCGAGCACCTTTGAACCTTCCCGGCCTTTTAGTGCGGCTATTTCCTGTTCTGTTAACATATTCACGCCTGCAGAAACCTGGTATTCGTATAACCCACGAATAGAGGACCCGGTTTGGTAGCTAATATAGGGGGAAGAAAAGATCATTTCCCGCAGGGGGTACGGGTTGGAAACGTTGCCCTGGCAAACCAAAGCGTTAATAACCTTAGCCGGCGGATAGGAGGTGAGCGGCATACCTTTACTCAGGGTATAGGGGATCCTGTACTCGGGAAAAACTTCCCCGATCAGGGTGCTGTAAAGATCATATTCGGGGAGGATCACTTTAATCCGGCTTAAATCTGCACCTTTCTTTTTTAACTCATTTATTTGCACAGCCATGGAGGCTACTTCCATGAAGCGGTTGTTTTCTTTGCTTATATCTATTTCCAGGTCATGCCGGCCGGCTGAGCTTCCTGTAACTTGAAAAAGGGCCCGGGCCGCCGGGGCAAACGAATCGCTATGCGCATCGCCAGTGGTTAGAGCTTCCAGCTGCCGGGAAGAAAATTCCGCCAGCACTTCAGTTAAGCTTGCTTCAATTCTTCTTGATTGTTCCGAGGCTTTTTCATCTGCACAGTGTAAAAACACAATCTGCGGAGCATACCGGATCAGGTATTTGAAAAATTTAGCTTCCAGGGCAGTGAGATGCGAAAACCCGAAAAACACAAAACTGGTCGAGTTTGCAAAGCCAAATCCGGAACATAGATTATCGGCGGTAACCCGGTCAAAGAAACTCTCCAGGGCACTCCGGCAATCAACACCCTGCTCACTGAGCCTTTGTTCATACTCGTTATATATTTTAATCAAATCATTTTCTCTAAACCCCGGTTTTTCAATCTCGAAATCATAAAAAGCTTGTTTAAGGCTTGTGGTAGAAGAACAGCGGTAATTGTTGATAAAAGCGGTGATCGCTCTAATGTATCCCTGGCGGTTGGTTTCAATGTTCAAATAAGGCACCAGACCGGTATTTATGATTTTGCCGATAATTGATTCCATAAAAGGGGTCGAGATTAACCCTTTTTGCCCGAGGGATTTTACAGCATACCTTTCCACAAGCTCTGTAACGGTAAATATTTCGGTTTCATCAAGGTCGGTAAATAAAGAAGCCACCTGTTCTTTGTCCTCACTGTCAGGGACGATCATAACCAGGGGCCTCAAAGGCATCCATTTAGCTTGCTGCTCAATGAAAACCGGCCAGGAAACCGCCTTGAACATTTTTTTATCAGACATAATTAAAAATTGCCTCCGTGAAAATTGCCGGGGAAATATCGATCAAATGTTTAAAACAACACTTACAGTTTATGTACCCATGGACCTCCTGTCAAGAAATTCACCAACATCGATTAAAGTGTTACCGCGAAAGGTTGCAATTTCCTTCGGATCTGGATTAAGCCATTTTCGTTTCAACCTCGAGTAATTAATATTTTTAGTTGCCATTCATAAAATCCTTATAGTCCTCCATTAACTGAAACTCTTTCTTGTAGGCTATAAATTCGTCATGATAATATTCCTTAACTTTCTCAAAGATTTCAAAAACTACCGGACAAATATCACAGCTTATTACCAGGTTAAGCAAGCGGAAATTTATTTCCTTTTTATGAGTATATGGGTATTCCCGGCAATCTTTGGGCCTGGATTCATAGATAGAGCAGCCGTAATCCTCTAAAAAAGGACAGGGTTTTTCCTTGGTTTTAAATCCCTCTTCTGCTTTTTCGAGGTACTTTGCTTTGAATTCTTTCCTGCTCAGCCCGAGCTTACTCGATATATTAGTTATATCTTTTTCCCTTAGAGGAATAGTCATTTCTTTGCAGCAGTTCATGCATTGAAGGCAATCGATTTCCTCAAACAACTGTTTATGAAGGGTATTGAACAAGTCGTCTACTTCTTTTTCATCTCTGCCTTTTAAAAAGGATCGAAGAATCATGTTGTCTTTTTCCACTTTTTCACTTGCTTCTTTTAGTTTTTCCGGGGATATCATAAAAAACCCTCCTATCCATAACAGTGCTTAACCATATGCAGATTAATTATTTTTGGCATTTCTTCCTCTTCAAAGTAACACCGAATAGCGTCGCTAACATTAACCCGCAGCTTCTCAATATCTTATGCCTCAATAAATACTGATTCACCTAAAGTCCTTGCCAGGTAGCCACCTTCAACATCTTCTTCTACCCAAAATATAATTTCATTCATCCCCTGGTCACCTTCCTTTGAACTATATAATAACCATATTTCCACATCATTACAACAGATTTATAAACCTCGCTACTATATAAATTATATGCCCTCTTCGTCCTGGAGTATGCAGGCACCTGGTTCGATGATGAAGAAACTGAAGGGTTGTAAGGATTGATGTGGGGCTTTTGATGGTGGGTGGTTAGCAGTTTGTGGGCACTCTTGATTTCTGAGAGTAAGTTAGTTATTGTTTCTTTCTCATACTTGATCATCTTAAACCTCCCTGAAATAACGCTCCCGGTAAGGTAAAATATCGAAATAGCGGTGGTAAGTGCTCATTTCAAATTGTGTCCGCAGGTTCTCGTTGCGGACCATTAGGTGGCGCCCTTTTTTTATTACCATGTAAGAAAAGGCAGGTGGAGCCTGGTTTAAAATCTGAATATCCACAGGAAAGTTAAGTTTTTTCTGCAGGTTGTCCTCAAGCTGCAGTTGGTAATCAAACTGTTTATATTTATCCTGCTCAGAAAGATAAACAGCTATATCGAGATCGTGAAATTCCCCTTCCTCGCAGAATGAACCGTGCAGGTAGGCAAACTGAATTATCTCTTCCTGCTCCAGGATATCTCTTAGTTCTTTAACCAGCTTTTTTCGCTCAGCCTGGTTAAAGTGAAAGCTTCCTTTTATTTTTGTTTTACTTGCCATTAGTATGCACCTTTTACCGTAATAGTATTTGAGGGCAATTAAATCGCCCGGCAAAACGCTAGCTAAATTGCCCTAAGCAGATTATAGCAGATCAGCGGAAGGCGGACAAAAAAGACAGGTAAAAAGAACTGCTCTCAGGTATCCTTCCTATATAATCCCGGGTAATTAACTCTTCCGTTACCGTTTACAGTTACCCTTTTTCTGAGATGTATGAATATAATGAAAATCAAAAAACAATTACCCGGTTTCAATCAAAATTTACACCTGGAACTCCTAAGAAATGATTGGGTTCCACTTAAAGAGCCTTGCAGTCTAGCGGTAGCTTTTTTGTTGTCGATTCCCTTTATGATCTTTAATTTATTAGTTTCTATCGGGGCGATAAATATCTTTTCCGGTTGATATACTAACCTTCTTTATTATTAAACAGGTGCCAGGCAATTCAGTACTCAAGCAGAATGGACCAAAAACTTACTGGAAAGAAGTACAACCAGTGCCTCATAAATGACATCGAAACGAAGTGAAATTGTCACCCGATCCGGAAGTTACTGGCAAATAAAGCTCCCGGAACACCAGGGCCCTGATCATGAAGATAAGAAACAATATGCGGACTCTACCTGCACCATTACCAGGCAGAGCTTATCGCAAATGAGGCTTCCGCTTTTATCAAAGGCCTTTTATAAATGGCATAAGTTATAGCTTCGCCTATGGTATAATGCCCAGGGCCACCAAGACCTGCATGGGAGCTCCAAGGAGGGCATGGATAAAAATCGCTGTAGTCGTATTCCTGGTCTTGTAGACTACAAAAGGCATAACCAGGTAAATTGGAATAGAGATAACATGAATAAGCAACCCAAAGGGTATGTGGAACAGGGCGTGCAGAAAACCATTAAAGATCCAGGCATACTTTCCAAAACTAATTTCCTGCCTGGGCAGTATGTAGCCCCTCCACAGCATCTCTTCCCCTACATAATTAAAGAAAAAAAAGAGCGGCAGTAAAAGGAAAATATAGCGCTCTGCCCCAGTCAACCTGTTGGTTTCTATCGGGGATATTTCTTCAAGGGCCGAAGCATCTATACCCAGGGGAGCTAGCACCATTATAATCACAATCGCCCCGGCTAAAGCGATAGCTACAAGCAAACTTAATCCAGTCCAAAGCCAGTCACTCTTAGTCATTTTCTTAATGCGCAGCCGGCTTAAGATGCTTTTCAAATCCAAGCAGTAACCATCCCTTTTTAATAAATAGAGGGCAAGCAAAAACAAAGGCAAAAACAGGAAGAAAGATCCAACTATAACCCACACAGCATAAATACTCCACTGAAAAAGATTGGCAAAATAGGGGACAGTCCAGTTAATATGAACCCAAAACAACATTCCGGGAACCAAAAACAAAAATATTGAACTGGTTATCCCAATCCGCTTTATAGTGTCCACTTAATTTTCCCCCTCTACAAATTATTTGCTGTTTATTCTGGCTGGTTGCTATCAATATAGCTGTTCTAATCTCCCGGTAAGCGAATAGTTCAACTTAAAACATATTATAAATCTGCTGATTACGCCTTACCAGTTCTCTGCTGCAGCCGGAACTTTATAGCGCTCGGTTAAGGTGATGGCCTCTTTCATACAGTGCACGCGGCAAACCCCGCAACCGTAACAAAACCGGGGCTCTATCGCAACCTTACCGCGAGCCAGGCTGAAGTTAATCGCCCCCGACCCCTTCCACAAGCTCTTTTAACTTTGACTGCTCCGCCGGAACCATGCTTAAGCCGTAACAGTAGCGCTCCTCGGTCCCTAGTGTGGCCTGGCGGCAGATGCAGGGCAAACGGACCACGGAATTAACAAAACCAAAAATCTCTTCCACATCCTCAATTGGTAAAACCTGGCCGTAATAAATTTTTCTCATCCGCCCTGTTATAACAGGCTTAATAACAGCCTGGACAAAACACGGCATCCGGTTCAAGGAATCGAGCATTTCAATTCTATCCCTTAACCGCTGGGGATCTTTAAAAAAATGCCGGATATATTTGCTGCGCCTGATATCTTTCAGTAAGTGCTCGGCATAATTTTCAGCCTGGAGATACCATTTTTTGCCCTCGCCGTGCTGGTGGCAGAACTGACACATTTATAAAAATCCCCCGATTCTTAACCGGCAGGTTGACCCGGTTAACTCAATCAATATACTGATTATCCCACCGCGCCTTGAACCACTCAACTCCCGATTGCATGAACAGTTCTTGCAATAAATTTTTCATTGTGACCCGAAATTATCCGTTATGGTCTTTAAACCAACCGGTTGACAGAATCACCGCTTTGTATAACAATCGGTTGAGTAGGACATTACTAGAATAACCGAACTAACAGAAAAATATCACGACCGGCCAATCGATTTTGCAGATGCAAGCCTGCTGACCATTGCTGAAAGGAAACAACTAAAAACAATAATATCCATCGACAATGAATTTCAAATATACCGAACTGTATGCGAAAATCCTCTTGAAAATATATTTAAGAGAAATCCTGCGTCGAGAGGGATAGGGCTCCTTTAAAGATTAATCTATACAACGGAGGGTATGAAAGGAGATATGGTATGTTCACGGTAGCTTCGCTGCAGTTAGAAATCAACGATCAGCAAACCAAGCAGAACCGGATTGATTATGCCTTGGCGCAAATGGATTTAGCCAGGGGGGCGGACTTAATCCTGCTGCCTGAGATCTGGAATACCGGGTACTTTAACTTTAACCTCTACAAAAGGGAAAGTGAGCCTTTAGACGGCCTAACCATCACTGCCATTGCTGAAAAAGCCCGGGAAATAAATGCTTACGTTTTTGCCGGCAGCTTCGTGGAAAACGCCGCCGGCAACCTCTACAACACCAGCGTCTTGCTGGACAACAATGGCAAAAACATCGGCACTTACCGCAAAATCCACCTTTTCAGCTATGGCTCTAGAGAAAAAGAGGTTTTAACCCCGGGTGAAAAGGCGGTGGTGATTAATACCGACCTTGGGGCCTTAGGCTTATCAACCTGTTACGACCTGCGCTTCCCTGAGTTATATCGTTACATGCTCGATTTGGGTGCAGAAGTCTTTCTTGTAACCGCAGCCTGGCCCTTCCCCCGCTGGGCCAACTGGCTCACCTTGAACCAGGCCAGGGCCTTGGAAAATATCTGCTACCTGGTTTCATGCAACTGTGCCGGCCTGAACCAGGGCGTTTCTTTTCTCGGCCACAGCTCGGTGGTTGATCCCAGGGGAATAATCAAGGCAGGCAGTAATGAAGAACCCGGTATAATCTCAAGCACCATAGATCTAAAAAGAGTCCACCAGATCAGGAAAAGCTTATCCCAGTTAAACGACCGGACCCTTAAATTTATGGAGTGATATCCATCAATTGACGTTATAACGTTTTCATACTATTATGTTGCCACAGGCAAACTTAAACTAGAGCCCACTTTAGCAAAAAAAATTACCCGGTCCATGGCTAACTTCACTACAGTTACCGTGGATTTTTTATTAATAGACCAGGCTATGGACATTTGCCAATCAGATAAACTACCTTTCTGGGATGCTCTGATAGTTTCAGCAGCTTCCAGTCCAGGCTGTCAGGCTATTTGGACTGAAAATTTAAATCATGACCAGGTAGTCAGAGGTATTGAGATTGTCAATCCTTTTTAGGCGGTAATGATTACAGCTTACAAACCCGATCCACTGCGATGGAATGAAACCTTTACGCGGAGGCTAAAAAAATGAGAGAAAGAAAAAAAACAAAATACCTGCATGAGGGAAAATACGTAGCAGAAGTTGAGGTTATGCTTTATGATGACGAAACCGGTTGGGCGCCTTACCTCTGCCTGGAGGATGCTTATAAATTAGATGAGGTCAGGAATGCCCTCCGCCAGGGTGATATCAAGGCAGCTTCAAAGTACGGCAAGATCTATGAACTTCGTCAGGTAACAAATGTATAAATACCCCTGAGCCCTTATTCCCCCAGGGTCCACATACTTATTCTCCCATTAAACCTCGAGAACCTGTATACCAGAAGCTGATCTAAAACAGGCCGGCGGCCGAATTAAAACCCTTTAGGGTCATCACCAGGGGCAGGATAAAAAGAGCAGCGATTAGTTGCCCCGGGGTAAAAAGAGCATGAAACGACTTATTATGCGCGCTCTTGCTGAAGATTTGATTTCAGAGTCACGCGCTGCTGAACTACTTTCTTTACCACTTGAAGATTTCTGGCGAAAGGTAACTAATGAACATGACGGATTACCGGCACACGAATACATACATAACTGATGCAAATATCTGGATTGACTTAAATGTGGGAGAAATACTTGAGAAGGCATTTGA
>JAWODD010000038.1:0-13529 GCA_046483445.1 Bacillota bacterium | reverse complement strand
TAAAACATTCTGTAAGTCCACCAGGAGTTCACTTTTATAGCCATACCCGTTACCTTGAGTGATCTGTGCGAAATCGAGGTAGACAGCAATATCTATGTCACTGATCCTGCCGGCGCTTTCTTTGGCTACAGAGCCGAAAAGGTAAGCAAATAGGACTTCCTTCCGTTCAGAAAAAAATGGAAGCAGTTTCGACTTGATCTGTTCTTTCCTGATAGCAGTCATTTTTTTCCCCTGCTAATTTTTTAGTATATCAAATAATTACCAGCCTCTCAAACTGGTTAATCTTGACAATGGTTCAATCTAGAATTACAATATCGTTGTTCGATATCGTATTACGATACAAGAGGTGGCCAAGTATGGGAAACAAGATTTTGCGAAAATTGTTCTTGGGTTTTATCCAGGTGCACATTCTCTACCATGCCAGTAAAGAACCGGTATACGGCGTTTACATGATTGAAGAACTAAAACGCCACGGTTACAAAGTCAGCGCCGGCACAATATATCCAATCCTGCACAATATGGTTGACGAAGGCCTGCTGTCGGTGGAGAAAAAAGTGGTCAACGGCAAATTGAGAAAGTATTCCACCATCACCCCGGAAGGGAAAAAAGTTTTAAAAGAGGCCCGGGAAAAAGCAGAAGAACTGGTCCGGGAGCTAAGGGAAGAGTAGCGGTGTCTGTTCAGCACAGCTAAACAGTGACGAATAGAGTAAAATAACGGGAGTGGATTACATGTTTCATTTGAAAAACGTGCAGTTTAAAAACATTCTCTATATCAACGAGCTGGCCATAGAAGCCGGTAAGACTACCTGCATCGTGGGGGAAAGCGGCAGCGGCAAAACTACCCTTCTAAAACTGCTCAACCACCTGATTAATTACGAACAGGGACAAATCAAATATAAAGAAGAGGACTTAAAAGGACTGGATGCCATCTCCCTCAGAAGGGAAGTAATACTATTGCCGCAAACCCCGGTTATTTTCCCCGGCACGCTCAGGGACAACCTCCAGGTCGGCCTGCAGTTTTCTAAAAAAGAGCCGGCTCCCGACGAAAAGCTGCTTGAAGAAATTCACCGGTTGGAACTTTACAAACAGCTCGATGATCAAACAGATACCTTTTCCGGGGGTGAAAAACAGCGCCTGGCCCTGGTCAGGGTCATTTTGATGGATCCCGAAGTCCTGCTGCTCGACGAACCAACTTCGGCCTTAGACGATAATACCGTGGATAAAGTAATGAACCGGATCCTGGATTATGTCAAAAGCAGGCAAAAAACCCTGATCATGGTGACCCATTCCAAACAGCTGGCTAAAGTGACAGGTGAAAAGATTATTACGCTTGAAAACGGCCTTGTTTCAGGTATTGAGGAGGTAGCATAAAATGAATGAAATAGTAGAAATCGGACCATGGCGGTTGGCATCAGCCTACCTATTCCTGGTAATCCTGCTGTTCCTGGTCAACCGGCAGGGCATCGGCAGGGAAAAAGAGATCTTCATTTCCGCCATGCGCATGACCGTGCAGCTGATCGCCGTCGGTTACCTCCTGGTCTACATTTTTGAGCAAAAACATGTGGCCGTTACCCTGTTGGTCCTGGTGGTAATGCAATTCTTTGCCATCCGCAACATTTACGGCCGGGTAAAGGTGCCGATCAAAAAGAAGCTGCGCCATGTCATCATCCTCTCCCTGGTCACCGGTACGGGTGCTACCATTTTTTATTTTCTATCGCTGGTGATCAACATCGAACCCTGGTATGAACCGCGTTATTTTATCCCCATCGCCGGAATGATCATCGGCAACTCCATGACCGGCATATCCATAGGGGCTGAACGGATGATCGACGAAATGAAATCGAAAAAGGAGATGATCGAAGGCGCGCTTATGCTCGGGGCCACACCCCGCGACGCCACGGCCATAATTGTCAAAAACTCCTTTACCGCGGCGATCATGCCGGCCATCAACACCATGGTCGGGATGGGCATCGTATTTTTGCCGGGCATGATGACAGGTCAAATCCTGGCCGGACTATCGCCCCTGGTTGCCATCGAGTACCAGATTGCCATCATGTTAAGCATCCTGGGTAGCGTAACTATTACCGTGTTTATACTCACCAGGCTCGGTTACACGGTCTTTTTTAACCGGTGGAGCCAGCTTGAAGAAAATGATCTTTAGCCGTTTTCATCACGGACGGCAAAAAAAAACATGTAACCCATCTTACCCTGTAAATTAATCTGGTTCCCTTCCAAGGAAAGTCTTTCAGCCACCGTTATTGCAGGTTATTTCTCGACACCGGTCCTGGCTTTAACCCCGCTGTCCATGTAGTGCTTGATGCAATTCATCTCGGTCACCAAATCGGCCCGCTCTACAATCTCCTGCGGGGCGCTGCGTCCGGTTAAAACCATTTCCATCCCGGCGGGCCTTAAATCAATGAGTTCGCAAATTTCTTCTACCGTGAGCAGGTTGCCGTGCAGGGCAGCCATAATTTCATCTAAAATTAAAAGATCGCAAGCTATATTTTCTAGCACTTCCCGAACTTGCTTCAACTCTTCCTGCAGCTGTTTTTTTAGCTTTTCTTTTTCTGTTTCATTTAATGCGCCAAAAAACTTACCGCTTTCAGCTAAGCGGACAATTTGAAACTTGTCGCCAAGCATTTTAACGCTTTCCAGTTCACTGCTGTGGATTCCCTTTAAAAATTGAAACATGATCACTTGAAAACCGCTTCCAACCGCCCTTAATCCAAGCCCTAAAGCCGCGGTGGTTTTGCCCTTGCCATTACCGGTGTAAACCTGCAGATAACCCTCTTTCATCAGTAACCTCCAGTGCAGCGCTTCGGCTGATCTTAGTTGCCCTGAAGCAAATAATATAGCGAGGGTAAAATGTTGTCAACTTACTGCATGGGTGTATCTACTTAATCCAAAAATAAATGAGCACTGTTCAGGTTAGAGCTAAAAGCGATCCTGTCCTCAAATCTATAAATTTTCCCTAAAAGTTATAGATTTGAACATCCAACAAGCTTATATGAAGCTAATGAACGGCCATCCTCTGTTTTGCACAAATTATTTTTGCATAAAAATAAGTTTTCCCCTATACTTTAATTAAACAGTGTAGCGAGAGGTGAATGACTTTGCCTGCAGGCAACAAAACCAGCAACTCACAAGCCATCTCAGGCTTCAGGGCTCATCCGTGGCATGGAGTTTCCCTGGGTGAAAACTGGCCCGGGGTGATCAACGCTTACATCGAAGTGGTGCCCCACGATACCGTAAAATATGGACTTGACAAGGAAACAGGCATCTTAAAAATCATTTACGAACAACCAGGCTGATTAAATGACGTGAAAACCTGTTAACCAGTGCTTTTACGGCGGCCTCACTGCCGCTTTCTTCCGGATTTTTAATTTCTCTATTTTGTTTTTCAGTTATTGCGCCCTGTAAATTTTCCTTTACTGCCTTGGCCAAGCTTCTACCTTTAAGCAGATCTTCAGCCAGCCTTTCAGCCTGCTCCGTCCCGGTAAGCTTCCACTCCAAAAGATCCAGCACATGCGCATAAACAGTAGCCAGGGCGATCAAATCACCATCCCTGTCCAGGACCTCCAGCCTCTGCCTGAAAGAATCTCGGTCCAAAGCGCCGGGCTGCCCAGGCGAGCAGTAAAGCTCCCACAGGCTTTCCTCGTTAATCCCGTAACGCCTGATCCGCCTGAGCATGCTGCTGCAGGCATAAGCCTCAAAACCTTCTTCTGCGGAAACTGCTTCCCTGACCGTCTTTTTTACCACCCGGCCAAGGTGTTCACCGAGCTTGCTGTGCTGCCCGGCATCGGTTAAACAGGTGGACGATTCAAGGTTGCTGGCTACGATAATACCATCGGTTCCCGAACCGGTGGCCAGGCCTTGCGAGTAGCAGCTCGGGGCCAAAACTTCCTGCAGGGCAGCTGTTTTGGCCTCAGTGATCATTACCAGAGCCCGGGCAAGAGACCCTTCAGGAAGGCAGGCATCTATAAAAACCATGATGTTGACTGTGCCCGGCTTTACCGGGCAGGGCACCCCTTCCTTTTCATGCCAAAAGGCCGGGTCGCCGGGCCGGCTGCCGTTGTCATCAACGCTCCCGGTAACAATCGCCGTTACCGTGAAATCATCATACTTCTCTGTATTAAGCCGGGCGTACTTCATCTTGGCAGCGGTACTCAAACCGGTAGTTTTTTGAGGGTCTAAGCCTAGTTCTTCGGTAAGCATGCGAAGATGCTCTTTATAGGTAGCCGCCCGCATTTCGCAGCGTTCATCTTCTTTGCCGTAAACTTCACAGAAGTTAAAAAGGTAGGCCAAATCCTCCCGGCAGCCCCCGTTAAAAGCAGAAGTGCTCATTATCCTGCGGGCGCCTTCCAGCCTGATTATAATAGCCCGTTCATCACGATAATACTTGTCACCGGTTGGCAGAATCACCTGTTCCATGCAATAAATGATATATCACCTCGAGCAAATTGTCACGTTTTTGTGTTATAATGAACCCCGATATTTTTATGGCAAGGTCGGTGCTTTTAACTTGAAAAGACAAAAACTTGTTACTGGTTTAATCTTGCTCATATTGCTGGCTGCATTTATTTGCAGCTGTGAAAAGGAAGAAGCAGAGCCTGCTAAGACATACAGTGTGATTGATGATACCAGGTTGGCGTCCCGGACCGGGGAACGCTACCTGCAGGTATATGACGGTGAAAGCTGGTCCGATTGCATGATTAAGGGAGTTAACGTGGGTACCTCCCTGCCCGGCCGCTGGTATACCCAGTTTCCGGCAGACCGGGAGCTCTACCGCGGCTGGCTGGAGGATATTGCGGCAATGAACGCCAACACCATCCGCCTTTATACCCTGCTCGACCCCGCCTTTTACAACGTCCTGGCCGAATACAACACCGACCCGGACAACAAACCCCTTTACCTGATCCAGGAAATCTGGCCCCACGACGATGTGCCGGATTCCAACTTTCACGATCAGGAGTACCGGGAAGCGTACTTTAAAGAGATTGACCTGGTTATCGACGCCCTGCACGGCAATGCCGACATCCCGGCCCGCCCTTACCGCGCCTACGGTAATTACTCGGTCGATGTTTCTTCATACCTCCTGGGCGTCCTGATCGGGCGGGAGTTCGAACCGGACGAAGTCGAAGCTACCGATGAAGCCAACCCCGGGCTGGATGGCTTTGATGGCGATTATGTCAAAGCAACCCCCGGTGAGGCTTCCCCAACTGAAACCTGGATTGCCGAAATGTGCGACTACACCCTCGAATACAGCCAGGCTAAATACGGCTGGCAGTACCCGGTCGGTTTTGTCAGCTGGCCCACCCTGGATCCCCTGGATCACAAAACCGAATATGAAGCAGACGGCACCCCCGGTTACAACATTCGGGAAACCGTTGATCCAAATATTTTCAGCGCCGGCCCGAAAAACGAAGCAGGTTTTTTCGGAGCCTACCATATTTACCCCAACTACCCGGATTTCATGAACAACGAACCAGTTTTTGCCGAATATGAAGATGATCAAGGGGTTTTCAGGTATAAAGGCTATCTCAACAAGTTTATGGATATTCACCCGCCCTACCCGGCCCTGGTCGCCGAGTTCGGCATTGCCACTTCCTTAAACACCGCCCATTTAAGCCCGGACGGCCTGCACCACGGTGGCCTGGATGAAATCGACCAGGGGGAAATGACCGTGCGCATGATGCGCTCAATCATAGTTGAAGGTTACGCCGGTGGAGTGATTTTTGAGTGGACCGACGAATGGGCCAAGAAAACTTGGAACACCGAACCGTTCATGGTTCCCTGGGAACGCCAGGTCCTGTGGCAAAACGCAATGTGCCCGGAGCAAAATTACGGGATAATGGCGGTGGAACCAGAACCACGCAGCGAAGAAGAGCTCTTCAAACCCTGGTTTGCAGCTGGCGGGCAAGCTGTTTTCAACCCGGCAGACAACCGGCAGGATAGTTTCGGTAAAGTAGAAGCCCTCGAAGTTGGCGCAGATGAAGCCTTCCTTTACCTTTCCATCGAGCTAAATTTCACAGATCGCGGAGAGCAGGGCGAAGTGTCCTGGGAAGAAATCGGCCTAGCTGTCGGCATCGACACCGGCTCCAGGGAAGCGGGAGAATTCCTTTTGCCCATTGCAGATCTGCCTGAGCTGCCCACCGGGGCTGAATTCCTGCTCCGGATTGATTCTCCGGAGGAAGCCTCGCTACTGGCTGTTCCCTCCTACAACCGGGGCCGGCTGAATTTTAAACCCGAACCGGCCCGGGAAGCTAATTTTACCCGGATCGAAACCCTGGTTAACCGCAAAAGGGTAACCGCCGACGGAAGGGTCTTTGAAGCGCTTTATTCTGATGAAAGCGAGTTAAACTACGGTAATTTCCACCCGGAAGCAGAAGAGTACAACTCGCTGGCCCACTTTTACGTTGACCAGGAAACCGGCCGGATCCTGGTGCGCCTGCCCTGGATGCTCTTAAATGTATCCGATCCCACGGAAGGAAAAATATTAAACGATCCCGGTGAATATGCAGAACACCCGGCCCGGGACGAGTTGTCCTATAAAGCAACAGACGGCTTTATCTTTTATCCGGCTACCTACCACAACGCAAGTGATGAAACTGCGGATCAAGAAGGCCTACCGCCGGTGATCGATTTCGAACCGCGCACAGGAGAAATTTTTTCCGAAGATATTTCCCCTTACCGCTGGGAAGGCTGGGAAGAACCACGGAACCGGTTCCGGCTAAAAGAAAGCTACGCGATTATTGCCGACTATTTCGGCACATTAAAGCAGGATTAAAAATCACGGCCCCTTATAAATATTTAAGCTAGAAAGGCGGGTAAAATGCAGCGCTGGCATGTTCTACTAATCATCGCCCTTTTAATCGGCGGCTACATCCTGACCTGGCACCTTCTCTCGACCAGGGAAATCGACCTGCTCGTAGTGGACAAAACCGTCCCCGAAAAAGACTACCGCGAGCACCGCGCTATCTTCTGGATCGCCGGACACCGCCGCTTTACCGCCCTGGAAGGCGAGTTATATCAAGCAGATGAAGACTACCTGGGCTACCATCCGGAAACGGAAGCAAAAGAAACCTTCTCTGGAGAAGATTTAAAAGAGATCGACCTGCTTTATCTTGCAGATACCTACGGGATTTACGATTACGAGGAAGGAATTGAAGTTTACGAAGAGAAACTGCCCTATAAGCACCAGGATATTGAGCTGATTTACGGCGGTTTTGATCAAGGCGAGGTTGAAGCGATCGAGGATTTCTCCACCGCAGAGGAGCGTTTATTAATCGGTGAACACAACATCGTCGGGTATCCCACCTATCTTAATCCGGAAGCAACGGAACGCCTGCAGGAGCTTTTTGCGATAAGCTACGACGGTTGGCTGGCCCGTTACTACGAAGATCTCGATCAAACCGCATACTGGATGAAAGAACTTTACACCAGGATTTACGGCAGGGAATGGGACCTGCAAGGAACCGGAATGGTTTTTGTGCGGGAAGATGTCACCGGCCTGGGCTGGTATAGCGACCTGGTCATAATCGAGCAGGAGCAGTTCAAAGAACCCTGGCCGGTTGTAAAAAGTACAGAACACGAGCTGCTTGCAGGAGCGGCCCCGGAAGCGCCTTACCTCTACTGGATGGAACTGCTTACAATCGATGAAGCTAACCAAAACGTTGAAATCCTTGCCCACTACGAACTGCCTGTAGAAGAAGAATCCCGGGATGCCCTGCGCGCTAGAGGACTGCCCGATCGCTTTCCGGCCGCGATCAAACATGACCCTCCGGGTAAGGCAAAGAGGATCTATTTTGCCGGTGATTTCGCTGACCAGCTTCCCGCCCTGTTGCCCGCCGGCCTGACCGGCAGCGCGGCCCTACAGCGCTTTATTTCCTATATCCCTGGCCTTCCCGTGCAGTACCGCTTTTACTTCCAGTGGTACGAGCCGGTTTTGCATAATATACTAGAAACAGGAAAAAAAGAGGAGTAACCATGAACGATAAAGACTTAAACCGCCAAAAAAATACCACCCCGCAAAATAACCAGGTTTCGCTCCCGGAAGAGGCTTCCGTTTTAACCAGTGTCCTGGACCAGGTCAGCGACGGGATTTACATTACCGATCCCGAGCGCAGGATTGTATTCTGGAACCGGGCGGCTGAAAATATTACCGGTTACCGGCAGGAAGAAGTCCTGGGCAAAAAATGCGCCGATAATATCCTGGCCCACACCGACCTGGCCGGCAATGAATTGTGCAGCACTGCACTGTGCCCCCTGCATAAAGCTATACAAAGCGGAAAAGCCCCGGCAACGCCCCTGACCCTAAAAGCCCTTAACAAAGAAGGCGAACGGGTAGTAGTGGAAGTAAGCCTTGCCCCCCTGCACGGGCCTTCCGGTGAAGCGCTCGGAGGAATCGAGATCTTTCGCGATGTGAGCGCAAAAGTGGAACTGGAAGAACAAAAAGCCCGCTTTTTCAGCTCGCTCAGCCACGAATTGAAAACACCCCTGGCCAACATGCAGGGCTACCTTGATCTTCTGTTAAAAAAAGAGGCCGGAGAGATCAACGAGGTGCAGGAGGAATTTCTGACTACCGTTTACAACGAAGAACAAAAACTGGCCGGCTATATCGAAGAACTGCTGGACATGGGCCAGTTTGCAGGAACCGACTATTCTTATCAGCGCAACATTTTAAACCTTTCCACCCTGCTGGAAAACCTGGTCCTCGGTTTCAAAGCCGAAGCCGAGAAAAAAGTCCTGCGCTTCGAGCACAGCATCCAGCCCGGATTGACCCTCTTTGGGGACAAGGAACGCCTCACCCAGGCTTTCAGCAACCTGGTAGGCAACGCAATTAAGTATACCGAAACAGGCAGGGTTACCCTGGAAGCAAGTCTCAACCGGGAAACCGACGAAATTGTAATTACGGTCAGCGACAGCGGGATCGGCATTCCTGAAGCGGAACAAAAAGCAATATTCGAGATGTTTTACCGGGTAGAGCACCCCGATGCCCGCAGTAAAGGGGGCACAGGCGTCGGTCTTTACATTGTGGAAAGGGTGATCAGGCGCCACGACGGAAGGCTTCACCTGAAAAGCGCTCCGGGTCAAGGAAGCGTCTTCACGGTATACCTGCCCGGATTCATCAGAGAAAATGGGCAGTAACCGCACCCGGCCAAACCTTTAGTTAGCGGCTAAACCTTTAGCAATATGTGAGGAGATGACAGCAACAGTGGCAGAAACGAAAAAGATCCTGGTAGCAGAAGACGACTCCGGTTTAAACCGGTTGATCTCCTTTAAGCTTGAAAAAGAAGGCTACAAGGCGTTAACGGCATTTGATGGTAAAGCGGCCCTGGAAACAGCCCTTAAAGAAGAAGTCTCTGCCATCGTCCTCGATATCATGATGCCATTTTTAGACGGCATCCAGGTTTTAAAAAAAGTCCGCACCGAAAAACCACATCTGCCGGTGATCGTCCTTTCGGTAAAGAGCCGGGAAAGCGACCTAAACCAGGCCCTTGAACTTGGCGCCAATGATTACATGACCAAACCGTTTCAACCGGAGAACCTGATCGAACGCTTAAAACAATTAATGGGGAATAATTAGATGGTAATTGATCCTTATCTGCAAATCCTGCTTATCATTATCACCGTACTTGTCGCCATAATCATGGCACTGCTTGCTTTTATGCTTATATCCCGCCTGTTGACTTCTTTAAGCAGGCAAAAGTACAGGCTTAAAACCCAGGAATGGGAAGATATTTATTTAAACTACCTGCACGGCGATCTAAGCCTTGAAAAAGCGGCCGGGCTGATGGGAGACGAAAAGCCCTACTGGTTATGGCTATTCTTTGCCCCCTACCTGGAAGTGCTTTCCGGCAGCGATTTTGAAAAAACAAAAACCCTGTGCCGGGAAACCGGCCTGATCGATTACTACAAGAAAAGACTGCACCGCGGCGGGTCGGCAAGCAAAGCCGTTGCAGCCAGGGTCCTCGGGGCCCTGCGCTGTCGGGAGTCAGTTTCAGAAATGATTAACTTACTTAAGAGCAAAAACCCCTTCCTGGTCCAGGCAGCAGCCCAGGGCCTGGCCAAATCGGGAGAAACTGAAAGCTTTTCCCCCGCGGCACGGGCTTTGCTCGGCAACACCTTTTTTACCTACGAGGGAGCAACTGAAATCCTGGCCGGCTTTGGCGAAAATATTTGCCCGCAGATTGCCAAGTATTTAGAAAAAGAAACTGAAAAACTGCCCGCCGTAGGGCAGGGGCAAAACATAAAAAGCCCGAAAGCAACCCCCCGTAAAGACTCAGCCGATCCTGCCGACCTCCGCTCAATGTTGATCGATTTGCTCGGCTTTTTTAAATACCGCGAAGCCCTGCCGCTTTTACAAAGACGGCTTGAAAGGGCTGATGAAGAAACCACCGTGCATATTTTAAAAGCATTTATCAACATGGGGGAATTGCCTGCAAACTTAGATCTCAAGCCCTACTTGGAACACCGCTACTGGGTGGTGCGCAATTTCAGCGCCCGGGCCTGGCAACTATCCGGTGACCGGCAGGCCCTGCCAGTTTTGGAAAAACTGCTGGCCGATCGCAACTGGTGGGTCCGTTACAATGCGGCAAAAGCCCTGCGCAGCGCCGGTCAACCCGGCCTGGAAATTTTGAAACAAAAAACCGCTGGAGCCGACCAAGAAGCCGCCGCTATCAGCAGCTATGTCTTAAGCCGGAGCGAGGTGTAAAAAATAGATGAGCACCTGGGTAACCGTCCTTATCTTCTACAACATTTTCGTCCTTTTCTACTTCATCGGCATTAACGGGATTTACCTGCTGCTGGTCCTTATCGCTTACATGGGCTTGCAAAAACAGCGAAGCGCCGAAAGGGCAGCCGACCACTACCAGACCTTTCGTTCTGAATTTTACAAGCCCCTGAGCGTAATCATCCCCGCCTATAATGAAGAAGCGACAATTGCTGAAACCGCCTATTCCGCGCTGGCCCTGCGCTACCCGGAATTCGAAATTATTATCGTCAACGACGGTTCAAAGGACCATACCTTGGGCGCGTTGGAAGAAACTTTTAACTTAGAAAAGTACGCCCGCGACTTCAGCCTCGACATCCCCTGTAACAGCATCCACAACATTTACCGGTCCAGGGACTATCCCAACCTGGTCGTGGTAGACAAGCAAAACGGGGGCAAATCCGATGCCTTGAATGCCGGCATCAATGTCTCCCAGTTTCCGCTGTTTTGCAATATCGACTCCGATTCCCTGATCGATGCAGGTTCCCTGCTTAAAGTAGTCGATCTCTTTGCCAAAGACTGGCGCATTGTTGCTGCCGGCGGAACGATCAGGGCCGCTAATAACTGCCACATTGAAAACGGCAAAGTAACGAAAATCAACCTGTCACCAAATTTCTGGGTGCGCTTTCAAATCGTCGAATACCTGCGCGCTTTCCTGTTTGGAAGAGCCGGCTGGTCATTTATCGGCGGGCTGATGATCCTTTCCGGCGCTTTTAGCATTTACAGGCGTAAAGCGGTCGTCCAGGCGGGAGGTTACCGCCTCGACACCGTTGGCGAAGACATGGAACTGGTCCTGCGCATCCAGCGGGTGATGAAAAATATCAACCGCGAATACCGGGTGGTTTTCCTCCCGGACCCGGTTTGCTGGACCCAGGTGCCCGAAAATTACCGCGGCCTGCATACCCAGCGGCGCCGCTGGCAGCGGGGTCTGACAGAGAGTTTGTTCGGAAATTTCGAGATGTTCTTAAACCCGCAGTACGGGGTAACCGGCATGCTTAGCTATCCTTTCTTCCTCTTTTACGAGTTCCTCGGGCCTGTAATCGAAATTACCGGTTACCTGGTCTTTATCTTTTCCATCCTAAGCGGGATCATCAACCCGCCTTTTGTGATTTTATTCCTCTCGGCAGCGATCTTGCTCGGAATTTTACTTTCCACTTCCGCCCTGCTGATGGAAGAGATCTATTACCGCAGCTACCCCCGCCTGCGCGATATTTTAATATTATTCGGCTTTGCGGTCTTAGAAAACTTTTTCTACCGCCAGCTGCACGCCTGGTGGCGTTTCCGAGGCATAATCGACTACTTTTTCAAGAAACGCAGCTGGGGGACCCTGGAAAGAAGCAGCTTTACTGAACCGGTAAAACCGCTGGGAAAATAAACTAATAGCGATCATGGAGAGCGCTGAAAAAACTGCCAATAAAAGGCTAAAGGGGCCGCCTGATTATGAAAAAGACCACATTACTTAAGCCTATAAACCTTTTTGCAGCGGTGGTTTTAAGCCTGCCGGCCTTCTTTAACGAGGGCTGTCAGGTTAATGAAGAAATTTTAGAGCGAGAAAATAACAGCGTTTCGGAAGATCCCGGGCCCGAGGCGGTCGTGGCAATCAAAGATCTGGCGGTTTCCGGCAGCGAATTTTTACCCGGTGACATAGTTTCTACTAAACTTACGGTAGACAACCAGGCGAACGGGGAAAAGACTTTCTTTATCGGCTGCAGCATCCAGGACCCCCTTGGCAGCTGGTATGAACTGTCTCCAAAGCAAGTTACCCTCGAAAGCGGAGAAAAAACCCTGGTTGATTTCGCATGGCGGGTCCCGGCAGGAGACGAAAAAGAAAAACTGACCAGCGGGACCTACCGGTTAGTCAAGGCGGCCTGGTCTAAAGCACCCGGTGAAGAAGGGACCGAACGGCTGGCAACCGTGGAAAAAGAACAGGCTTTTCACGTAAGCAGGTACCATGAAGATTTTTCCACCTACAACGAAGATTTATGGGAAAAAAGCAGCCATCTGCTGGGACTGGGAAACCTTAATCCGGACAATGTTAAAATAGAAGATAACCTGCTCAAAATCACCCTGCCGGCCGGCACTTTTGACGGCGGCCAGCTTGAGTCTAGAGAAAACGCCTATCATTACGGTTCCTACCGGGCCCGGATGAAACTGCCCGAAGCTCCGTCTTCCATTACCGGCTTCTTCCTCTACAAGGCCCCGTGCTTTTATTATGAGGTAGATATAGAAGTAGTCAATGATACCACCGGGAAAGCCTGGTTTACCACTTATGCCGAAGGCGAGGTCACGAACACCTGCGAAACTTACCTCGGCTTTGACCCTACCGAAGATTTCCATGAATACCGCTTTGATTTTTACCCCGGGGAGGTCAGCTTTTACGTGGATGGTGAATTGCTGAAAACTTTTGAAGAAAGTCTGCCCGGGGAACCAATGAAGCTGATGATAAACTCCTGGTTTCCCCACTGGCTGGATGCAAGCAAACCAGAAGAGGATGCCGTCACCTTGATTGACTGGATCAAATACTGAAAGAAAGCTTACAATAGCCCCACGGCGACACCCTAGACCAGTTTTCTCCCTGTTTGTCTTCTGCAATCGCTGGCCCCTACCTGCATTTAACGACAAAAAAGAAACCAACCTATCTTTTGGCTTTTCTGGATAACTGCAGCCACCTTGTACAGAATGGTAAATAGATCAAGCATTATTTAACATAAAAATTTTGACATTGTGCAATATGACCTAACAACATCTGGTACAAAAT
>JAWODD010000029.1:0-19919 GCA_046483445.1 Bacillota bacterium | reverse complement strand
CGAACCGGTGGAATGCGGCGACAGTTCCCGCTTCGCCAGGGAAGCAGAAAAAGAAGCCAGCCCGGTGCACCTTTTACATCTATACAACGAAGGGGACAAGCTGAGAGCCGCTACCTTGCGCCAGGGCTTGGCTGTATTTATCGCCCAGGAAATCAGGTGGCTCACCGGTAAAAAAGCACCCCTGGTAACTGGCAGTGAGAAAAAAGAAGCCACCCCGGTAACCCTGAGCGATATCTACATCTTGACCAGGACCGCCAGGGAAGGCGAACAGGTGGGGAAAGTACTGCAGGCTTACGGGATCCCCCACGCCTACTACAAGCAGGAAGGGCTGTTTCAAACCGAAGAAGCAAGCAATGTTTACCGGCTTCTATGTGCCATCGATGCGCCAAACGACCCGGCTTCTAAAATGTCCGCCTGGCTCACTCCCTTCTTCGAGGTGCCTTTAGCTGATCTGCCCGCCTGGCGTGATGCCGGGGGAAGCCACCCCCTGACCGGCATGCTTTTGGAATGGAAAAGCCTGGCAGATAGCCACGCCTGGTCAAAACTTTTTGAGCAGATTCTTACTGTTTCGGGAATCATGCGGCGGCTGGTCTTTTCCCGCAACGAAAGGGCCCTGACCAATTACCTGCACCTTCTTGAAATACTCCAGGCTGAAGCCCACGCTCGGCCGGTTACATTATCTGAACTGACCCGCAGTTTAAAGGCCCGCATTGACCGAAAAAAAGCACCCGAGGGTCGGGAAGGAAACGTGCAGAGGCTTGAGACGGACAAGGATGCAGTGCAGATTTTAACCATGCACAAGGCCAAGGGCCTGGAAGCAGAAGTAATTTTCATCGCCGGCGGTTTCAGCGACGGGGGCGGAAAGGACCAGACAAAAATTTACCATAAAGATAACCGGCGCCACCTGCATATCGGCAAAGAAACCGGGGAGATCAAGGCGGCGGTAGATAAAGAAATAGAAGAAGAAAACCAGCGCTTAATGTACGTGGCCATTACCCGGGCCAAAGCAAGGCTTTACCTCCCCTATTTCGGGGAAGCCCCAGCAGACGGGCCGCCTGGTAGATCTTATGGCTATAAGTCTTTAAGCGGTTTCTATAAAAATTTGCAAGCCCAACTTGATCTGCTGGCTAAAAAGGGGAGCTTAGAGGACCAGAGAAAATTTTTAACCAGGCCGGTATCCTGCGCCACCGGGAAACTTTACGGGAGAAAAAAAACCGAAGAACAACCTGAAAGCCTGTCCGAGGAAAATTTAATCAAGCTAATGGAAGAAGTCCCAACCAGTGCGCCCCTGGCAAATAAGATCACCCCTTATCACCGCGGGGTGCTTTTAACCAGCTATACCCGCATGAAGCAGGGAGCTTACCTGCAAACCGGCACCGCTAACGAAGAAGAACGTAACTTAATCAGGAACGAAGAAGTAGCCGGAGAAACCCACCCGGGATCGCTCCTTTTAAGCTCTGAGAGAAACGGCAAGACGGCCGGTAGAAAGCCCAGGCTTGAGCAGGCAGACCATGACACCGGCAGGCCAGAAGCTTTACAGGATAAAAAGATTAGATCCAGGCCTGAAAAGGAGGCTGAACTGGAAGAGAGCCCGGAAACAACCACCTTGTCGGTACTGCCCGGCGGCCGGGAAACGGGGATCTTCCTGCATGCCCTGCTTGAAAGTACCCTTGCAGAAGAAGTCCGGGACCGGAATTTTAAAGAGTGGTCTGAATCGGCTACAGTCAGGCAGCGAGCCGCTACGCTGGCAAGAGAACACGGGTTTGGCGAAGAACACCTCCAGCCAGCCTTAAAACTTACCTATAAAGCTCTACTTACCCCCCTTCACAAGCAAAGCCTGGAAAATGGCGCGGAACTTAATATGCCGGGAGGCATCGCAGCGGGGGAAAACCACCAGGCCGAAATGTCTTTTGTTTACCCGATCCCAGAAGCGTTCCACTCGCTGCTGGATGAAAATGAAAGTGGCGGGAAAGAGAATGACGGGGGCACCCATCCCCCCTTCAGGGCGGTGCGGGGTTACCTGCAGGGGTTGATCGACCTCGTTTTCGAGCACAACCAACAATTTTACCTGCTCGACTGGAAAAGCGACTGCCTGGATTCTTACCATCAAACAGCCCTAAAGGAGCACGTCCGGAATAACTACCATCTACAGGCTGAAATCTATACCCTGGCCTTAATCCGCCAGCTCGGAATCAAGAATCTAAAAGATTACCAGGCCCGCTTTGGCGGAGTTATCTACATTTTCCTCCGCGGTATTAAAGAAGGGGGCGACACCGACAGCAAGGCCCAGGAAGGGGTCTGGTTTGCCAGGCCAGAGTGGAAAGAAATCACGGCCAAGGAAAAAGAAATGCTACAGCGCAGGCAGTGGGGCGGCGAAGTGATCGCCACGGGCAATTCCCACAGGTATAATAATAGCGCTTCAAAAGATAAAGGGGGGGCCGATGATGAGAGAAATTAACCGCTGGACACCGTTAGGAAGCGGCAGGACATCGCTGAAAGATGAGGAATCAATAATTAATGAAAGCAGGCCCCTTTTCCCCGAAGATTTAGCCCTGCGCACAAAAAAGCTCGATTTAAGAATTGAAGCCATGTTTATCGCCTGGGAAGTGGCGAGGCTTGCCAGCAAAGAGCTTGACCCCCAGGAAGAAAGGGCCCTGATGCTTTTAGTATTATCTTTAATGATCAGCCACCGGGAAGGAAGCACCAGGCTTCCCCTTGAAGAAGGCAGCCACCTGGACCGGGCCCTGGATGAGCTGCAGGCCACATCAGAAGAGCGTATTTTGGTCCGTAAGCTGCTTGAAAAAGCTCGTAAGACCTGCGGTAAAGACCGTGGCCTGGAAACAGGCAAGCCGGGTTTAAGCGAAATTTTCGGCACTCCAGACGGTTACCGGCCTCTGATCATCGATAAAGATTTTCTTTATATGCAAAAGCTCCACGTACTTGAAGGCCGGGTCAGGAAAAACTTGCATGATAGGATTACCGCCGCATGGCCGGGTCAGGTTAAACCGGGAAAAAGAGAGCTGGATCAGTCCCTGGAAGAGGCTCTGCAGGAAGTTTTGGCCAGTCCGCCTGTCGAGCCCTTCGGCAAGGTGGAACTTGACGAAGAACAGGTGGAAGCGGTTCGCACCGTCTTAAGCGGTAAAATAGCAGTTATCAGCGGCATACCGGGCAGCGGAAAAACTTCGATCGTGGCCTCGGTGCTGCGGGTGCTGGCCAGGGCCGGCACTCCCCCTCTTGAATCAATTGCCCTGGCCGCTCCAACCGGCAAAGCCGCCGACAAATTGCGCCGCTCGGTGGCCGGGCACCTTTCTGCGATTACTGCACCAGGAGATGCCGACAGGAAGCTTGCCGAAACCTGCCCGCCCGCTTTAACCCTCCACCGCCTGCTGGGCTACCGGCCCGGGCAGGACCGCTTCCTCCATCATGAAAACAACCTTTTAGCGGAGCAGTTTGTCATTGTCGATGAAAGCTCCATGATCGATCTGGCCATGATGGACAGCCTGCTGAGAGCCTTAAGCCCGGAAGCCAGGGTTGTCTTTTTGGGCGATGCCGACCAGCTGCCTTCTATCGAGGCAGGAGCAGTGCTGCGCGACCTCTGCCGGGCGGAAGCGGCAAACAGCTACAAGCGGGTGGCGGTGCTTACCCAGAGCTATCGCGCCAAGAAGAAAGATTCGAGCGGCAAACAAATCCTGGATACGGCCACCACCATTAACCGGGGAGAAGCGCCACAAATAGCTGGCGAAAGAAAAACTCTTTCCTCAAGAACGGAGGTGAATCAGCTTAACTTTTCAGGGGTGGAACACCTGCAGATTGAGCCGGGCGAGGATAGTAAAAAGATCGCATTTCTCTCGAAATGGCATAACCGCCTTTTCGAACTAAAGCCCGGTTTAATGGAACTTTTATCCCGCCGGTATATTGCCGGCCCGGTCGGTTTTGACAGGGAAGAAACAAGCGCCCTGGATGCAATCATCGCCCATTATGAAAAGTTCCGGATCCTCTGTGTTACCAGGGTTGCCGCCGGAGGAAGCGGTTCCGAAGCGGTAAACGAGTGGTTCCACCACCGTTTTGCCAGTGCCCTGGCCGGGGCGGGTTTAATCTATGAAGAACGGCCTTTCCTGGTCGGAGAGCCGGTCCTGCTAACCCGCAACGATTACATCCTGGGGTTGTACAACGGGGATTCGGGGTTAGTCCTCCCGGTAGCCACTTCAGATGGCAGCAAGTGCCGGCCGGCCGAACCAATGGCGGTTTTCCCCCGGGGCGGGGGTTTCACCGCTTTCCCCCTGGGAGCTCTGCAGGGCAAACTGGATTATGCCTGGGCCACCACGGTCCACAAGGCGCAGGGGTCAGAATATGATAACGTGGCCATATTACTGCCCGAGGTTTACTTGCGGCCGCTGACCAGGGAACTTCTTTACACCGCGATCACCCGGGCCAAAAAATCGGTAGTCATCGCCGGTCCCGGCGAAGTACTCGAACAAGGCGTCTCCCGGGTGATGGAACGCTCCACGGGCTTGGTGGAAGCTTTAAAATAGTGTAAATGGGTTTCACAAGCCACTTAATTTTCAAGCAACACTCTGACGGCATTTAAAAGCGGTTCTCTTCTCAGCTCCCAGATAAATGAGGTATCCACTACGTTGGGGTTGTTGCAGTGGTTACAGTCCAGGGCCCTTTTTTTTAAGTTCGCCATATTCGGGCTTGTTTAAGATTTCTTCCATCGATTCTTCCCGCACATTGCCCAGCGGAGATTCAGGGTTCACGCAGTTAATCACGTCGCCGTGGGGGTAAACCATCACCGATACCTTGGGCAGGTGGCAGGTATAGGGCTTTTTATCTCTTAAAAATTCCCGCAGGTAGGTATGAGAATTGTTTACCGGGTAACCGCAGCGTTTTAAATCGATCAGTTCCTCTGCCACCCTGCTTTCAGATTCCAACCCGGCTTTCCACTCTTCCACAGCCTCGCCGCTGACTTGGAAGGATTCGCCCTTCACCGGGCAAACGTAAAAAGTTACCCCCAGTTCTTTAGCCAGTTCAGCCAGCGGGAAAATCTGATCTTCATTGCCCCGGTGTAAAAGAAGGTTGAAATATACCTTGATATGGGGGTAGTTTTGCCGCAGGGTTTTCATGACCGCAATTACCCGCTCATAAAGCCCTGGACAGCCTCTCATTTGATCCTGCTTTTCACCGGCGTAATCCAGGGATAATATTACTCCGTCAATGTAAGGGACCAGATCCTGCAGACGCTCTTCCAGATAATAGCCATTAGTAACCAGGACGGTAAGCAGGCCCATTATTTCTTACCCTGAGCACTCTACTGTTCAGCCTTATATTATTATGTTAACCCAGATCCTGCTCCATTAACAAGTTTGTTTTTTGATCGCTTAAAACAAGCGGATTAATTAATAAATATTGCAGGGATTTCAAGCCGCTTTAGAGTAAATAACTATAGCAAACAACAAAAGGAGAATATTGATGGAACCTGGAAATAACAAGCAGGATCTGCAACTGGAAAATATTCCTGATAAGCTTTTAGAAAATCTTCTAAACCGCCTTAAAAACAAGCGGATCGTCGAGCGGATCTGGAGCGGTGATTACACGATCTGGAAAAATGACCCTACTGAAATCAGCAACCGGCTCGGTTGGCTTGACAGCCATGAAAAAATGGCCTGCGCTGTAGCTGAAATTGAATCATTTGCCGACGAGGTTCGCGGTCAGGGCTACACTGATGCCTTGCTTTTGGGAATGGGCGGCTCGAGCCTGGCTCCAGAAGTTTTCCGCAAGGTATTCGGGGTCCAAAAAGGCCACCCGGATCTTGAGATTTTGGACAGCACCGATCCGGGAGCAATCCTGGAAAAAGAAAGACACCTGGACTTTAAAAAAACCCTGTTTATTGTTTCCACCAAGTCAGGCAGCACTATAGAGACCATAGCGCTGATGAAATACTTTTATAACCAGGTGGTGCAGGCTTTAGGTAAGGATCAGGCCGGCAATAATTTTATCGCCATTACCGATCCGGAAAGCGGCCTGGAAAAAACAGCCGGTGCTTTAGGTTTTCGCAAGGTTTTTTTAAACGACCCTGCCATCGGGGGTAGGTACTCGGCCCTTTCCTATTTCGGGCTTGTGCCGGCCGCTTTAAACGGGATCGACTTGAAGCGGCTGCTCGAAAGAGCATCTTCTATGGCCGCAAAGGCAAAAGCTTTTGACCCGCAAAAGGAAAACAAAAATTCTTCAGCCCTGCTCGGGGCAGCGCTTGGCGTTCTAGGTATAAACGGACGCGATAAAATTACCTTCCTCTTCCCGGAGAAAATAAAACCTTTCGCGGACTGGGTGGAGCAGCTAATCGCTGAAAGCACCGGGAAGGAAGGCACAGGCCTTTTACCGGTCTGGGGCTCGCCGGTAATACCGCCTGAAAGATACACAGGAGACCGCGCATTTATCTATTACCACCTGGACGAAAAAGATCCCGGGGATAAAAAAGTTGAAAGCCTAATTGAAGCAGGTCATCCGGTCATTAAGATTAGTTTGCATGATCTTTATGACCTGGGCGGGGAATGCTTTCGCTGGATGATGGCAACCGCCATAGCGGGGTGGGCTTTAGGAATCAACCCCTTTAATCAACCCAATGTTGAAGCGGCCAAGGTCCGGGCCCGCGAAATGGTGGAAACATACCGGCAAAAGGGGACCCTTCCCGAACAAAAACCCGACCTGGAAGCAGAGGAGATCAAGGTCTACAGCGAGTTCCAGGCTGAAAGCCTGCCCCAGGCCTGGAATACCTTTTTAGAGCAGGCAAGTCCGGGCGAACCGGGAGGCGGAGGGAAAAGCTACCTTGCCATCCAGGCTTATGTCAAACCTGATCCTGAAACTGACCGGGCTCTCCGGGAACTGCGCAATGCTCTCGAAGCGCGTACTAAAATGGCTGTCACTACCGGTTATGGCCCGCGCTACCTCCACTCCACCGGGCAACTGCACAAGGGCGATGCCGGAAACGGCCTTTTTGTCCAAATAACCGGCGCATCGAAACAAGACCTGCCAATTCCGGATAAGCCGGGCAGCAACGACTCCTCTTTGACCTTTGGTGTGCTAAAAAATGCCCAGGCCATGGGTGATTACCTGGCCTTGAAGGAAAAAGGACGCCCGGTGATCCGGTTCCATTTAGAGGACGACGTCGCCAGCGCAATTAAAAGGCTAACTGAAACGGTGTCCTGATAAAAGCAAGTCACTGCGCCCTCTTAGGGATTATCCGGGTTAATAGCAGTGAAACCGGGGCAATAAATGAAAGCTTTAAGCCTTCTCTTTAAACAACCAGAAAAACATAGATCACATATATACCAACACCCACTGCCAGGCTGAAAAGCGCCCTTTTCTTGATTTCGATATCCTTCTGGATGCTTTCGCGGACAAAGAACCCAAGGGCTACTGAAAAGGAAAGAATCGCCGGCCAGGAGATATTATTCTCTAAGAGTTCGCGCAGCGCGATGGCGAGAAAAACAGTTACTCCCAGGCCGACCAGGAAGCTAAAAATATTCCTGCGTGTTTCCATCTGCATGATATCCACCTCGATTAATATATATTTTCCAGGTTGTAACCGCGATCCTCCAGCAGATCGACTATGCTGTTTTCACCCGCCAGGTGCATGGATCCTACGGTTATAAAGTAAGTATGGCCGGCCTGGTCGTGAAGTAATTCCTCAATGCGGTCTGTCATTTGCTGATCGCGTTCATCGGTGAAAGCTACCTGGAATTCTCTTAGAGATTCTGTTTCTGCTTCCTCAATCAATTCCCTTCTATCTTCTGCAAAAGCTTCAACATCTCCTTCGATCCAGCTTTCATAGCTCTCTGAAAGCTCTTCTTCGGCCCTTTCATATTCTTCTATGGTTTCTTCCAGGTAAGCTACCTGTGATTCTTCAGACAGCTTATCGAAAGGTGCAAACTGCATGGCCACAGTTTCAAGACCGAGTGTTTCCAGCTCTTCTTCTTCCGCCATTTCCATCAAATATTCTTCAACACCCAGCTCGGGATTGTAACCTGCCTCTAAAATTGCCAGGATGGAAAGTTCAAAAGCTGCAAGCCACGGCTTATACTGCATCAGCAGGTCTTCATCTAAACCGGGCCCGTCCACTATCGCCATGAAATCATCGTAGACATCCGGGGGAACTATATCGGTAAGCTCGGTATCGTCCGCAAGCATTCCCTTCTCGGCAAGAACCTGGTTTAGTTCCTGGTCGGAGATTTCCTGCATATCAAGTTCCATCCCCAACACATCAGCTTCCGCAAAGGCATCATAAACGGCATCGTGCAGCGGGTACATTTCCTCCACTCCAAAATGGAGCGATCCAAACAGGTAAAGATCGTTATCGCCACCATCTACCCGGTAAAAAATGCCCTTTGATCCACTGACTTCTTCTGCCGGTTCACAGCCGGTAAATACAAATACTGCGCCGGCAATTAATCCTAGCGAAAGCATGATCATTAGCCTTTTCATAACTGTTCCCTCCTAAACCATAAGCACCCGTTACTATAAAAATGCCGGTTTTAAAAATAGCTTTTAAAAGCATATCATCTGACCTTTTTGGCGGCAACGACCCGCGACCATCGTGTAAATTTTTTGTAACTTGAACATGTAAAAGCATTTTCCTGGTTTAGTTTTTATCTCCGCTTCTGATTAGTTCCCTGGTAAAATCAAGGAACGGATCCCTGCCCCGGGCCAAATCTTCAGGGGTGGTGGTTACTTCAAAATCAGGCTTAACCCCTGTTTTTCCGTTTTCTTCACCGCCATGGGAGATAAAGCGCTTGTGTGAAACCCCTGCCTGCAAGCGGGTATTGGGCAGGGCAAACCTGTATACATCACCGAAGGTGGTTATAAGGCCGCCGGTTTCTTCACCGATCAAGGTGCCTAGATCGTAGTATTTTATCGCGGCGGCAAAAGATGCGGCGCTGGAAAAAGTATAAGGGCTGACCAGTAAATAAACCTCACCCTCATAGAGCAGGGGATTTTCGCCCGGTTCGGTTTTTTTAGTGGGCAGCTCCAGGATTTCTCCTTTCCTAACTATTTCTCCGGCAGCCAGGGCTTGTAAATGAAGAAAGAGACCACCGGGACCGTAACGATCCATGATTTGTTCGCTCACCTTTAAATCTATAGCCTTAAACTGGTTAAAAGGTTCCCCGGTCAGGTACTTTAAAAAAGCGTCGCCCAACCTTGAATTGCCGCCCCCATTATCTCTTATATCGATTACCAGGTGGGATATCGCTTTTTGATCAAGCTCTGTAAAGGTTTCTTCCAGGAATATTTCAAAGGCTTCCATATCCACAAAGCCTCTAAAATCGATATAACCGGCATTAACTTCAGGGATTATTTCAAAAGTGTAAAACTCTTCACTGCGGTCTCTGCTGGTAATCTTTTCTTCTTTGATGCCGTCAATCACCATAATCTCTGTTTGCCCGCTTTGATGGTACTTTACTTTTATTTCAAAGCTGTCTTTGAAATCATATACCAACCAGAGAAGATGGCTGAAATGGTTTTCCAATATTTTTTCCTTGAATGAATCCTTTTCTCCGCTGATAAAGTCCATAAAGCTGCTGATGATTTCTTCCACCCTTTTGTCATTGATAGAGACAAGTTCCGAACCGGCAGTTACTCCTATTTCTTGCTGGACTTCGGTGTTTTCAATAAAAGCTCTTCCCCTCTCGATATTGAGACTGAGCGGAAAAACAGCAAGCCCCTGCTCGAGAGCCTGCTCCAGCTCTTCAGACGGTGCGTGCATATAGGTGTGACCGTCACCGAGCATCGCCACCAGGGGCGCTACCTCCTGGTAAAGGTCGGCCCTGGTAGCCGGTTGATCAAAGGCTTGTTTAACCGCTTCTATTTCTGCTGCGACTTTTTCTTTTGAGGTGAAAGCGTAAAGGTTGGGATGAACTTCTTCAAAGGTACTGAACAAGTAATCTAAATCAGCCCTTAGCTCTTCCGGGGGATATTTTTTACCCAGCTCGCCAGCAGGTATAGACTCAATCTTTTGCGGTTGAGTGCCACTAAAATTTAGAAGTAAAATGATACCAATAATGACCAGGGCCGGTATGATTGCTAAAACCAGCAAAACCTTCTTCCACCTGCTTTTTAACATCCGGAGAGCTCCTTTCTTGACCTCAAAATAATGCAGCCGGCCGATACAACCAACCGGCTCAAAAACGCTATCTGGTGATTGCAATTTAGATCATTTTCGACCGGGTATTTTAAACTCAACTACAGCATATAATAACCGTTTCCTAAAAGCTTGTCACCCATTCAAAGGGGTTTTTTCTTCCCAAACTTGCTTTAAAATTGGATCACTCACAGCTTTTTGGAAAAATGGAAAATGAAAAATAGAAATAACTTAAAGGTTTTTTAAATTAGGAAAAGAATATATCCGGTGGAGGAGGCGATTTAATTGAGTTTTAACGGGTCAATTATTTTCCTGGGCGCGTCCGACCTGGAAAGAACCGACAATTTCTACCGGGAAATACTAGGGTTCGAACTTTATAAGGACCAGGGCTTGTGCCGGATTTACCAGGTTCCCGGGGGCGGCATGATCGGATTTTGCACCCACCAGGAAGTGTTCAGCCGGGGGGAAAGCCCGATTATCACCTTTTTAACCAGTGATGTTGATGGGTGGTATAAAAAGCTTATCCAGGAAGGATTTAAAATGAAAAATAAGCCCAAAACCAACCCCCGCTTCAACATCTACCACTTTTTCCTGTCCGATCCCGACGGTTACACCGTAGAGATCCAGCGGTTTCTTTAATCAACGTAGCAGGGGGACGGGGTACCTGCTACTATTTCGACGCTTAATTTGCCCGGAAAACACAAGCAGTTAATCGGTTCTTATCTTAAAAAAAGATAAGATTACCTGTCACAGCCCGGACAGGAAAGATAACAGAAAGAAAAATTTTTTACAACTGGCAAAAGGAAACAACCACCATAATTAACAATAATCTGGCATATATTGGAAAACTTGTCGTTAAGCTTGCCGCTTTGAGTTCTACAAAGAAATCGAGGATGAAGCATATTTATGACAACGTTTCCCTGATGATAAAACTTCACTCTCATATCAAAAACAAGTTGTCTCAGCTATAGGCTAAAGGTTTTTAAGTAAAGCGGCATAAATTCGGAGAGCTATAAACCGAAAATTTGCTTTAATAAATTTTGAACCATTAAAAGAGGAGGAAATAGAAATCATGAGAGATCCTAAAATTTATAATGAGCCGGAAATAACCGAACCGGTTGACTTGTGCCTTCCCGACGGACGCCTTAATCCCGATGCGGTGGGATGGTCCCGCTACCCGGTTCACCACTGCAATCTTTCCGGCAGCCCCTTGCGCAAAAAACGCTGGAATTACTGGGCCTTCGCTACGGATCAATTTCTCTTCTCGGTAACCCTTTCCGATGTTGACTACCTGGGCTTGGCCTTCGCATACTTCCTTGACTTTACAACAAAGGAATTTCGCGAATTGACCGTGACCCGTCTGTTCGGACGGGACATCGAACTGGGCAACTACGTAAACGACAATGCTTATTTCGATGACTCCAGGTTAAAGATATCCCTTAAAAATGAGGAATCCGTAACGGCAATCCTGGTTGAAAGTCCAGACTTCAAAGGGGAAAAGCTATCGGTAAACTTAAGTGTATCCATTCCCCCCGGGCATCAAACCCTGAATGCAACCATCCCCTGGAGTAATCGCCGCTTCCAGTTTACTTCAAAACAAAATACCCTCCCGGTTGAAGGCATCATTAAAATTGGAGAAAAAGAATACCGGGCGGATGGCGGATATGCCTGCCTGGATTTCGGTCGTGGTATCTGGCCATATACCAGCTTCTGGAACTGGGCCAGTGCTTCAGGCAGAAGTGGTGAGCACTTGATCGGCCTCAATTTCGGCGCCGGCTGGACTGATGGCACCGGTATGAATGAAAACGGGATTTGCATTGATGGTGTTTTAAGCAAAATCAGCGAGGACCTGGAGTTTATTTATAATCCCGACGATTATTTTAAGCCCTGGAAGATCCAGACCCCTTTATCAGACCGGGTCACAGTCACATTTGCCCCATTTTATGAACGGATAGCTAAAACCAATGCCTTAATTTTAAAATCAGAAATTCACCAGTTGATCGGTCATTTTTCCGGCGAATTAAAAGATGCTGCGGGAGAAACATACAAATTCAACAATCTTATCGGTTGGACCGAAGACCATTATGCAAATTGGTAGCGTAGCAGGGGGGACGGGGTACCTGCTACGGAAATAACAAGGAAGTTCAATTTGTCCAAAAGAACAAGCAATAGAGAGGGTTTTTTCCCAAGCAAAAAGAAAATAATTATTACAATCATGAGGGGAAAAATAGCGGGAAGGAGAATATAGTGCAGCCGGCAAAAGGAAACAACCATCATAGATTAAAAAAAGCAATCAGCAATGAACTGGCAGAAATCGAAAAGCTCGTCGATGAACTTGCCGAACTGGGGCTCTACCCAGAAATCAAGGCCGAAACAGTCGGCGGTTTTTCTAAAAACAGTAGTAATGCCTGCCACCTGGTCGGTTCCCTGGTATCCGAATATTACAATAACCTGGAGCAAATCGCAAGGCATATTGCCAAAGAAATTAATCCGGACTCACCCTCCAGGCCACAGGAGGAAATAGATTGGTTTGAACAACTAGCCGACTCGCAGCCTGGGAACAACTCTGCACTTTTTAAAGAAGAAATACTTGGCGGCATAAAAAATTTAAAAGAGTTCCACCGGACCTTCCAGGCCGGGTACTGCTCCAGCCTTAACCCGAAGCAGGTTTATGACAACATTACCCTGGTGACTAAAATTCATCCTCATATAAAAAACAAGCTGTCCCAGCTATAGGGCTAAAGGTTTAACCTAGTTTGGCGGCATAAATCCGGGGAGTTATAAACTGGAAACTTGTTATACTTTTACATCAGTAGCAGTTCCCCCGTCCCCCTGCTACCCCCTTGCTATCGTTTACCGCTCCTGGATCGCTTTAAGCCGGGCCAGGGCTACATGGTAATCATAGCGAGCTTCTTCCAGGGACATTTCTCCTTCCATTAACTCTAACCTGGCCAGGGCCAGTTCAGTGTTGGTAATGTGACCCTGGTTATAACTAACCTTGGCTTTTTCATATTTAATTTCTGCCAGTTTCAGGTCTTCCTCCCAGTCGGAAAGCTCCTGCTCCGTTTCTTTGACCTCGTGGTAATCTGAAAGCAGTTCATGCCGGGTATTCATCCGTTCTTCTTCACGCTCCAACCGGGCCAGGGCCAATTCCTCCTCGGCAATTTCGTATTGAGGTGAATCGGAGCCGTGGAGTTCACGGGCCAACTCTTTGTCGTCATGTGCATTCTTTACTTCCAGTTCCTTTCTCCTTACAGCGTAGTTGCTTCCCAACTCTTTTGCCAGTAAATCCTTATAATCAACCAGACGGGGTTGATCCGGTTGATAGGGGTCTAGCTGCAGGTCAGCATCGGGCGACCTGCCAATAAAATCAGCAAACCTTTCGATCGTTTCTTGTCTTTTGTTTTCCATCATATCGATGGCGGATTCCAGCTCGCGTAACTGAGAACGCATTTCCTCGACTTCAACTTCTGTTACTGTCCCGGCATAGTACTTTTCAAGCTCCATCCTGAACATTTTTTCCATTCGCTGGAGAGTTTCTTTCTGAGTAGCCAGCTGTTCATCCAAAACAATAATGCCGGTAATGATCTCCAAAACTCCAAGCTTGACTTCTTCGATCGCTTCGTAGCGACCCAGGCGGGCCATCCTTACCCCGCGTTCGGCTTTTGCTTTTTCAGTTTCCAGCTCTGTTATAGCATCTTCGATTTCTTTCACACCGATGAACTCCTCGAGTGCTTCACTTTCGATATCTACCGGAATAGTGATTACTTCATCTTCCAGATCCTCCTCCGCAAATTCATCTTCAAGATTTAATTCTGCCAGTAGTTCATCTAGACCCAGCCCCTCATAAAGCTCATCCACGGGGATTTCGAGATCCACCATAAAATCAAGTTCTTCCAGCTCATCGCGTTCTTCTTCCAAACTTTCCAGTTCTTCTTCAATCAGATCGACGTTCAAGCTGGCTATTCTTAAGGAACGTAACGTCATTTCAATTTGCCGGTTATGATCGCGGGCTTCGTTTTGCGCTTCTTGCAGGGTTACTTCCTTAGGCCCTTCAGGCGATCCAAACACCGGCTGGCCCAGCCAAACTGCCGTTAAAATCACCAAAAGCAAAAGCGCAAACCAGATCCATCTTCCTTTTAACAATCTAAACCCGGTCAAACCATTATTTACCTGTTTCATAATGAACCTCCTAAAATTAGGGCCATCTTCTGGACCTCTTAAATAACTATCTATTCCGCCGTTCCTGCAAACTTCTGTCCCAAATCATCAAACAAGCTGTACATTACCGGAACCAACACCAGGGTGAAAAAGGTCGATACAAGCATTCCGCCCACTATGACCACTGCCAGGGGAGCCTGAAGCTCGGTTCCTTCACCAAGGCCCAGGGCCAAAGGCAGCATGGCCAGGCAGGTGGTAAAACTGGTCATCAGCACCGGGCGCAAACGCGCTCTCCCGGCTTCCGCAATGGCTTTTCGGTAGGGGATACCGTGTTTACGGCGCAGCTGGTTAATATAATCAACCAGGATAATGGCGTTGTTAACCACGATGCCGGCTAAGACTATGGCGCCGATAAAACTGACAATATTAAAGGTATAGCCACTGATTAACAGGGCCAGGATCACTCCCGTGATAGCATTGGGCAAAGAAAACATAATCACCAGGGGATGAAGCAACGATTCAAACAGAGCGGCCATGACCAAATAAACCAGGATTACGGCCAGGATCAGGGCAATGCCAAGTGAACCAAAGGCACCAAGCATCTCCGCCTGTTCTCCGCCAATTTCCACACTGTAGCCGGGGGGAATTTCCAGTTGAGCCAATTTATCTTCTAAATCAGAGGCCACACTGCCAAGGTCACGTTCCCAAATTTGGCTGTCAACAAAAACAGTGCGTACCTGGTCTTCCCGGTCAATAGCCTGCGGCCCCATTTCCTGTTCCAGAGTGGCCACCTGGTGAAGGGGAACATTGACCGTGCCGCCATAAGCCTGGTTATCCATGCCCCCCATATTCTCCATTTCCTGGCTGCCTTCCATGCCACTGCCAGAAAGGGGTATGGGCAGTTCCTCAAGAGCGCTGATGTCACGGCGTGCATCCTCATCAGCTCGCAGTAAAACATCAATCTCCTCGCCTCCGGTCCGGTACTGGGTCACCACCTGGCCATCCAAAGCCACCCTGATCTGGGAGGCTATCTCCTCGGTAGTAACCCCAAGATCCGAAGCGCGCCGGCGATCCAGGCTTATTTGCAGCTCAGGATGTTCCTGATCGATACTGCTCTCTATCTCCCGGGTTCCTTCTACTTCAGCAACCAAACTAAAAGTTTCTTCAGAGAGTTCCTCTAAAACTTCCAGTTCATCACCCCTGATCTCAACCCTAAGCGGGGCCTCAAAATCCATGCCTCCGCCGGCTATATCCATAACCGTAACGCTGAGGTCAGCTTCCCGGGGGATGACTTCCTCCAATTCCCGTCTCAAGTCTTCAGCTGTCTCGGCGGTATCCTGTTCTCTCTCTTCCAGGGGGAAAAGACCGATCGTCAACGAAGCTTGATTAGGGTTTTCCATATCCATGAAACCACCTGCAAAAGCGCCTCCCCCCCCCACATTAGTGAGAATGCTTTCCACCTCGGGATGCTCGTTGACAGTCCTTTCAATCTCTTTTACCAGCTGATCGGTTTCCTCCAGGGTTATTCCAGCAGGCAGTTCCAACTCAGCGGAAATTTCCCCGGAATCCTCCTCGGGCAAAAATTCAGTCCCGATAAAAGGTATTAGCATAAGAGAAACGGCCAACACCGTAAAGCAAACTATTACGGTAATAGAGCGGTTTCTCATAACCCAGGATAAGATCCTGCTGTAAATATGGATTAACCGGTTAACCAACCTTCCCAGAGCGGGAGTCTTCCTTTTGGCTCTTTTTCTATTACCTTTTTGCCGGCGGGAAAGCATCCGGTATGACAGGGTGGGGATTACGGTAAAAGCGACCAGGAGTGAAGCAAGCAAGGCAAAAACCACTGTCCAGGAGAGGGGTGAAAATAATATACTGGCAAGTCCTTCTATAAAAACCACCGGTAAAAAAACCGATACGGTAGTTAAAGTACCGGCGATTATGGCCGGAGCAACTTGTTCTGTTCCTATCTCTGCCGCATCGGCGGCTGCAAGTTCAGCTTCACTCTGCCTGTAAATGTTTTCCAAAACCACGATGGCATTATCCACCATCAACCCCACACCGAGGGCCAACCCCCCGATGGTAATTATATTCAAAGTTTCCCCCTGGAAATAAAGCATGGTAAAGGTACCAATAAGTGAAATGGGGATGGCCAGGGCAACAATGGAAGTTAAGCGAATGTTGCCGAGAAACAGGTAAAGAACAATCACAGCCAGGATAGCCCCAATCACTGCATTCTGACCCATATCATAGACTGCATCGACAATGTATTCGCTCTGGTCCATGGCCACCATAAAGTTAATCCCAAATTCATGCTCGAGTTGTTCCAACTCTTCGTGGACCAGATTAGCCACGGTAACCGTATTGGCGTCGGGCTGCTGCTGTATGGTGAGAACTACCGTAGTTTCACCATCCAAACGGGAAATTTGGTGTTCTTCGGCATAGTCCTCGTAAATATCAGCCACCTGGGACAACTTCACCGGACCGGCTTCGTTATAACCAACTACCACCCCTCCCATTTCCTCCAGGGAATCGTATTCCCCGGTGATGCGAACATCATACAGGTGTCCATAGTCTTCAATCCGGCCGCCGGGCAAATTAATATTTTCACCGGCCAGAGCCCCTTGCACCTGAGGCAAAGATACCCCCCAGGATAGTAAATAACGGGGATCTACTTCCACCTGAACTTCAGGAGAAAGACCACCCATTACATTTACTGTAACAACCCCTTCCAGGCGCTCGAGCCGGTCAACCAGGTTATCTTCGGCCAGGGTGGTTAGTTCGTCAAGTTCCATCTCTCCGCTGATGCCCATCTGCATAATCGGCATCATATCCGGATCCATTTGATATACTACCGGATCATCAGCGCCATCGGGCAACATGCCACGGACCATATCAATTTGCTCCCGCAGCTCCATACTGGCTACATCCATATCTGTGCCCCAGTCAAAAGCAACCATAACCGTAGAGTTTTCCTGGACTGAAGTAGAGCTAACACTTTGCAGGTTATCCAGGGTGGAAACCGTTTCCTCCAGGGGCCGGGTAACCATGCTTTCCACTTCTTGCGGCCCCGCACCTTCATATGAAGTATTCACCAGCAGCATGGGGAAAGTCATATCTGGTAGCAAATCCAGGGGAAGGTCCATAAATGAAATAATGCCCAAAACTATTATGGCCGTTACCAGGACTAAAACAAAAACAGGGCGCCTGATAATCTTTTTAATCAACCCCTACACCCCTTACGTGGACCGGCTCCCCGTCTTCAAGATCACCAGGGGGATTTTCAATCAAATCAAGTTCGGGATCAAACTCGCCGGATACTTCCACCAACCCCTCCGAGCTTAACCCTATTTCCACCCGGTATGCTGCCGCATGGCTATCTTCAACAAAAAACAAATAATTTTCATCATCACGGCTGATCACAGCATCCTCTGCAGCTAACCAGGACTCTTCCCCTTCAATCAGGGTAAAATTAACTTCGGCGTACATTCCTGGGCGCAAATTCGCATCCGGATTTTCCACTTTCACTGTTACCGGAAAACTGCGCGTACCTTCTACAGCGGTAGGATAAATCTCGTAAACTTCCCCGCTAAGGGATTCTCCCCTTACGGCGTCAACTTCTACCGCAACTTCTTGCCCCTCTTCCAATTCATTAACATATCTTCCATCAACAGAGAGCTCAACTTTTAGAGGATCAAGCTGATCCACTATAACCAGGGGAGCCTGGGTTGTGGCCATATCCCCTTTTTCCTGGACTACAGTGCTTACTGTGCCGGTTATGGGACTGGACACCTCGGTTCTGTTGAGCATCCGCCGGGCAGCTGAAAGCTGGATTTGGGACTGTCTGATTATTGATTCCGCACCTTGAAGCCCTTCTTTGGCTATTTCCATCTGGTCTTCCATTTCTAAAAGCTCCTGGCGGGACACTGCATCGGCTTTAAAAAGTTCCCGCATAGTTTTCAGTTCATCCAACAAACGCTCATAAGTTATTTCCGCTTCGCGGTATTGAGCACGAGCGCTTTGCAGGGAGG
Source organism: Bacillota bacterium (assembly GCA_046483445.1). Classification (GTDB taxonomy): domain Bacteria; phylum Bacillota; class Dethiobacteria; order DTU022; family DTU022; genus B1SED10-74M. The sequence continues at coordinate 1,595 of JAWODD010000029.1, read as the reverse complement.
AATCAGCAGTCCTTACCTCGTCACGGTAATCATCGCCGTCAAGCCTGGCTAAAAGTTCTCCTTCTGAAACCTGATCGTCGGTAGAAACATATACCTCTAACACTTCCGCGGTAATTTTAGGATAGATTTCCGCTTCTCTCCAGGAAGCCAGTTCACCGCTGCGGATGAGTTCGTCGGTCAGGGTGCCTCTTTCCAACTTTGTCGTAGAAACCCGCAGGGGTTCTTCTTCATAATTTAAAGTTATTTCCCTTTCAGCAACTTCCTTTACCTGGCCAGACTCACCGGCATCTATATCGCCGTCGTGTAATAGGTAGACCAGCCCGGCCATAATCACCAGCGCGGCAATTATTATCCGGGAAATATTTAAAACAGGCATTCAGAATCCCTCCTGCCAAAACACTTATCGCTCAACTTTAACCGGATATTACACCAGGCTCGCAGTAACCGTGACAAATGATGTTCATGATTTCATCCACTGAATTTTGCTGCATAGCCTTCTTATTTTCATAAACATAAGCATCATACCAAAGAGAAGCTATCCCGCCCATGAACACCTTTGCCGCCAGGGTCGAATCCATTTTCTTGAACTCACCTGCTTCTATGCCTTCGTCGATTACCCCGCGGACCAGTTCAATAATGTCCTGCTGACACTGGAAAGCTTCATCTTCCAGTAGCAGTGAACCAATCAATTTTTCTTCAGCCAACAAGTAGATAAACCGTTTTTGAGTTTGCATAAACTCCTTTTGCATAGTCATTACTTTTTTTAGTTTTTCATAAGCGCTGTATCCTGTTTCCAGGCACTCCTTCAAGGCTTCGTAATAAAAACCGTAGGAGTATTTAATAACCTCTGTAAAAAGCGATTCTTTGCTGTCAAAGTAGAGGTAAATAGTTCCTTTACCCACTCCCGATGCAACTGCCACTTCATACATACTAACCTGGTGAAAAAGTTTTGAGGAAAATATCTCCAGCCCAGCTTTAATGATCCTTTCTTTTTTATCCACCTTTTCAGGATTTTGCTCGTTATGGTCCAAGATGTATATACCTCCTGCTAAGATCTGGTGTGCTTAAGAATACAAATAGCTTATAAAACAGCAACAGAACTGGCCGGTCAGTTTTGTGTATGCCTACTGTAACATCCCACAATAACGATGTAAAGTTAATTTATTCTATGTTATTGTGAACTCTGGAATTCTTTCATTCCAGCAGACCCAAGCATACCCTGTAAGCAGGTTATTATTAATATTTCTCGAAAAACAATTTAAATATGATTTAATTTTATTCTACGGAAGTGACAAGTAAAATGATCTCCTGCAGGCATTGCCAGAGGGAAAAGCCGAAGATTGCCATTTCACTTTCCTACTGCCCCGACTGCATTCGGGAAGACAACGAAGCCGTAATGCATTCCCTAAAGCAAGATCATAGCAAGGTAAGGAGAGAAAACAGGTTGCCCTCTGAAACAACGGCAAAAGAAGATGAGCCCGCCTGTGTAATTTGTGCCAGAAACTGCAGGCCCGCCCCGGGTGAAAAAAGCTTCTGTGGATTAAAGGAGAAAAACAGTAAAATTATGCACCATGGGAGTTTATCAGACCGCGGGA
>JAWODD010000015.1:0-9639 GCA_046483445.1 Bacillota bacterium | reverse complement strand
AAACACCAGTCATCACAAAAAAAGACCACAACACCTTTATCTAAAGAACAACTAATTAAGCTCGATTTTTAATCTTTGACTTTAAGCCCCTACCGGTCCATCTTCACGGGGCTATTATAGGCATGATCAAAAAGCGTGGTTCTGGCATTAAATCAACATTTATTTTAGATAGTGTGTCATTTCAATGCCTGACACCAGTTCGGTTTGTGTGTTAAAATTAACTAGCTCATCATCAATCATTTCGAAAATCAATAATAGAATAAGCCTTAACCATCAAATGAATTGAGGAAGACTATGAAACTTGTTGATCAATCAATTACAAGCCAGGAGTTAAAAGAAATGTCAACTAATATGTTTGACGGTCTCGTAAAGGCAGTTGTTGATATCGAAAGGGAAGTCATGGTTGTAGATGCTGAGATGCATGCAGATCAGGAAGATTACCTGCTGGAAGATGGCTCGGAGCAAAATAACTTGTGGGGTATAAATATTTACCCTGATCTGGAGGGAACAGAAAACTGGATTGAGTTTGATTCAATGATCAATCTGAGACCTTTACAGAATAACCGTTCACGTGACGTTGAAAGTCCTGAAATAAGAGAGAAAATACAAGCGATAGTAGAAAAGCTGGTGATCAAATGACTATCCACAAAGACCTGGCTGCAGGACGTTGGTTTGAGCTTTCACTTATCGAGCAGCTGGCCAATATTGGCACAGATGTTGAACGTGCGATTCGTTGGAAGCATAAGGGCAATAAAGAATATTCCCGGGCTGCCTTCGAACGTGCGCTAGAACTAATCTACCTGACCGTGGAAGATCCTAAAAACAAAGGCAGATTAAGGGAAGTCCTGAGAGTTAGAGAGGCACTGATTGACTTCTTCATTTATAATAATAGCGAATATAATACCACTGCTGAGCAGTGGCAAAAATATTTTTACCAGTTTAATTATGCGGCGGCTGTAAACAAGGGGCGCTAAGGATCAAAGCAAAGTAAGCTCCGGACCTTAAAGCAAGCCAATCACTTTGCATCTCTTCGGGTGAGTTTTGCCAGTTATCCTCATAACGCTGAATAATTCAGGATAGTGCCCGCGATATGGCCCCTGGAATTGGGTGAAGTTCGGGGCATAATCTTTAATCTTAACCCTATCCCCTTGACAATAAAACTACCCTTGAAACTAAGATTTATAGGCGCTCTTCTATGCCAAGAGTCTTGTAAAAATCGATAGGTATAGTTATCTGGCGTTTTTCCGATACTGCCATTCTCACTCTATCTGGTAGCAGGTGCCCGATTCCCTGGCGGCAAGGAAAGAGATGAAGGATAAAAGCTTCAGGCTTTTAAACTGCTTGACTGGCACCAGCAGCCATGTTAGACTAGCATTAGACTAGTCTGGAGGGTAGTGTTATGGAAAAAATCGGCGCGTATGATGCAAAGACTCACTTGCCCAGGTTGCTTGAACAGGTTAAAGAGGGCGCAGAGATTATCATTACCAAGCATGGTGTCCCTGTGGCTGTGCTTAAACCTTATCAGCCTGAAAAACAGGTTGATACCAGGACTGTAATCGACGGCCTTTACGAGTTAAGAGAGAAAAGTACGCTAGAGGGCATCTCAATCCGGGAGCTGATCGAGGAAGGCAGGAAATAAGGTGGAGGAACTTTTTGTCATAGATAACTCAGTGGTTATGTCATGGTGTTTCAAAGATGAAGCCAATGACTATGCAGATGCAGTCCTTGAAAAACTTACTACAACCCGGGCTATAGTGCCCGTGATATGGCCCCTGGAAGTAATCAATGTCCTTCTGGTTGCTGAGCGAAAAAAAAGGTTAAAATCAGCTGACAGCATCCGCTTTTTAACTCTGCTTTTACAGTTGCCGATTGAGGCGGAACAAGAATGGTCGCAAAGGGCAATGCCTGATTTATTAGCTCTGGGTAGGAACCTGGATTTATCCAGTTACGATCTTTCATATCTTGACCTGGCCATGCGCAGGGGCTGCCCCCTGGCATCGCTGGAACAAAAGCTTCTTTCAGCAGCTAAGGATAGAGGGGTTCCAATATTTAAAACCTGAGGCTGTTTCGAAATTATCTTTTTGGAGTGCAGATTGGAGTGCAGATATTTTTAAAGGAGGGTGAGTTCCTGTGATTCAACGAACAATCCGGGTAAGAGGAAGCGCCAGGGTTTCTGCCGCCCCGGACCTGGCAGCTCTTTTATCTGTTGCCTGCCCTTATTAAACTTTAAAAAAATAGCAGGCGCCGTTGGAAAGATAGAACTCCAGGTAGTCAAACACGCCAAGCCCTGATGCTGTGCAGGTTTTTAATCTTAAGCTGCAACAAATAAAACTAACCGCTTGATGGAGGTGTAAAAATGTTCAAGAACCGGGAGAAAATCATGGCCCGAGTTGCTGAGATGCCGAAAGGAGAAAAATCACCGTCAAACCGTTACTGGTGCCTGACCTGCAAAATGCTTTTTTCTATGGAGGAGCCGGTCTGTCCCTACATGCCTAAGATTTGCATCAACACTCCCATACCGGTAGAGCTGGTGGGGCCGGAATCTACGATCAGCCTGGAAAAGATCGGCCTCTTTTACCCGAAGATTCCCCAAAAAATGCTGGCCTTTCTGGCAAAAGGTGATCCCCAAAAAGCAGCCGCCAAATTGGTGGAAGGATACCTTAATTTCCTCGATCAATGGAACTTTGCGTACAAGCACGAACCGTTGCAGACGATTAAAAGCTTCATCATCACCATATCAGGCAGTGAAACGGGGCAGCGGATCCGCTCAGGGGAGATTACCCTGGTGCTGACCGACCTGGAAAAGGTTTGGGATAAAGATATTTTCTTCGAGCTTTTGGAACCTGCCCTGGACCTGCTAAAAGAAAAGCTGGGCGTAAAGGAGAAGATCACCCTGGACAGCCTTGAAATTCTGGGCGATATGGATACAGGCAAGTATTTTTGCCCGATGTGCAGTAAGTTCTTTGAGTTTTCGACCCAAAAAGATTCAATCACCTGCCCGTTAATGGCCCAGAAATGCATGGCTGTGCCCACCAATATCAATAACATCAAGTACAAACTAGAACATTTGGTCCGGGTTTACGATTGTACCCCTGATATCTACATGAGGATGGCTGAAGCGCTTGATCCGCAGCCTGGAGCGAAGGATTACCTGCGCCAGCTATTGGAAGATGAATGGCTGTTCGAGGTGGATGAGGAACAGCTTGATTCGCTGTGCCGGCTGTTAGGTATAAAGAGCGCTTAGAAGCAGTATTTGAAAATAAATAGGAGGCTTACCATGAGCGTCAATAAAACCAGAGGGTTTCTTTACTGGATAGCCCGCCTGCCAGGTGGTTACTCTGCAGGATCAAGCGGCAGCTCCCAAAAAATGACCAGGCGTGCCGGCCGCCGGGTAACCGGAAGAGTTGCCGGTAAAACCATGCGCAAGTTGTTTAGGTAATTACTCCTACTACCGGTCAAAGTAAAGCCCCGGCCAACTATTTAAACCTGTCCGGACACAATCAGGGAGGGTTTTATATTGCCGAACAAAGTTAAATTTCTTCATGCTGCCGACCTCCACCTGGGAAGCCCCCTTAAATCGGTGGGGAACAAATCAAGTGAAATAAAAACGATTATCGAAAAAGCGGGTTATACTGCCCTTGAACGGCTGACGAATGCAGCTATCCGCCATAAGGTGGACTTCGTTCTTTTTTCCGGCGACATTTATGATCAGGAAGTACGCTCGGTTACTGCCAACCAGGTCTTTATTGACAACATGAAGAAGCTTGAAGAGGCAAATATTAATGTATACATAATATACGGAAATCACGATCCCCTTGATCAAGGCCTTGAATATTTTAAATTTCCCGGTAATGTCCATGTTTTCCCCTCGGACAAACCTCACCTGGAAGATGCTTTTGACCAGGACGGAAAATTAACGGCCAGGGTTTTGGGTCAATCCTACAGGAACCCTTCGGACAGCCGCAAGATGCATGAATCTTACAATCCACCGGATCAAAATACTTTCAATATCGGGCTTTTACACACAGGGCTTAACCCTTCCATGAATAAATATGTTCCCTGTTCCGAGCTTGAACTTAAGGAAAAACAGGCGCTTCACTATTGGGCGCTTGGTCATGAACACCACCCCAAAATAATTAGCAACAAACGCCCTGCTATAGCTTTTCCCGGGATTATCCAGGGCAGGGAACCGGGAGAACCGGGTTGTAAAGGATGCCTTTTGGTGAGCATAAACCCCGGTGAAGATCCTGTTATTGCATTTATTCCCACCTCACCGGTGATGTGGCTCAAACGAAAGGTAGCAATACGCCAGGATGATCAGAATATTGACGATCTGAAAGAATTGTTGCTCGAGGAAGGACAAAAGATCTTAGATGGCGACCCTACCGGTGAGGTTGAAATCGAGCTGGCAAATGGCGAGGAAGCCCGGGTTGACGGCTACATAGTGCGCTGGGAACTGACCGGAAGAGGGCCAGTCCATAAAAATTTAATTGCAAAAGAGGAAACAGAATTAGGGGAAAGCCTTGCCGAGGAATTGCGCAAAGAGTTAGGTATTGTTCCCCCCTTTGTATGGACAGAATCTATAGATTTTTCAACCGCCCCGCCTTTGCCTGAGTTTGCAGAAATTCCAGAAGAAGATGCAGTGCTTCAAGAGCTCAACGCCGTATACCGGGCAATTAAAGAAGAGGGTAAAGACCAGGATATCATAGACAATATGGGAGAAATATGGTTTGAGCCAGATGATCACGAGGCCCAAAATCCCAATAAACTACCGATTACCGGTGAACACTATAACAGGATAATTGAGAAAGCATACAGGTTAGCGGTGGAACGCCTGGTTGAAGGACGTGAGCATTCATGATTATCAAAAGCCTTTATGTCGGAGACTTTGGTATATTCCAGACCCAGCGCATGGAAAATATCGGCCCCGGCCTGGTTGTAATCGGCGGGCCCAACCGTGCCGGCAAGACTACATTAATGAATGTTTTGCGCTTTCTTGGCTTTGGCCTGCTCAAAAGCACCACTATCCCGGCAGCGGTAAAACATGAAATAAGTGCGGAGTTAGCCCATGCTCAAAAGAGGTTCCACGTAAAAGTTGACGGGTACGCCAGCCCGAAAGCATTCCTGGCAAGTAAAAACAGGGAAAAGGCCGAGGTAGATCTGGAAGAATTATACGGCAAAATTGATGTGTTTACTTACAGGCAGGTTTTTACTATCAGTTTGGACGAGCTTCAAAGAATCCCGGAAGGCCTTGAAAAAAATGAAAAAGACAAGCTTTCGGCTGTTTTGCTGGGTGCCGGCTGGAGCGACTCTTTTCAATTGATGGAACTAAAGGAAGAATTTAATAAGGCTGCCAGTAAAATTGGCGGAACAAAGGGAACAGGTAATGCCAGGGAATTCAAAGATCATTATAACGAGCTAAAGGAAGGCTTGGACCTGTTAGAACAGGCGAACGCGCAGCTGGATGAATACAATCAAGGCGAAAAGAGGCTGCAAGATCTAAAAGAACAACAGCAGAAAAACGAAGAGGAACATAAAAGCCTGAGCGAAGCAATGCAAAGGCTAAATCTCCTGGAAAGGCACTTTGAAAGGTCTCACCAGATCAATCAACTAAAGGTAGAACTAAAGGACCCGGGGAATAAAAGGCTGCTTGAAAAATACCCCGCCAGCGGAAAGTATGAAGCAGCCACGCTTAAAGAAAGGCACAAAACTACCAGGGAAAAATACAATGAAGCGGCGGATAACTTTATTTCCCTGACAAGCCAACCGGCTGGTTCCAACTTGTATGCAAGTCTTTTAGAGTACGGCAGCAAACTGGAGGAACTAAGCAAAAAATTGTCCGGATGGCGGGAAGGTATTAGAAACCTCTATGCAAAAAGGCAAGAATTAGCGGAAAGAGAAAAAAATCTTGCTGCCGGTGTCAGGAAAGTTTTCGGGCAGAAGAAAGAAAGTGAAGCCCTTTTTATTGTGGATAATATTAAAGCTGACCGGCTTAACTTACAGGATCTGGTGAGTAAAGTTGACCAGGTTAAAAAGTGCAGCGAGCAATTAAAGGAAAAAGAAGCCAGGATTAAAGACATTGCAGCCATCCTGGCAGAAAAAGAGAAGCAAAGAGAAGCGCTTCCCTCCTTTAACGGTGCGCTTTTAAAGAAGGTTCTCCTGGCTGCCGGTTTGGACGCGGCACTGGTGGTTCTTCTTTACTTCCTGTTAACCCCGGCAACAGCTGTGGCTGTAGGCTTGATTATTGGAGCCGGGATCTCTGCCTATTTCTTAAGGCAAGACCGCCAGGATAAGCTAATAGAATGGCAGGAGTTTGAACTGGGTAAAGCTATAAGCGATCTGGCCCAGGAGAAAAAGGCCCTGGAAAATCGGCATCAAGAGCTCTCTGCCCGGCTCGAGGAAAGCAATAATGCGCTGGAAAAATTAAAGGAGAGCTGTAATATTCCAGGTGAGGTGCAGGCTGATTACCTGGTTACATTTATTAATGAAGTTAACAACATGCAAAAGGAAAACCGGGCCATAGGCAAAGCCAAAGAAGAACTGAAGGCGGAAGAAGAAAAGCTGCAAAAAGATTTATCTACAGCAGCTTCTATTTTGCAGGCAACCGGGCTTTTAAAAGATAAAGTAACTGACTGCATCAGCGAAGCTGAAACCATATTCAGTGCCCTGGAAAAAGCCTTGGAGTACCTCGAAGCAGCCAGGCAGGTTGAACATAAGCACACTGCAGCTACAGGGGTGGAAAAAGAAATCGAAAGCCTCTTAAAAAGGGAAGATTCCACACTTGATTTGAATTCCGCCCGGCAAACACTGGCTTCTTTACTGGAGGATTTTTACAGGCGCGGTGAAAAGCATGAAGAGCTGGTTCAAAAACAAGACCAGTTGATCAAGGAAGAAAAGTTTTTACTGGAAGAGCTCAATGCAAAGGGATGGCCGGAGCTTTTGCTTGGCGATAAAAGTAAAAATGACAAAAATGATGAAGCCCTTATAAAGGCCTTTAAAGCCTGGTGTGAAGAGTTTACGGTTCTAGAGGAAATTGCAGAAAAGCTGCAGAAAACCAGGAAAGAAATGGACGAGCTGAATGAAGAAATGGAGAAAAACAAAAAGGAAATATGGCAGTTGGAAAATAAGCTGGAAAGACTTAAAACCGACAAAAAAGTTACCGAAGCCCATGTCAGGATTAATGCAGCAAGAAGAAAACTGGAGGTCCGTGCCGAAGAGTATGCAGTATACAGAGCTGCCCAGTACATGGTGGATAAAACTTATAGCACGCTTCTGGAAAAAACAAAAAGTGAACTTTTGGCCCCGGCCAGTGAAACCTTTAGAACGATTACAGGTAGTGACTACTTGGAAATTGAACCACCGGGTGAAACCGGTAAACTTGACTTTGCCGTTAAACAACCTGATGGCAGTAACCAGGAAGCAGACAAACTCAGCCGCGCAACCAGGGAACAGCTGTTTTTTTCTGTTCGCCTGAGCAGGATTAACGCCATTAAACCTGAACTGCCCGTTATTTTGGACGATACCCTGGCCAATTTTGATCCTGTTCATACCCGGCAGGCAGTAGAGTTCATTTCTCAACTCTCAAAAACGCACCAGGTTTTTGTCTTTACCTGCCATCCCGAGTTGATCGAACACCTTGATGCTTCAAACAGAAGCAATATTCAGTACTGGGGTTTGGAAAAAGGTAAGTTTAAGGGGCCATTTGCTGAAAGTTCAGAGGTAGCCGAATTGCTGCTACAGGAAACATGAGAAAGCTGGTTATAACAGGCAAGATAGAGTGAAAGTAAAGCAAGATGGCAAGTATGGATTCGTTGTTCAATCTGTTTGGGAAAGGAGGCTTACCATGAGCGTCCACAAAACCAGGGGCTTTTTATACTGGATAGCCCGCATGCTGGGTGATTACTCTGCAGTATCAAGCGGCAGTTCCAAAAAAATGGCCAAACGTGCCGGCCGCCGGGTAGCCGGAAGAGCAACCGGTAAAACCCTGCGCAAGCTGTTTAAGTAATTACTCCTACTACCGGTCAAGGTAAACGCCCCGCCCAACTACTTAAAACCTGTCCCGTCAAACCATCTCGCCCCTGCCATGAAAGCAGTAATCGACCGCTTCGAAGGAGAGTATGCCGTAATCCTGATTGGGGAAGATAAAACCAGGGTTAACCTGCCCAGGAAGCTTTTGCCTGCCGGGGCCAGGGAAGGAAAAGTGTTTGATTTTACCCTGGAGCTGGACCAGCAAGGGGAACAAGAAAGAAAAGAGAGGGTTAGAAAGAAACTGGACCGCCTGAAAAGAAAACACGGTGGTTGAAAAGTTATGTATAAAAACAATCACAAGTGGAAGGTTTTTAAAGGTTTGTGCAGAAACTTTAGAAAAAGCCAATCATTGCAGTTATCACCTGACACCACGATACCCACGACAAGAAGTAATCTTAAGCATTAACCCCATAATGGAGTCTGATGGTCAAACGTGAAGAAGGAACAATTAAAAGAGGCCGTTAAGAATATCAGGACCTGGAAGAAGAATGGTGAGCATGCGCCGCACAAACCGCTTTTGATTCTTTATGCCCTGAGCAGAGTGGCCAGAAGCGGATCCCACCCATGGGATGGAAGAATGGCTGCTTCGTTACAACGGGCAACAGGTGCGTAACCCGGTCCAACCGGTATATTACCCGGAAAGTGAGTTTATAAACTGGCATGTTAAGGAAGTCTTTAAGGGACCGGCCAGGTGGGTGAGCTAGGGTTTTAACCCACTTGCTACTTTATTAAAATATAAGGAGAAGCCATGGACGAGCAGATTAGGCTAGCAGTATTTCATTGGTTAGAAGAGCAATTTGCTATTCATGGTGGCGTATTTCCAAGAGATGCGCTCGACAAAGGTTTCGAGTTTCAAGGTCAGCGGATAACGCTTACAGGCCCTACGGGTATTTGGAAGCCGGCAGCTATGAATCTGCCGCTTTCAATTACCACTACACCGAATAGCCCTTACTGGGATTATCTTTCTGAAGAAGGTTTTTTGTTTTACAGCTACCGCGGTGAAGATCCTAACCACAGAGATAACGTTGGTTTAAGAAGGGCAATGCAAAAAGGGGTACCGTTGGTATACTTCAAAGGTGTGGAGAAAGGCAAGTATTTAGCTGAATGGCCAGTCTTTATCCAAAGTGATCACCCGGAAGATTTAATGGTCAAGGTTTCTATAGATCAAAAAGGGGCGCTATACAACGGCAACATCGCTGATGATGGTCAGTTAGTTGCTGATCCCACAGCTATTTATAGGCGTCAATATGCAACTAAAGAGGCTTTAACCAGATTACATCAGGGAGAATTTAGGGTTAAGGTTTTATCAGCTTACAAAGAACAATGCGCTTTTTGCCATCTCCGTCATCAGCAGCTACTCGATGCTGCCCATATCATACCTGACAGTGAAGAGGGCGGTGAGCCTGTAGTGCCAAATGGATTATCACTTTGTAAGATTCACCATGCTGCATTTGATAGCAATATTGTTGGGTTAAGTCCGGATTATAAAATAATAGTCAGGGAAGACATCTTAGAAGAAATTGATGGACCTATGCTTCGTTATGGAATTCAAGAAATGCATGGGCAAAAAATATTACTGCCAGGCAGCCGTAAGAATTGGCCGGATAGGGA
>JAWODD010000003.1:0-25631 GCA_046483445.1 Bacillota bacterium | reverse complement strand
TGTTTGCTACCCTGGCTTTCGCGCCTCAGCGTCAGTTACAGACCAGAAGGCCGCCTTCGCCACCGGTGTTCCTCCCAATATCTACGCATTTCACCGCTACACTGGGAATTCCACCCTCCTCTTCTGCACTCAAGCCTGCCAGTTTCAACCGCAGGGCCCCGGTTAAGCCGAGGAATTTCACAGCTGACTTGGCAGGCCGCCTACACGCCCTTTACGCCCAGTAATTCCGGACAACGCTCGCCCCCTACGTCTTACCGCGGCTGCTGGCACGTAGTTAGCCGGGGCTTCCTCCAGGGGTACCGTCACTATCTTCCCCCTAGACAGAGCTTTACAACCCGAAAGCCTTCTTCGCTCACACGGCGTCGCTGCGTCAGGGTTGCCCCCATTGCGCAAGATTCCCCACTGCTGCCTCCCGTAGGAGTCTGGGCCGTGTCTCAGTCCCAGTGTGGCCGACCATCCTCTCAGACCGGCTACCCATCGTCGCCTTGGTAGGCCTTTACCCTACCAACCAGCTAATGGGACGCGGGCTCATCTGGAAGCACTAAACGCTTTTGACCAGCACCTTGTAAGTGATGGTATCATCCGGTATTAGCAGCCCTTTCAAGCTGTTATCCCAGTCTTCCAGGCAGATCACCCACGGGTTACTCACCCGTTCGCCGCTCAGTCACACAGGTTAGCAAGCTAACCCGCATGCTTCGCTCGACTTGCATGTGTTAAGCACGCCGCCAGCGTTCGTCCTGAGCCAGGATCAAACTCTCCAGTTTATAGCTTACCTAAACTTAAAACACCTAATTTATCCCGGCTTCCTTAAAAACACTGATCACAAGGAATCACCCTCTAATCTTTAAAATCTTCGGAGGTGAATCCTGTCTCTTACCCTGTTCAGTTTTCAAAGAACGAATATGATAAATCCTTTGCAGTGCAAGAATTATATTAGCACAGGGCTTATTTGATGTCAAGATAAAAACGACTTAATCACGAGAAATTAAATATCAGAATAATATTTAATCGTATATATAATGAATGCTGTATAGTTTTAGTGCATTTTAAATGAAAATTTCGTTTTCAGTTTAGAATTATATTTTACTAAGCTTGCGCTGTTTTGTAAAGGGTTGCCAAAAAAATTAAAAGGGTTTTTTTCTTTTAAGACAAATAATCCATATTAAAGGAGATGGCAATGCCAAAAAATTGACCACAACCAGTTGGCATTACTGTAGATATTTGGGATTTTGCAAATACAAACTTATCCCCCTGGGAATATCGTCGCCTTCACCTTGCATTGTTTGAAAAATGCAGCTTTACCTCAATGTGAATTTTAAATATTCACCATTAAATTTATTGGCAGAAAGTTGCAGGTATTATTTTTATGGCCGCGAATTATAAAAGAATATCCAGATATCCTTACTATTATCGAGGAGGAATTGCGTATGAACGAAAATAACCAGGATGACATTTCCAGCGAAAATGAAGTGAAACCATTTCAACCATCAGTTAATTTTGTTGAACAGGCGAGAGTTAAAGATGACAGCATGTACCGGGAAGCGGAAAAAGATCGGCTGGCTTTCTGGAGTAAAATGGCCGAAAATATCGAGTGGATCAAAAAATGGGATCAGGTTTTAGACGATCAAAACCACCCTTATTATAAATGGTTTATTAATGGAAAATTAAACGTATCGGCGAATTGTCTTGACAGACATGTCAATAATGGTCGCGGTGATAGGCAGGCGCTTTTATTTGAAGGAGAAGAAAGTGATACTGTCAGCCTAACTTATAGCGAACTGTTAAAGGAAGTATGTAAATTCAGCAATGCATTAAAAGGATTAGGTATTGGTAAAGGCGATGCTGTGACAATTTGGATGCCGATGATTCCTGAAGCAATTGTAGCTATGCTGGCTTGCACCCGCATAGGTGCTGTCCACAGCGTTGTTTTCGGCGGTTTTAGCCCGGATGCTTTAAAAGACAGGATTAAAGATTCAGAATCGAAAATAGTGATAACCGCTGATGGCGCTAAACGCCGCGGGAAAGTTATTCCCATGCGGAGCGCTGCTGAAGAAGCTTTGGATGAAAGTCCTACTGTGGAAAAAGTAATTACCGTCGAACGAACCGGATCCTCTTATCAGCCCAAAGAAAACCGGGACTTATTATGGAATGATTTGATCAAAAACGAAAATGACTTTTTTGAACCGGAAATTATGGACGCAGAAGACCCACTGTTTATACTTTACAGCAGCGGCACCACCGGCAAACCGAAAGGAATCCTTCATACCACTGGCGGATACTTGGTTGGCGTCGACACTACTTTCCGCTATGTATTCGACCACCGTGAAAATGATATTTACTGGTGCACAGCCGACATCGGTTGGATTACCGGACACAGCTATATAGTTTACGGACCGCTTTCGGGTGGATCAACCACTTTTATTTATGAAGGAACTCCGGATTACCCGGCGCGGGATCGTTTCTGGGAGCTGATTGAGAAATACAATATCACCATCTTTTATACAGCTCCAACGGCAATTCGTTCATTTATGCGCTGGGGCAACCAATATCCAGAAAAAAGGAATCTTTCCAGCCTGCGACTGCTTGGTTCGGTCGGCGAACCGATAAATCCGGAGGCCTGGCTTTGGTACCATGAAAATATCGGTCACAGTAACTGCCCAATTGTTGACACCTGGTGGCAAACTGAAACCGGGATGATCATGATCACACCACTGCCCGGATATACAGGCTTAAAACCGGGATCGGCTACAAAACCTTTCCCGGGAGTGGAAGCCGATGTAGTCGACGACAGGGGCAACTCTACCGCAACGGGGCAACGGGGATTTTTAGTAATTAAATCACCATGGCCCGCCATGCTTCGCACCTTATACAGGAATCCGGAGCGTTTCGAACACACCTACTGGGAACAATATCCCGGGTTATATTTTACCGGTGACGGAGCCTGGAAAGACGGTGACGGTTATTTTTGGATTATGGGCCGCATTGACGATGTCTTAAATATTTCCGGGCACAGAATCGGCACTATGGAAGTTGAAAGCGCCCTGGTCGAGCACCCCTCGGTTACAGAAGCTGCCGTAATCGGTAAAGTCCATGAAATCAAGGGACAATCTATAACCGCTTTTGTCACCTTAAAAGAAGGCATTGAAGGCAATGACGAGTTAGTCCAGGAATTAAAGAGCCATGTTGGCAAGAAAATCGGAGCAATTGCCAGGCCTGAAGAAATCTTTTTCACTTACGAATTACCCAAAACCCGCAGCGGGAAAATCATGCGCCGGCTACTCCGTGATATAGCCGAACAAAGAGACCTGGGCGATGTCACTACTTTAATGGATCCGCAGGTAGTTTCTGCTATAAAGGAAAATTACCAGGAAAAATAACCGGTTGAATTAAACCTGGGGTACGCAGCAATAACTATGTTTAAAAGCGAGACCTCATAGAATAAGGGGCCTCTCTTCATAATGAACAATAGATAATTTAATCAATCTTAACCCGGGCAAATTTTCTTTTTCCCACCTGGAGGACGAGCCCGTCTTCTCCTTTGTCCTGGTCCAGTGTTAAATCAATAGCGCTGACAGTTTCTCCATTAATTTTAACTCCACCTTGTTTGATCAAGCGCCGAGCCTCACTTTTACTGGAAGCTAAACCGCTTTCAACCATTACTGGAACAATTTCTGCCGGAGCCTCAAATTCAAAAACTTGCATTTCTTCTGGCATTTCGCCCTTTTGAAAAACTTGCTTGAAGTTTTCCTCCGCTTTCTTTGCCGCATCGGCGCCGTGATATAGTGAAACAATTTCCCTGGCCAAACGCATTTTGGCATCCCGGGGGTGTAGATTTCCATTTTTAATATCTTCAAGAATAAAATTAACCTCACCTGAAGATAAAGTTGTGGCCAACCGGTAGTATTCCTCCATAAGATCATCGGCTATGGACATTGCTTTGCCGTATATTTGAGCGGGAGTCTCGGTTAAACCTATATAATTACCCAGGCTTTTGCTCATTTTTTCTACCCCGTTTATCCCGACAAGAATAGGCATGGTAAAGGCAACCTGCGGTTCCTGACCGTAATCGCGCTGGAGTTGACGCCCCATTAAAAGATTGAACTTCTGCTCCGTAGCTCCAAACTCAATATCAGCTTTAATTGCTATGGAGTCATAGCCCTGCATCAAAGGATAGAAAAATTCATGGACACCAATGGCAACGTTTTCCTGGTAGCGCTTATAAAAATCTTCTCGTTCCATCATTCTTGCAACAGTAAGCTTGGCTGCCAGGTTGATAACATCAGCAAAGTCTAGCTTGGAAAGCCATTCGCTGTTAAAAACCATTTCGGTTCGATCCGGGTCAAGAATATGAAACAGCTGTTCCTGATAAGTCTTGGCATTAGCCATAACTTCTTCTTCGGTAAGCTGCCTGCGCATCTCTGAACGACCGGTGGGATCGCCAATCCTCCCGGTAAAATCACCTATGATCAACACTACAAGATGACCAAGGTCTTGAAACTGTCTCAATTTGTGCAGGACTACGGCATGACCCAGGTGTAAATCCGGCGCTGAGGGATCGATCCCAAGCTTGCAGCGAAGCGGCCTGTTTTCGGCCACACTTTTTTCCAGTTTTTTGCGGAATTCTTCATCTGTTATTATTTCTGAAGCATTTTCCGTTAATATTTTGTATTGTTCTGCTGCACTCCTAAAACCCATTACCTCATACCTCCATTTTGATCAAATCTATTATAAATTATAATAAAATGCTTTTAAAATAAAACCTCTTCAGGTTTTAGCACCAGTCCGTCTGATGCGGCCAGTACTTTGACTCCTGTTTTTTCAGTCAATTCTTCAGCCAGTAAAGCTGGATTCTCTTTTAGCATGGTTAAACCAAAATGGGTCATAACTGCCAGGCGCGGTTTTATGCCCATTATTAATTTCGCTGCCCCTTCTAGATCAAGATGTTTTATGTCTTTATTAGTTGGTATCTTTTTAAATAAAACATTCATAACCAATAAATCAGATCCTTTGTAACTGTCAATTATGTCCTCGGAAAACTTGCTGTCAGCAATAAATGAAATACAAGCTCTGTCAAGGAAAAACTTTAATCCATAAGTTTCTACCGAATGATGATGTTTCAGTGGTGTTTCAAAATAAAGATCGCCCAGTTTATAGCTGCCTCTTTCTCTCAAAACCACCAGGTTTTCAATTGATTTGCGCACATGACTAAAAACTACCGGTTCAAACCCGCTCACAGCATCTTCGGGGGCGTACAAAGTACCTCTGCGGTTAAAAGTACCTTGGGTCATTGCTTCAATAATAACATTAACGTCACATGAATGGTCCAGATGCCTGTGCGTTAAAATTACCGCATCCAGCTCTTCAGGGCTTAAAATCACCGAATTGTAAAAACAGCTGCGCAATGTCCCCGGACCGGGATCTATTAAAATCTTACACCCTTTAAAACAACACCAGGTACCGGCGGATGAACACAACTGCTTAGATACAACAAAACGGGCACCGGCGGTACCCATGAATCTAATCCAGTCAGACAATTGATTTCCTTCCCTGACACCTGTTTTCTCATATCTTCATTATTTTATCACATTTCTGGTTAAATGAAAGATAATTAATCATAAAAAAATCCCTTTCGGGATTTATTAAATATACAAGGAACCGAGCAAACTAATAAGCCGAGTTCTGTTCTTCCCGGATTGTTTTGTACAATCCGGGAAGCGGCAGCCATCTATCTTGGATGCCAGTTGCCTGACACCTCGAGCAACCTAACCCGGGAAGTCGGCGGGCAACCTCATCCCTCCCCTATTTGGTCTTGCTCCGGGTGGGGTTTACCTAGCGAACCGGTCTCCCAGTCCCTGGTGCGCTCTTACCGCACCGTTGCACCCTTACCCGGCACTCAGCTAGAAAAGCAGAAGACTAACTAGACAAGTGCACTTCCTCTAACTTTAGCCCTTTTTATAGCTGTGCTGCGTAGAAACACAGGCACATTTATCTGCTTCTCTAGCTGAGTGCCGGGCGGTATAGTTTCTGTGGCACTGGCCTTGAGGTCACCCTCACTGGGCGTTACCCAGCACCCTGCCCTACGGAGTTCGGACTTTCCTCGAGAAGAACCTTACGGTTTTTTCCCGCGGCTGCCTTGTTTACTCGGTTCCTTGCTATTTCCTGTATTCAGTGTAGCATGGTAGATTTATCATGTCAAAAGGCTTTAATTAATTTTCCTGTAAATTTTCCAAAAATTCCAGGGCGTCATCAAGCTCTTTTACAGGAATTACTGCAACTTCATTCGCCGCTTTCCGGGCTTCATCATAATTGCCTTCCGGAATAAAAAAGTATTCGATTCCTGCTTCTTCAGCAGCAATAACCTTTTGCTTAACCCCGCCAATAGTCCCTACTTTTTCATCCAGGTCTATTTTTCCGGTCCCGGCAATATTTTTGCCGGCAGTTATATCTTCCGGAATCAATTGATTTAAAATTTCCAGCGTAAACATCAAGCCGGCAGAAGGTCCTGCAATATTTCCGGTATCCATGGTTATTTCAACCGGTAAAACCGGTTCCCAGGTTAGAGTCTGAATATAAACTCCAATTGAAGGCAGGTTTTTATCTTCGGGGTGGGGAACTGTAGGTATTGAAACCTCGATACTTTGTTCTTCCCTGGTTATTACCATAGGCACTTTTTCGCCAATCTCGCGGTCCTGGACAATGACGGGTACTTCAGAAGCTAAATATACTTCTTTTCCGTCAACCCGGTTAATCGTATCGCCTTTTTCCAGATAATCCTCAGCAGGGGCTTCTTCAACAAATTCCACTACCTCCACACCTTCACTTTCGATTTCAACCTCATAACCCGCCTGGCGCAAAGCCACAACCTGGGCAATATGCTTACTTTCTTCCATATATTCAGAAAGCAGTTCCCTGTACTCTTCCTCATCCATATCGCTCGGCGTAACTCTTTCACTGGGATTAAGATCCATATGAGGGTGGAGATAGCCATAAGCTGCGGTAAACAAGCTTGCTCTCTGCTGGCTTACTGTCAAAAGGTGGAAAGGGCCTCTTTCCTGCTCTTCGACATTTTCCACATTAATAATCTCCCGCAAATCCACTGCCCTACTGGGTCGTATAATGTAGTAATCTATTTCTATAAATAACCCGAGACAAGCAATAATAAACGCTATTAAAAAAATCTTAAGGAACCTTTTCAAATTCACTTTGCTCCTTTTTTCATGAGTATAATCTAGCTGCAATCCAGGTTTCGATAAACACTTAAAAAAATACCCAGGCGGAATAAATAATAACCAGGCCCAATGCAAAAATTAAAATACCCCCGAACCGCAGGACTGATAAATACAGCCTGCTCGGAGAGCCATAATTCAACTTGCGCCCTATCCGCAAATACCAAAACCTCTTATTTATATTTTTCAACAATCATATCATGAACTTCTGGCGGGACCAAACTGCTTATATCCCCGCCAAGGGCGGCAATCTCTTTTACTATGCTTGAGCTAAGATATGAATATTTATTATTGGTCATCATAAACATAGTCTCTATAGCAGGATTAAGTTTTTGGTTAACTAATGCCATTTGAAATTCAAACTCAAAATCAGACATTGCTCGGAGACCTTTTACTATTATATTAACATTATTCTTCTTAGCATAATCGATCAGTAAACCTTTGTAATAGTCAACCTTAACATTAGGAAAATCCCTGGTTACAAGATTCAACATTTCTACTCTTTTTTCAATATCAAAAGTTGCAACCTTCCTGGGGTTTTCCAATACTGCTACTGTGACTTGGCTCAATATTTTGCTGGTTCTATTGATAATGTCAAGATGTCCCTTTGTTACCGGATCAAAACTGCCTGGGTATATTGCCTTGGCCAAAATGCTTCCTCCTTTGTTTTTTTGTTTAATCCAGGTTGATCTTACAATTCTTTAACCTACGTTTCCCTAACCGGTATATCCTGCTTACTTTAAATTTCTCTATTAAATTCCCATACCCTGCATAATTGTTTGTTAAAATATCTTGTGCAAAAAGAAGAGGTATGCTACAATTATACGCGTGGTTAACACATATAGCAGGAGGTATAATAATTATGGCTAAAGTATGTGAAGTGTGCGGCAAAGCAAAGACAACTGGCTATCAAATCAGCCACTCCAATATTAAAACCAAGAAAAAATGGCGGCCCAATATTCAAAGAATAAAAGTTTTGCTTAATGGAACTCCTCGGCGAGTAAATGTTTGTTCCCGTTGCATAAAAGCCGGTAAAATCCAAAAAGCAATTTAGTTTAAATAAAGAAAGCCCTTAAATGTAAATGGGGAGCAGTATAAAACTGCTCCCTTTCTTATGCTAATTCCTTTTAGTGGGCATTTAAAACGATCCAGTAAAATTCTCTGTTTAAACCCGATCAAGAAAATATTTCTTCAAATCATAAACAGCATCGGCTATTTCTCGTTTTGGCCCATAAGTATTGATCGGTTCAAAGAGAGTCAAGCGGCGAATCCCGGAGTAAGCCTTGGAAGCTTCCTCACCTTCTCCAAAAGTACCGGCAACCACTTCTTTGGCCCAATATTCCATTTTGGGCACCATCTCATGGATAAAGCAGGAAGTCATGCTCATTGCGAACCTGGATTCTTCATTTTCCCCTTTGACCATCATCTTTTTAGCACGCAGCAAACCGCTTTCAGCAGCAAAAACTTCCATGGCCATATCAGCCAACCGGGAAAGTATCTCCTGCTCGTTGGTTAATTCCTCACCAAATTTTTGCGCCGCATTGCCGGCAGCAAGTACAAACAGTGTCTTCATATTTTCCAGATAAAACTCTTCTTTTTCCGGGGTGCCTTCAGGAACTTCCGCTTCTTTAAGCTTGCTTAAAGTCCCGCCAAGACCCATCACTGATTCCATAAAGGGCAATTCATTTTTCATCGCCTTGCGTAAAAGAGTACCCGGAATCAGCATGCGGTTGACTTCGTTGGTCCCTTCAAAAATCCGGTTAATCCTGCTATCCCGGTAAGAACGTTCTGCGGGATATTCTTGACCGTATCCATAACCGCCAAAAACCTGCACACCTTCATCGGCAATTTTATCCATGCCTTCCGAGCAAAACACCTTGGCGATCGAACACTCAATGGCATATTCGTGAATAGCCCTTGCAATATCGGCCATATCAGATTCTGCTTCCTTTACCTCTTCGAGCTTTTCATCAATCATACCGCCGACCCGGTAAATTAAACTTTCCATAAGATAGGTTAAAATAGCCATGTTGGCGAATTTATTTTTCATCAGGTTAAATTGGGCTACCGGCTGTTGAAACTGGACTCTTTGCAAAGCATAATCAGAAGCAAACTCGAGTACCGCCTTGCTCCCTCCAACACAGCCTGCCCCTAGAGCAAACCGGCCAATATTCAGGATGTTGAATGCTACCTGGTGGCCTTTTCCTTCTTCCCAAAGCATATTTTCAACCGGGACCTTGGCATTGTCCAAAATCACACTGCAGGTTGAAGAACCTTTAATGCCCATCTTTTTCTCTTCCGGGTCTATAGAAACTCCCTCGGTATCGGCTTCAACAATAAATGCTGTAAATCTCTCTCCGTCAATCTTTGCATAAGTAACAATTACATCCGCCCAGGCAGCATTGGTAATATACTGCTTGGCCCCGTTTAAAATGTAATATTTCCCGTCATCAGAAAGGACCGCTTTGGTTTTGCAATTCAAAGCATCCGAACCTGCTTCCGGTTCTGTCAAAGCATATGAAGCAATTTTTTTCCCTGTTGCCAGACCCGGGAGATATTTTTTCTTTTGATCTTCATTACCGAAGAAAACAATCGGCAGGGTCCCAATTCCGGTATGAGCTCCAAAAGCTGTGGCAAACGACCCACCGCACAATGAAGCACATTCCTTGATGATACTGGTCGTAACCATATCCGCTTCTTCCCCGCCGTATTCTTCGGGGATATCACTGCTTAAAAGCCCAAGTTCGCCGGCTTCCCGCAGTAATCCTGTCATTACTCCCTCTTCCATTGCTTCAATCTGATCGATTTTCGGCTCTACCTGGTTCTTCATAAAATCATAACTGGTTTTTTTGATCATTAAATGAATGTCATCGAAATCTTCCGGAGTGAAAATCGTGTTTTCATCGACCGGGCCAAGCAAAAATGCTCCACCTTTAATCAACTCACTCATTAATTGGTCACCTCTTTTCAAATAGTCAGGCAAAATATACTTTTACCGTTTAATAGTTTCTATAGTAAAATTTCTTTCCCTGCTTTGTGAAAACATTAACTTATTAGTTTTGACTAGTTCCTTTTAAATTTTATACTGGAGTTTCTTAAAAATATATCAACTGGTTTCTTGATTTAACGCTTTGTTTATGCTAACATTAAAATGCAAATAGGCCGAAGTGGCGGAAATGGCAGACGCACACGACTCAAAATCGTGCGGGCTTTGCCCATGTGGGTTCGAGTCCCACCTTCGGCACCATAAAGAAGAGGGGTTTTCTGGTTGCATTAGAAAACCTCTCTTTTTTATGGCAGTTCTTTTATTTTTATTAATCGCCTTTTTATCAACCAAACTCTACAATGATAAAGCAAGAGGTTCTTGATAGAAAATATAAATTTAGCAAAAAAGTTTCATCTACACTTTTAGTAACCTAAAAAACGCTCCAACCCTTGTTTAGGGAAAGAGTTGGCCATAAGTACTTAAATACTAGCAGATCTGCTACTCCAGACGGATTTTATACAGCCATTAATAGCTGTCTATAATTAATCAACAGTGGCCAGTTCTTCTTCCTTGTACTGTTTACAGCATAGTGAACGCTGCAATTTGCCGGAACTGGTTTTAGGTAATGTGCCGGGCTGAACCAGCATAACATTGCGCGGAGGATAACCGATAAGGCCTATAATCTGTTGGCGAATTGCCTGCCTAACTGCAGCAGGATCATCTGAACGCACTTCGGCAACTACAACGATACTTTCTTTTCGTTTGCTGCCTTCTACTCCAAAAGCAATTACATTTCCGGCTCGGACACCATTAACTACTCCAACAGAACGTTCTATATCCTCGGGAAAAATATTTCTTCCGGCAACAATGATCACATCTTTCATTCTACCGCAGATGACCAATTCGGCGGGACCATCACTCGGTCCATCAGCAAAATAAGCGAGATCACCGGTACGCAGCCATCCATCATTAAATAATGAACTATTTAGATCAGGGCGCTTGTAGTAACCTTCCATTACCGAAGTTCCCCTAATTTCAAGTTCACCAACTTCCCTTAAGCTTCTTATTGCGCCTGTTTCCACATTTCTAACTCGCATTTCCAGGCCTGGAATGGGGTAGCCAAGTAGAGGAAACACCCGGGCATTTTTAGCATTGGAATCCACAGGTCTGGCTAATTTTTCAGTTTCCAAAGCTTCTCGATCAACAGCATCAACAACCATTCCCCGCATTATTGGAGGAAAAGCTCCGCCAAGGGATAATTCCGCCATCCCAAAAGCACAAAATACAGCTCCCGGATTATAGTTATGTTGTTTGCCACATTCGATTAAGTTTTCTACAACTTCCGGATCAACCGGTTCTGCTCCATTAAGGGCGATCCGCAGCGGTGAAAGATCCAGGATTTCACCGGTATCAGTCATTCGCTTTAAAGCCCGGGCCGCTAAAACCCAAGAAAAGTTCGGACCGGCTGTTACTGTCCCCCGATATTCGTTGATCCAGCGCAGCCAGTCAGCAGGACGACCAAGGAAGTCCTGCGGCGCTGCAATTACCAGTGAGCATCCGGCAGCCATAGGTACTGTTAAAAAGCCGATTAAACCCATATCATGATAAAGTGGAAGCCAGGAAACGAAAATATCATCAGTATCTATTCTAGCTGCATGGATCATCCCATCAACATTTACACTCAAAATATGGTGCGGCAGCATTACTCCCTTGGGATCAGCTGTCGAGCCGGAGGTAAACTGTAATACAGCCAACCTTTCCGGATCATCGGGAACTTCCTGTAAATCATCTGGGGAAGGGCCGTCCCTGGTCGGGGCAAGTTCACTTAAAGGCACCACCGGGGGATCTCCCTCTTCTGGTTCCTGGTAAGCGGCAAGTGTAGAATCAATAAGGAGCATGCTTATATCACCGTGCCTCATCAAAGCCCTGGTTTGATTGGCAAACTCTTCCACAGAATTAAAGCGCATCGGTATCGGCATCATACTGACACTGGCCCCGCATAACCATACAGCCTGAATTGCGGTTACTAAATCCCGGGTAGTCGGCCCCAAAAGGGCAATGTGATCTCCCGGTTTAACCCCTCTTTTCTGAAGAGAAGCCCCCATGGCCATAGCCTCCCGATATAACTGTCCCCAGGTCAGGGTTACAGCTTGCCCGGCATCTCCGGCAGCGGAACCGACAAAAGTAATAGTATTATTACCCTTAGCAGACTGACGGATGCGGTCAAGTAAAGGTATTTTTTCTACCGAATCGTCCGACGAACTGATAATAACCGGATCTTTTTCATTTGATTTTGCTTGATCAAGGGATTGTTGTTGCTCTCGATGCGACATTTTCTTTTCCTCCTATCTCATTATTGAATTAATATACTTCCGATATTTTTGTTTTTCGCCAAATTTGAAGAAGATCGGCAGTGATGTTTCGTATAAAGCTAGTTAACCAACAAAAGTGATTAATTGTACTTCCCGGCCCGGCTTTTTGATAATATTCATGCGGGCGGCCCGGCGCCGGTCCATATACAGCGCGCCGTAGGCCGACCGCCCTTATGATAAAATACTATAAAGTACAGGATAATAAATTCCTTAAGAAGAGCAAATATCCTTTTTACATTTAGATAAAAATCAAGAAAACCGAACCCCAAAGTAAAAAAGTGGCCTCAACTAAAATCAAGACCACCCTTTAAATATCTAACCTTAATGTACCAAAAATATATCACTATTAGAATGACTTGGTTTTTTTAGCTAGGTAATCCAAAAGGAAGGGATTTAATACTTTAATATAGGTCCCTTTCATCCCGAGAGAGCGCGATTCGATCACTCCAGCACTTTCAAATTTCCGCAGCGCATTCACAATTACAGAACGGGTAATCC
The DNA here is from genome assembly GCA_046483445.1 of Bacillota bacterium. Lineage (GTDB taxonomy): Bacteria > Bacillota > Dethiobacteria > DTU022 > DTU022 > B1SED10-74M. The sequence continues at coordinate 12,549 of JAWODD010000003.1, read as the reverse complement.
CCAGCTGGTCTGCAATTTTGCTTGCTACCAGTAAGCCTTCGTTACCGCCCAGCTCTTCAAATATATGTTCAACAGCTTCCAATTCGGAATAGGACAACGTGGCGACGGCAAGCTGCACTACTGCTTTGTTCCGTGCTTCTTCTTCTATCTCAGCCGATTTGGCTCTCAGGATTTCCATCCCGACGACAGTAGCCCCGGTTTCTGCCAGGATCAGGTCTTCAGCATCGAAAAGTTCATTGAAACGGGCAAGCAATAAGCTTCCCAACCGTTCTCCACCACCAATAATCGGAATTACCGTGGTGATTTTGTTGGCAAAAAGACAGCGTTCTGCTTCCAAAAAGACACAATCATTACTTTTCTGACGAAGGTTAACCCGTGGATCATCGTCTTTAAGCAGGAATTTATTATAATCCCCGGGGAAATACCCTTCTTTTAACACATTTTCAAGCATTAATTCACACTCAAATTCATCAACCAGGGACCAACCCAGAATTGCCCCGTTTTTATCGGCAATATAAACATTAGCATGAATAACATTTTTAAGGACATCTGCTACATCCTTAAAGTCAACATGCCGATCCGTGGCTTTCTGAAGAATTTTGTTAATACGACGAGTTTTCTCTAACAAAGGAGAAGAGATCACGTCTTTCACCCACCTTTCATTATTAATAATTTATAGTTTTACAGTATGTATTTACTCAAATCTTTGTCTTTGACAACCTTATGCAATTTGCTTTGCACATATTCTCGATCCACAACCAACTCCTGTCTATCAGCCTGATCCGGCAAATCAAAAGATAAATCTTCCAGCACTTTTTCCATAATAGTGTGCAGCCGCCTGGCCCCTATATTTTCCATTTCTTGATTCAAGTGACAAGCTGTACGCGCGATTTCTTCTATAGAATCCTCGGTAAAAGTTAATTTCACCCCTTCCGTTTCCAAGAGTGCCTTGTATTGTTTTATTAAAGCATTGCTTGGTTCGGTAAGGATTTCTTTAAAGTTTGCTTCGGTTAAGCTGTTCAATTCCACTCTAATTGGAAATCGCCCTTGCAGCTCGGGAATCAAATCTGCAGGTTTGGTGGTATGAAAAGCTCCGGCTGCAATAAACAAAACATGGTCGGTTTTAACTGAACCGTATTTTGTAACCACTGTCGATCCTTCCACGATTGGTAATATATCACGTTGAACCCCTTCCCTGGAGACATCCGGTCCTGATCCATGATAATCTTTACCGGCAATTTTGTCAATTTCATCAAGAAATATTATTCCCAATTGTTCTGCTCTTTTAAGAGCTTCGCTGGTTACCGCATCCATATCTATAAGGCGCTGGGCTTCTTCCTGCTCCAAAATTTTTCTTGCTTCTTTAACCGGAACCCGGCGCTTTTTCTTCTTCGAGGGCATAATATTGCTTAAAACATCCTGCAAGTTAATCCCCATTTCTTCCATACCTTGACCGCTGAAAAGATCACCCATCTGCGGTTTGCGCTCTTCTACTTCCACTTCAACCATCTGTTCTTCCAGTTCACCGTTCAAGAGCCTTTCTTTGACCTTCCTTTGTTCTTCCCGGGCACGCTGCATTCTTTCCGAAAAACTTTGATCTTCAGCAGAGCCTTCTTCCTGGTCCGGTGCTCCCTGGAAAAGAAACCCTAACGGATTGGTTGAGCTGCTTTTTTTCTTTGGCAGAGGGGCAATAAGATCTACCAGCCTGGCATTGGCGTTTTGGCTAGCTTTACCCTGGACCTCCTGCATTCTTTCATTCTGGACTATTCTTACCGAAGTTTCCACAAGGTCCCGGATCATCGATTCAACATCACGGCCGATATAGCCCACTTCAGTAAATTTGGTTGCCTCTACTTTTACAAACGGAGCATTAACCATCCGGGCCAGGCGCCTGGCCAGCTCCGTTTTGCCTACACCTGTCGGCCCGATCATAACAATATTTTTAGGCATTATTTCTTCCTGAAGGTTATCGGTTAGCTGCTGCCTGCGGTAGCGATTGCGCAGGGCAACTGCCACGCAGCGCTTGGCTTCATCCTGGCCTATAATAAATTTTTCCAGTTCACTAACGATCTCCCTGGGGGTCAGTTCTTCTCTTGTCATACTTATAAATCAAACCTTTCTATAATTCTTCAATAATTATGGCTTCGTTTGTGTATATGCAAATTTCAGCAGCTATTTTCAATGCTTCCCCGGCAACTGCCCCCGGGGAAAGATCCGCATTGCGAACCAAAGCTTTGGCAGCCGCCTGGGCGTAAGCCGCACCCGAGCCAATAGCGGCAATGCCGTCATCGGGTTCAATCACTTCTCCGGTTCCGGAAATAAGGAGCAGAGAATCACTACTGGCAACCACCAGTAGCGCTTCGAGCCTTCTTAAGACCCGATCGGTCCGCCATTCTTTAGCCAGTTCAACTGCAGCTCGCGGCAAATTACCCTGGAAACTTTCCAGTTTACCTTCAAATTTTTCACAAAGAGTTAGTGAATCAGCCACAGCGCCGGCAAAACCGGCCAAAACTTTGCCTTCATAAAGGCGCCGAACTTTTTTTGCGCCGTGCTTAATAATCGTGTTGTTGCCGAATGTAACCTGCCCGTCACCAGCAATGGCTACCTTGTCTTTAATTTTTACCGCGACAATGGTGGTCGCATCAAACATAGAAACGTTGCCTTCCTCATTATTTGCGGGGAAATGCTGCATGATAAACTTCACTTAACCTTTCTCTTGTCACATGAGTATAAATCTGGGTATTCGATATGCTGGCATGTCCCAGCAGCTCCTGCACCACTCTTAAATCTGCGCCGCCTTCCAGCAAATGTGTTGCGAAAGAATGACGCAGCGAGTGGGGGCTGATATCTTCCTTGTGCGAGACCTGCCTGATATATTTGCGAAAAATATAACGCACACCACGGTCACTTAAAGGATTACCCCATTTATTTAAAAAAATTTCTTTAAAAACCCTGCCTTCATTATTCTTTTTTGCCAGGACGGGGCGGACCCTTTGTAAATATTCATTCATTAAACCGGCGGCAATTCTGCCTACAGGAACAATTCGTTCTTTCTTACCCTTACCCGATAACCTGAGCAAACGATCTTCCAACTGGAGGGACTGAAATTTAAGGCTAACCAGTTCACTGACTCGCGTTCCGGAAGAATAAATAACTTCCAATATCAGCCTGTCTCTAAAACCCAGATTTGTTAAACTGTCAGGAGCTTCTAACAAGGCACTTATTTCATGCTGGTAAAGAAACCGGGGCAGCTTTTTTTGTGATTTGGGACGGGAAACGGTAGTCCATCTCTCATTTTCCACTAGTCCCTCTTTTTTTAAAAAAAACAAAAAAGAACGCGTCGCAGATAATTTGCGCGCTATTGTAAGCCGGGAAAATTCTTTTTCTTTCAGCCAGGCGAGGTATCGTCTCAAGGAAAGATGATCTATAGCCTGCAATCCACCGGGTTTTAAACCTTCCAGGTTTAAAAACTGCAGTATATCAGTGCGATAAGCCTGCAAGGTTAATGGTGAAGCGTTTTTCCCCACATCAAGGCTGTCCAGAAACTTTTCCAGCCAATCCTTAAAATTCATATCGCAGCACCTACATTATCCTAACATAACTACATCCCGGGTGCAAGCAAATAGCATTGTTTTAAAAAAATTCCACCTATTTAAAATGCACACTCAGTTAACTTTCGACAGCTATTTCTTCGCTGTTCAGTTTTTTTTCATAAGAGCATTCTTTGCTTGAACAGCGAGCCAAAGTTTCTTTGCTTTTCCGGTATTCACTCAAAATCGATCCGCACTCCGGACATTTTTCAGGCAGGGGTTTATTCCAGAGTGAAAACTCACAGTTAGGATAATTGTTGCAGCCATAAAAAAGGCGACCTTTCCTGGTCCTGCGTTCAACAATCATTCCCCCGTCAACCGGACAGGTTACCCCGGTTTCTTTAACTACTTTTTTGGTATATTTGCAATCAGGATAGCTGGGACAAGCCAGAAACTGGCCAAAACGACCGTGCTTATAAATCAACTGTTCGCCGCACCGGGGGCAGTTTTCATCACTGACCTGCGGGGTAATCTCTACCTTTTCAATTTTTTCATCCGCTTCGGCAAGTCTGTCTTTAAAGTAACCGTAATAAAAATCATTTAAAACCTTCATCCGTTCTTGCTTGCCTTCTTCAATTTCGTCAAGTTGTTGCTCCAACCGGGCAGTGAAATCAATATCAATTATTTCTGGAAAATATTGCACCATTAACTCAACCACCACAAAACCGATTTCAGTGGGAATAAAGGCCTTGTTTTCTTTATTAACATAACCACGGCTTTGGATTGTCTCAATAATAGGGCTGTAAGTGCTGGGCCTGCCAATCCCTTTTTCTTCAAGGGTCTTAATTAAAGAGGCTTCATTGTAACGCGGAGGTGGCTTGGTAAAATGTTGGTTTGGCTGCAAATCAAGAAGTTTAAGTTTTTGTCCTTCTTCCAGCTCCGGCAGGACTGTTTCTTCTTCACCGTCATCAACCTGGTAGATCACCAGAAAGCCGGGAAAGCGCAGGGTAGATCCGGTTGCTTTAAAATTATAGCCGTCTGCACCAATATTAACTCTAACTTTATCATAATAGGCTGGATTCATCTGGCTTGCTACCATGCGGTTCCAGATTAGTTGATAAAGTCGGTATTGATCACGGCCTAAATACTTTTTTATTGATGCAGGATCGCGCAGGACAGAAGTAGGCCTGATTGCTTCATGGGCCTCCTGGGCGCCGCGTCGCGACTTGTATTCAGGCGGTTTATCCGGCAAAAAGTCGGCACCAAACTTTTCATTAATCAATGTGCGGGCTTCCTCTTGCGCCTGGTTAGAAATCCTGGTTGCATCGGTCCGGATGTAAGTGATTAAACCAACCGTTTCACTTGAACCAAGTTCAATTCCCTCATAAAGTTGCTGGGCTAAATTCATGGTTTTGCGGCTGGTAAACCCAAGCTTTGTGGAAGCTTCCTGCTGCAGGCTGCTGGTGGTAAAAGGCGGTAATGGATGCCTTTTACGTTGACTGCGGGTTATTTTCTTAACGACAAATTTTTCTTGTTTGATTTTAGCTATAACTTCGTCTACTGCTTCTTTATTTTTCAGCTCAACCTTTTTCCGGTTATATCGATCGAGGGAAGCTTTAAACCCGTTGTCTTTTCCATTACTTTGGAGATGAGCATCAAGGCTCCAATATTCTTCCGGTTCAAACTTATTTATTTCTTCTTCGCGTTCACAGATCAAGCGCACAGCTACAGACTGGACTCTCCCGGCGCTTAAGCCTCCCCTGATTTTGCGCCATAGAAGGGGACTGATCGTATATCCAACCAACCGGTCAAGAATACGCCTGGCCTGCTGGGCATCAACCCGGTTATAATCTATCAGCCGTGGGTTCTTGAAAGCATCCTTAACTGTGTCCCCGGTGATTTCGTTAAATTCAACCCGGCACGGTTTTTCGAGATCAAGCTGCAATGCGCGCCCAATATGCCAGCAAATCGCTTCCCCTTCGCGGTCGGGGTCGGCGGCCAGAAAAACTTTTTTGGCCTTTTTAGCGGCACTCTTAAGTTCTTTTAAATACTTTCCCTTGCCGCGAATAGTAATGTAGTTTGGCTCAAAACCGTTTTCAATATCCACGCCCATCTTGCTGCGCGGCAAATCTATTAAGTGCCCCTGGGAAGCCATAACTTTATAGTTCTTACTTAGGAATTTTTTTATGGTCCGGGCTTTAGTCGGTGATTCAACTATCACCAGGTTCATTCATTAAACACTCCTTCAAATTGAGGTCAGATTATAGAAAACTCTCCGAAAGGTATTTTACCATACCTGTCAAATCCGACCAAAATATTTTCCCGGGGTTTGACGAACTTTCTTTTTTAATTCTAAAGATAAAAGATCAGTTATCACCTCAGCTGCACTGTTTCCACTCAGCCTGATAATATTGTCCACATGCATTGGCTGGTAGGAAAGTATGTTTAACAGGGTTTGTTCGCTTTTAGTTAAATCGGTACTGGAAGCAAGATCCAAGCTCAATTGATCTTCTGAAATTTTATCCAGGTAAAGTTCTTCAAGAATATCTGCAGCTGATTCAACCAGGTGGGCTCCTTCTTTGATCAGGCTGTGGCAGCCTCGGCTGTAAGGGCTTCCAATATTGCCTGGAACGGCAAACACTTCCCGGTTTTGCTCCAGGGCGTAGTTGGCGGTAATCAGCGATCCGCTTTTTGCTGTTGCTTCCACTACGACTGTACCTAAAGAAATACCGCTGATTATACGATTGCGCTGAGGAAAATGTTTAGGCAGAGGCGGCGCATCCAAAGGAAATTCGCTGATCACCGCCCCGGTACTTACAATTTGGCCCATTAATTCCTTATTTTCTGAAGGATAACAATGATCGAGCCCGCAGCCAAGCACAGCAAGCGTATAACCCCGCTTGCCCAGGGCTCCTTTATGTGCTGCCGTATCGATACCAAGAGCCATCCCGCTAACTACACCAACACCGGCCGAGGCTAATTCCTCGGCTATCATTTGAGCCGCCTCCTTACCGTAATAAGTGGAACGGCGGCTGCCAACAATGGCGACCACGGGATTGGCAAGTTTATCTAAATTGCCCTTGTAATAGAGAAGCGGCGGGGGAAAGGGAAGTTGTTTTAACAAATATGGGTACTCGGCGCAATTAGGGCAAGTACAAAGTATATCTTGATCAATTAACCTTTCCCATTCTTTTTCCGGATCTAAAGACTCGCGTTCTTTTAAAAATTGGTCTAAATGCTTCTGCAGTTCAGGCAGAGAATATAACTCTTGCCTGGTAGCTTTCCAGGCTTCAGCGGCAGAATTGAAATAATCAAGCAATAGCTTTATTCGCTTGGGCCCGAAAGCAGAAATTCGGTTTAAGGCGTTTAGATAAGTAAATTCATTTATATTTTGTTTTTCCATAGAGCTGGTTCCCCATTCTTATTAGCCAGGTACTTACTTATTTACTTTTAGTAATTAATTTTTTTAAATTGCTCAAGCACCTCTTTAGCTTCTGCAAACTCAGGTAATTTGCGGCAAAGCAGCCCGTACTCCAAACTATCAACCAGGGCAATCCAGCTGGCCTCGATAATATTGGGTGAAACCCCGACCGTACCCCAGGTTCTTTCATCATCTCTTGTTTCGATCAGAACTCGCACCTGGGCGCCGGTTCCATCAACTCCGTCAATAACCCGTACTTTATAATCGGTAAGCTTGAACTCTTTTAAAGTGGGATAAATTCCCTCCAGGGCTTTACGGAGTGCATTATCAAGGGCGTTGACCGGTCCGTTTCCTCCCGAGGCGGTATGCACCTGGACTTCGCCAACCCGCACTTTAACTGTCGCTTCACAGTGAAGCTGTTCATTCTCACGCTTCTCTATAATTACCCTGAATCCCTCCAGGGTAAATAAGGGCTGATAAACGTTCATCATCTTTAGCACCAACAATTCAAATGACCCTTCAGCACCTTCAAATTGGTACCCGTAATGTTCCATTTCTTTTATCCTTTGCAAAACACTGGTTGTATCTGGATTGTTTTTGTCTAGATGATAATTATTGTGGTTAGTTTTTAATGTAATACTACTTTTACCGGCCAATTCTGAAACTAAGATTCTGCGTTTGTTGCCAACAAGATCCGGATCGGCATGTTCGTAAGTGGCCGGCTTTTTACTGACAGCATCAATATGGATACCGCCTTTATGGGCAAAAGCATTCAAGCCAACATAGGGTTGCCCATCATTAGGCGCTATATTCACCAGTTCCGCTATAAACCGGGAAAGTTTGGTCAGACCCTGCAAATTTTCGGGATCTACAACTTCAAAAGCCATTTTTAGCTGTAAATTAGGGATAATCGTGCACAGGTTGGCATTGCCGCAGCGTTCGCCGTAACCATTGATAGTGCCGTGGACCTGGGTAATCCCGTGTCGTACTGCGGTCAAAGAATTGACTGTGGCCATATCGGTATCATTATGGGCATGAATACCCAGGGGCACACTGATTCTTTCTTTAACCGTGGTTAATATAGAAGGCAATTCCCAGGGCATTAATCCACCGTTTGTGTCACAGAGAACAATAACATCCGCTCCTCCCGCGGAAGCGGCTTCAAGGGTGGAAAGCGCATAATCAGGATTGGCCTTATAGCCATCAAAAAAATGTTCGGCATCATAGATTACTTCCCGGTCCAGGGATTTTAAATAGGCGACAGTATCTTTTATCATAGAGCAGTTTTCTTCGAGAGTAGTCTTTAAAGCGTTGTAGACATGAAAATCCCAGCTTTTGCCGAATATGGTCACAGTACTTGTAGCTGCTTCGACAACAGCTTGAATGTTCACATCTTCAGCAACTTTTATCTTTGGCCTGCGAGTGCTGCCGAATGCGCACAGGCGGGCTTTTTTAAATTTTAATGCACCGGCTTTTTTAAAAAACTCAATATCCTTGGGGTTTGAACCGGGCCAACCACCTTCGATATAATTAACGCCAAATTCATCCAATTTCTCAACAATTTTTAGCTTGTCGGCTACTGAAAGAGAAACACCTTCCCGCTGAGAACCGTCACGTAAGGTAGTGTCATATACATCGATTTTTTGCATTATAGGCCTCCCTGCTCCCCCAATAGTAAAATTAAGCAATATTATACTATACCAGGTTATAAAGTGTCCAACACTTTTTTAAATGGTAAATGAAATCAAAATTCACTGTCGTAATCAGCCAGCTCATAGCATTCAGAGGGAAGCTCGCTTAAAAACTGGGAAGGGCCTTCGGAAGTTGCCCCGTAGTTGCGGTAATCTTCTCTGTAAGTGGATAAAAACAAATAGCGGCGGGTCCGGGTGGATGCCACGTAGAACAGCCGCCGTTCCTCATCAAGATCGCCGGGGCCTACCCTGCTGCTGGGAAATTGCCCCTGGTTCATGCCAATGATAAAAACGCTGTCCCATTCTTTACCCTTGGCGCTGTGGATGGTCGATAGGGTCAGCTGCTCTAAAGGTCCACTCAAAGCTGTATTGGTATCGGCAAAAACTGATTCTTCAAGGGCCAGCGACTCAATAAAAGAAGCCGTGGATTCGAAACGTTCAGCATATATTGCCAGTCTTTCTATACCGCTAAATCTTTCTTCATATTGATCGGGATAGTTCTGTTTTAATATGCGGTCGTAGTTATTGCTCAGGATCAAGGAGATTAACCCGGGCACGTAACTCTGATCACTGTTATAAACAAGAGCCAGGGTCTGACATAATGCCTGCCAGCCTTCTTTACCCCGGGGAGGAGTTTCTTTTCCTTCCAGAGCAGCAACCAGGGGATTTTCGTAATTTTTTTGTTTCGCCCACAATTTGTCAAATGTAGCCGGACCCAGGCCCTGCTGAAGCGTGGCAACCCTACGCCAGGAATTTTCATCAAAGGGATTACGGATCACTTTCAAATAGGCTAAAACATCCTTAACGTGTGCTTTCTGGAAAAACTTGATCCCGCCGTAAGTGCGGTAATTGATTCCTTCCCGGGAGAGAAGAAATTCAACTTCCGGGGTCAGGTATGAACTGCGATAAAGTATAGCAATTTCTTCCAGGGATACCCCGTTATTTTGCAGCTCCCTAATTGTGCGCAGCACAAAATGCGCTTCCTCGCGCGAATCAAAAACCCTGGCGATTACCGGCAAGGCGCCGGAAGGGTTGTTGGAAAACAATTTTTTTTGCAGCTGTTTCCGGTTGTGGCTGATCGAACAATTGGCCAGCTCTACAATTTCCGGGCTGCTCCGGTAATTTTGTTCCATGCGCACTACATTACATTGAGAGTACTTGCCGGGAAAAGATAATATATTGCCCACCCGGGCATAGCGGAAGGCATAAATGGACTGCGCGTCATCACCGACCACGCAAATGTCTGAATCACCGGCAAAAAGATCGATGATGCGGGCCTGGACCACGTTGGTGTCCTGGAATTCATCGACCAAAACATGTTTAAACCGGTAGCAATACTGCTTTTTGACTTCGGGGTAGTTTTCAAAAAGATTCAGCCAGCATAAAAGCAAATCATCAAAATCAAAAGCATTGCTCTCTCTTTTTTTCTGTTCATAAAGTTCGGCCACATTGATTACCGTATCGAGAAATTCCAGGCGATAGGGATAATCTTCTTCCATTACTTCTTTAATGGTCAACCCGGAATTGCGGGCCTGGCTAATAATCCTACCCAGCAATCCTCGCTGCATAATCAGCTTGCGATCTTCATCGCTGATCGATAAAGACGCCAATATTTTTTTCATCGCTACCCGGCTGTCGTCTTCATCAAAGATAGTAAAATTAGGAGTCCTTCCCATCAAGGAAGCATGTCTTCTTAAAATCCTTGCCCCGATGCTGTGAAAAGTCCCTGCCCATAACTCGCGCGGCAAAAAGCCGAGCAGTTCTTCGAGGCGTTCTTTCATTTCACCGGCAGCTTTATTCGTAAATGTAAGCAAAAGCAAGCGTTCGGGGCTGACCCCGCATTTAATCAGGTGAGCCGCCCGGTAAATCAAGGCCCTGGTTTTGCCCGAGCCCGGCCCGGCCAGGCCAAGTAGAACCGGATCATCAGTAGTGGCAAATTCAAATTGGGCTGGATTAAGTTCCTGCTGTAAAAGTTCTAACCATTCGGGGTCCGGGTCATGGCGTTGTTTTAAAGTATCATAGTGATCCAATGGCACAGTTCCTTTCTAAGCTTCTGAATATTAATCAGGCGAATCATATCATATTTAGCTCATTTCATCCAGAAATAAAACCTACCCGGTAATCTAGTAAAACCCGGAATGAGCAAAAAATAGGGAGGATTTTTTCCTCCCAGGGCAATCAATCTATCTTTATCTGGCAATGTTTAAATCTTTTCAAACTCCTCTTTACCCACACCACAAACCGGGCAAACCCAGTCATCGGGAAGATCCTCAAAAGGTGTTCCCGGAGCAATTCCTCCATCACTGTCACCCTTAGACGGGTCGTAAACATAACCGCAAACCTGGCATTCATACTTATCCATATTATTATTCCCTCCTCAGTTAGATTTAAGCAATATTATTATACTATAGTTGCTATTTATCAGAAAAGAGTTCCGGTTGATTAAAATTTTTCTTGAAGCCTAAATTATGCAGGATTACCTATTCTACCGGAGAATATTTATAACTTCAGTAACACCTGCTTTTCCTAGCTCAAATATTATACAACTAACGGAGGCTTAAAATGCTGGCCAAAATTCACTCCTGTACAATCCTTGGTATTAATGGAATCCCCCTTGACGTTGAGGTTGATATTTCAGACGGCTTGCCCGCTTTTGATATAATCGGTTTGCCGGATGCTTCGGTCCGCGAAGCGAAAGAACGAGTCAGGTCCGCCATTCGCAACAGCGGTTTTTCCTTTCCTCTTTCCCGGGTTACTGTCAACCTGGCCCCGGCTGATATCAAAAAAGAAGGCTCTGCTTTTGACCTGGCCATTGCTGTCGGCTTCCTGGCCGCCACCGGGCAGATCCCAAATGACGGGAAGCTTGACAATTCAGTGTTTGCCGGCGAACTCTCCCTCAACGGGAACCTGCGCAGTGTAAACGGGGCCCTGGCCATGGCTCTATCTTTGAGCAAACTTGAAGGTTACCGGAAAAAAACATTGATCCTGCCCGAAGCCAACAGCAAAGAAGCCGCCCTGGTTGAAAACATTACAGTTAAAGGTCCCTTTTCTCTTGCAGAATTAGTTGAGTATCTTCGAGGAAAAGGTGAACTATCTAACATTAAACCTTTAAAAGATAATCTCCCGGAAGGGGCACAATCCGGCCTGGATTTTAGCGAAGTAAAGGGCCAGGAAACAGCCAAGCGGGCTTTGGAAATTGCTGCAGCCGGCGCCCATAATCTTCTATTTTATGGACCTCCAGGCAGCGGCAAAACCATGCTCGCCCGCCGCCTGCCTTCAATTTTACCAGCCCCTGCCTTGGAAGAAATCCTGGAGATAACCAGGATTCACAGTGTTGCCGGTCGTTTAAACCCGGAAGAACCGCTTTGCAAGGAACGCCCATTTCGCAGCCCCCACCACAGTGCAACCACAGCCGGGATTATCGGGGGCGGTTTATCTCCAAAACCCGGAGAAGTAAGCCTGGCTCATTTAGGGGTCCTCTTCTTTGATGAAATGCCGGAGTATAACCGCGAAATTTTAGAAACCCTGCGACAGCCCCTCGAAGACAGGCAGGTTACAGTCACCAGATCTGCCGCCACGGTTACCTATCCCGCAGACTTCATGTTTATCGGTTCCATGAACCCATGAAGTTGCGTTGACTAGATGCCACCAATTCAGGGGAGGTGGTGGGGAGGTAGCAGAGGTTAATGGTTACGTCTTCTTTTCCTACAATGACTTTCTCAGTAATACTCTCAACAATCTTTCTTCTTTCTTCAACAGTAAGTCCGTTCCATCTAGAGTAAAGATCTTTTGCCTCATTAAGTATTTCATCTTTAGATAAGTACTGTATCTTTAGAAAATCTATTTCACCCTGAATTTCAGGAATTTGTTTTCCTATTTGGTTTAGTCTTTCTTCCAAAGGTTTATA
>JAWODD010000016.1:0-53336 GCA_046483445.1 Bacillota bacterium | reverse complement strand
AAGGGGTCAGGTAATCTATGCGCTTTTTTCCCACCGGTGGCGCAATGTTTTGCCCGGTTCCGGTAAAAATGTTAAACTTAGTTTATCAAAGCCGGTAAGAGATTGTCAAAGAACGGTATTTCCCTACTTAACAGCTTAAAGCCGGTGTTACTTAGATTCAGGTTGTTTTAATATTGCGCTGTAGTGTTAGTTAAGGCTGGCAGGAACCAGGAAACATTTTGCTTTGAATTGTATAATAGAAGGTACAGCTTGAAAAAGCATAATCCAGTTTAGCGGCATTAGTAGTTCCAAAGGGGGAGAAAGTATTTTTGGGAAGTAAAAGAAATCAAAAAAGAAGAGCACTCCCCCGAGCTATCGTCCTGCTTGTTATATTACTAACCGGTTTTTCTGCCGCTTATTTATCTTTAAACAGTACAGGTTTGAGAGGTTTCATTCAGGAATATATATTTTCCAGAGAAGATCAAATAGTGGAAGATAGCCCGAAACAGGAGGAAAAAGATGAAGAAAAACCGGAAGAATTAATTGAACAAAAAGAAGATGTTACAGATCCTTTTGAAGAAGAAGTAGTGGGGGAAGAAACAGAAAAAGAGGAAGAAGATAAAGAAGCAAGCAGGGATGAAGTTGCAAAAGACGATGAAACTTCCAATCTAGATTCTGAAGCAAACGAATATAATGATGATCTGAAAGTAATTGCCGACGGCGATTACCTGCTGGCATTGGTAACAAAAAACATAACTTTGAAGTATGACTATGTGCCTTCAGATCTCAAACCGATACCTTCATACATGAATCCTGCTTATGATATGCAATTAAGGGAAGAAGCTTTAGAGCACTTAAAAGATGTGTATGAAGCTGCTGAAGCGGATGGAGTAACCCTCGGTATCCGTTCTGCTTACCGGAGCTATGAAACCCAGCGCAGAATTTTTAATGATTACGCCGAAAGTTACGGAGAGGAAGAGGCCAACCGGTTTAGCGCACGTCCGGGCCAGTCCGAACATCAATTGGGTACAACCGTTGATTTTGGGGGAACAGAAATTGATTTCACCGACGAGTTTGCTTATACTGAACAGGGAGAATGGTTGGCCGAGAATGCCCAACTTTATGGGTTTGCTCTAAGTTATCCGGAAAATAAAGAAAAGGTTACCGGGTATATCTATGAACCCTGGCACTACCGTTATATTGGGGTCGATGCGGCCAAGGAATGGAAAGAATCAGGGTTAACTCTCAAAGAGTATTTGAAACAACAACCGCAAGAAGTTGATGAGTGATCGCGCAAGCTTGCAATCTACAAGATAATGGCTTATGATGTGAAATGAAGCAATATATAACTCATTTTTTTAAGCATTGCATATATTCAGTTTAGGGGAGGTTAAAAAATGACTGACGGAGCCAAGTTAACCCAGGATGACAAAACATTTGGTATGCTTGCCCACTTGGCGGCACTGGCCGGTTTTGTTATTCCTTTTGGTAACTTAATTGGCCCCCTTGTGATCTGGTTGATTAAAAAGGACCAGTCTGCATGGGTAGATAAAAATGGGAAGGAAGCATTGAATTTTCAGATCAGTGTAACCATCTATGCTATTATTTCCGGCTTGTTGGCCATAATTTTAATCGGAATATTGCTTTTAATTGCAGTAGGCATTTTTTCACTGGTGATGATTATTATTGCTTCGGTAAGAGTTAGCAACGGTGAAGATTTTAAATATCCGCTCAGTATACCATTTATTAAATAAAATACCTGGTAAAACTATTTCAAATTGATAAAAGATACACCAACGAATAATTCAGGGATAGGTGAAATTTTTACCTGTCCCTTTAATTTCAGAGTTTCACACTTAATAAGGAGATCAATCACCTGGTTGGCCAGGTTAAGTTTTTTACTAAAGTATAGGGGGTTTTTCAAGTGCAAAAAATAGTCCTTATTGAGCCACAATCGAAAGAAGACCATGTTTACAAGCATGTCAAGATGCCAAGACTCGGGTTGCCAATTTTGGGGACGCAGCTGAAAAATGAAGGCTACAGGGTCAGTTTTCACCTGGGGACCGGCGATTCTCTGCCTTGGCAGGAAATATTGGAGGCCGACCTGGCCGGGATTTCCACCACCACGGCCACTTGCCGCGAAGCATATCAAATTGCCGGGGTGTTGAGGTCCAGCAATGTCCCCGTAGTTATTGGCGGAATTCATGCCACTTTTATGGCGGAAGAATCATTGAAATTTGCAGATTATGTTGTTCGCGGTGAAGCAGAACCGGTCTTTTTGGATTTGGTCCGTGCTATTGATGAAGGACTTAGCCTTGGTAACATTCCCGGTATTTCTTACTGGTCAGATGGAAAAGAAGTGCACAACCCGGCACCGGAATCAATTGTAGAGATGGATTCTTTGCCCATTCCTGATCTTTCACTGATGGAGAACCATGAAAGCATGCACAGCATTCCGGTGATGACTTCAAGGGGCTGTCCTTATAACTGTACTTTTTGCGGAGTAACCCAGATGTTTGGAAGGCGCTACCGGTATCGCTGCACTGAAAGTGTGTTGGAAGAACTAAAACAATTTGCGGGCAGACATATATTCTTTTGTGACGATAATTTTGTAGCCAACAAAGAACACAGCAAAGAACTTTTAAGAGGAATTATTGACCGGCAAATAAATTTAAAAGGTTTTGGTGCCCAGGTTCGGGCCGATGTCGTATATGATGAAGAATTGATGAGCTTAATGCGCCGGGCGGGATGCAGTATAGTTTATATCGGTTTTGAATCGATTAATCCCGAAACCCTGAAAGGTTACAACAAGCAGCAAACAGTAGACGACATCAAAGAGGCAATAAAACGGTTCCATGAATATGGGATCAGAATCCATGGCATGTTTGTTTTTGGCGGCGATGCCGACACGGTAGAAACAATCAGGGAGACGGCGGAGTTTGCCCTGGAAGCAGGTATTGACAGCATTCAGTTTCTTTCTTTAACTCCTCTACCCGGAACCCCGTTTTTTGATCAACTGGAAAAAGAGGGTAGGATTATTACCTACGATTGGTCACTGTATGATGGTCATCACACCGTATTTCAACCAGTCCTGATGTCGCCCGAAGAGTTGCAGGCCGAAATGTTAAATGCTCTGAAGAAATTTTACTCACTGTCCAATATCTTTAAGAATGTTTCCAAGACCGGCTGGGCATCAGCCTTGTATCGTGCGCTCGGCTGGGGTCTGACCAGGCACTTTGATTATAAAAGCCGTTGGTACTACCAGTTTTTAAGAGATAAGCAAAATGCCGGCACGAAACCGGTGACCCTGTTTTACCGGCTGTTTGGTACACCTGAAAATAGAGAAGTAACTTTTTCCAGCGGCACCTCGGCATTAAGGGTTTCTTTAACCGAACAAAAAGGAATTCTTTACTTAAAACTTCGAGGAATGGCTGATAACCTGCATATGCGGGAATTAAAAAGAACTTTAAAAGGGCTTTTACCTTCTCATTATAGTCAAATGGTGGTTAACACTGAAGGATTGCGCTTTGCTTCTGAGAAAGCAACCAGGAACTTTGGAGCGTACCTGGAAAGATTAGGTTCCAAAGTACGCCGTCTACAGGTAGTAACAGCAGCTGAGAAACAGGCTAACAGTTTCCTGGCCCGGAAAAGCAAGAACCGTTTCAAGCTTCCACATTTTGAACTGTTGGTACACAAGCGCTAAAAATCTTGGCTGATGATTTTATATACTTATATCAATTACAGCCAGTATGTATCCGGTTATAAAAGCGGCCAGGCATAAAAAGATCAGAGTAATGAAAATTTTACCACGCTTATTTTTCTTTTTTGAGTGTCTGGCCATTAAGTTACCTCCCCGCTAACTTGTGTTTTTTTAAAGTGATTAATCAAGACTGTCAGTTGGGAAATCACCCCAACCGACTATGTTTAAGAATTCTTCGTGAATTTTACCGTTCGAAACGGCGATACCGGTGCTGTTTAACCCAAGAACTTCTCCCCGGTGATCGGAACATTTGCCTCCAGCCTCCTCCAGGATTAGCATGCCGGCAGCAAAGTCCCAGGTAGAAATTTTATATTCAAAGTAAGCATCAAAGCGACCGCAGGCTACCCAGCATAAATCAAGGGCGGCACTTCCGTAACGGCGAATACCGTGGACATTAGCTTCAAATAGCTGTTCAATACTGTTTAGGGTCTTGCGCATGATTTCGCACCGCTCATAATAAAACCCGGTGGCCACAATTGCTTCACTGAGTGAACGTGTTTCAGAAACCCTAATTGGGGCTTCATTTAAAAAGGTCCCCTGCCCTCTGATTGCAGAAAAAACTTCATTGCGCAGGGGGTCATATACGATTCCTGCCATCACCTGGCCTTTACTGGCGTAGGCTATGGAAATACAAAAATGAGGGATAGTGTGAGCAAAGTTGTTGGTTCCATCCAGGGGGTCGATTATCCACAAGTTAGAAGCGTTGCTTTTAGCCCGTAAATCCCCTTCTTCGGCAATAATGCTGTGTTCGGGGAAATGCTCCTGGATAATCCCGGTAATTATTTCCTGGGCTGCCAAATCAGCTTCTGTAACCAGGTTATTGGCCGCTTTTTCCGAAATTGATATGTTTTTTTGCCAGTTTAAAACTGTTTTTCCGGCTTCGCGGGCCGCTTCCTGTGCTATTTGCAGGTAACGTTTATGCTTGTCAAAAGAAGGGTTCATTGGATTAATCCGCTTTCTTCCAGAGAATTTTGCTGTTCTGATATACCTATTTTATCATAAAAAAGGTCGATATCAGAAGTTGCGCTTTTCCACTAATTTTTACGCTTACTTGTGTTAACTAATCAATTTAATAATATGATGTTATGGCGTAAATTACATTAGGTTTTTGCAGGAGGAGAAATTAAATGGATTTAAAAAGCGCAGCAATAGGAACCTAATTTTACCAGTTTTTTTGTTAATCCACGGGATGATATAATAAATACTATAATAATGCTATGAAATCAAAACCGAATAAAGAAAGGATTGCAAAGCAATTGCGCCGCAGTGATAGCAAGTGGTTTTTAACCCGGGTTAAAAGGACAATTTATGATTTTAAAATGATTAATCCCGGTGACAGGGTTGCGGTAGGTCTGTCTGGAGGCAAAGACAGCGCAGCCCTGCTTTACATCTTGAATATTTTTAAACGTCACGCTCCCTTTGACTTTGAACTGCAGGCTATCTATGTGCACCTTGGTTGGGAAGTTGATTTTACCCCTTTACAAGAGCTGGCCGACAGTTTAAATATTGCATTCCATGTTGAAGAAACAGCTATTTCCAGGATCATATTCGAGAGCCGCCGGGAAAAGAACCCCTGTGCCCTGTGCGCTAATATGCGCCACGGCGCACTTCACCAGGCAGCCCTCCAGCTGGGATGTAACAAGGTGGCCCTGGGACATCATCTTGACGATGCGATCAGTACTTTCATGCTTAACCTGTTTTATACCGGCAGGATGGATACTTTCAAACCGCTAACCTACCTGGACCGGGCCGGTCTTTACCAGATTCGCCCCCTGGTCCAACTGCCGGAAAAAACTCTCATTGCTTTGGCCAGGCGGGAGAACTTTCCTATAGTGAAAAATCCCTGCTCGGTCAGCGATAAGACCAAACGCACCGAAATGGAAGAGTTGACCGATGAACTGGCAGGCCGTTACCCGGACCTGCGGGAGAAATGGCGGGCAGCTTTAATGAACAGCCCTTATTGGTCAAAATTAAATAAACCATAATAGCTTAGTGTTCTTGTAAATTTAAGCATTAGAACCAGTGTATAGGTTATAAAATTATAATAATAACATATAACGTTCTTGTTCAAGTCGCTGTGTGCATTCATATAATCTCTAAGCCATTTTCGGTTACTTCTAAAATTTATAACTATAATTCTAACATTTAAAAAGGAGTTTTTTCTTTTTCGTCGAATATATATTATAAGTTTTAAATTTTGATATTACACGAACCTGATTCAGGAGGTGTATGATAATTGCGTTATAGATATTTTCCCGGCTGTACGCTTAAGGGCCAGGCAAAAAGTATGGAAGACACCACCCTGGCTGCTGCTGAGGAATTGGGAATTGAACTTGTGGAACTTGATGAGTGGCAGTGTTGCGGTGCGGTTTATCCTTTGTACGAAGATGAACTGATCACCCTGCTTTCCCCGGTTCGCACTCTGGCGGCCGCCGAGGGGGAACCGCTGGTTTCACTCTGTGCTGCCTGCCACCATGTCCTCAAGCGTTCACAGGAATTTATGCAGCGCAGTGAAGATGCCCGCAATAAAGTAACCGATTTTCTGGAAGTGGAGTACTCCGGTGAAGGACGGGTCCTTCATTTTCTCGAGGTGCTGCGCGACGACTTCGGTTTTGACAACCTGGCTGAAAAAATCAAAAAGCCCCTGGAAGGCCGCAAGCTTGCCGCCTATTATGGGTGTCTGCTTCTGCGCCCTGCAGATGCAATGCAATTTGACGATCCGGAAAATCCGTCAATCATGGAAGATTTCTTGCGAGCGCTGGGTGGTGAAGTAGTGAAAAGCCCTTATCGCACTGAATGCTGCGGAGCATATCTTTCGGTAACTGAAACAGGAGTTGCTGAGGATACCGTGCAGCGTATTCTTGATTCTGCCCAAAAGGCTGGTGCCGAGGCCCTGATTACTGCCTGTCCCCTGTGCCGTTATAACCTGGAAAACTGTGCGAAAGAAAGCGGGAAAGAACCTTTGAAAATATACTATTTCAGTGAGCTTTTGGCTGAAGCGCTTGATTTGCCGGTTGAAACTACGACCGGCAATGCGAAGGAAGAGGAGGTGTCCCGGCAATGATCATTGAAGCCGGTAAAAGCCGTTTGATTGAAGAAATGAAAACCCAAAGCGGCCAGGATCCTGCCGACTGTTACCAGTGTGCCAAATGCAGCGCAGCCTGTCCGGTGAAGGCAGCGATGGATCTTTTGCCTCACCAGGTTATTCGCTACCTGCAGCTCGGGCTGGAAGAAGAACTAATGGAGAGTAAAACTCCTTGGATCTGCGCCAGCTGTTTTACCTGTGCGGCTCGCTGTCCCCGGGATCTCGATTTAGCCAGGATGATGGAAGGTGTTCGTCTGGCAATATTGCGCTGCCGGGAAGGAAATAAATTCGGTCCCGCCCAGTTAACCCCGGAGCAGCTGGAAAAATTACCCCAGCAGGCCCTGGTCAGTGGTTTCAGGAAGTACAACAAGTAAGGGAGGTAGGAGAATTTGCCAAGAACTGGTGTTTTTGTATGTCACTGCGGTACCAATATCGCCGGTACTGTGGATATAGATAAAGTTTTAGAAGCGGCCCGTGGTTTTCCCGGTGTGATCCATGCTGATGAATACCGTTACCTTTGTTCTGAAATGGGCCAGGATATGATTAGAGAAGCGATAAAGGAACACAACCTGGACCGGGTGGTGGTTGGCACCTGCTCTCCCAGGATGCACGAGAATACCTTCCGCAAGGCGGTTGCCGAGGCAGGCCTGAACCCTTATCTGCTGGAAGTGGCTAATATTAGGGAACATTGTTCCTGGGTACACCGGGATATGAGCGAAGCTACCCCGAAAGCGATAGCCCTGCTGCGAGCCGCGGTGGCCAAAGCGGCCTTAAACGATCCTTTGGAAGCCCCGGAACTTGATGTGGAAAAACGAGCCCTGGTTATCGGCGGGGGAATTGCCGGAATCCAGGCTGCTTTGGATATAGCTGAAGCCGGATTCATCGTGGATATTGTTGAACGCGAACCGAGCATTGGCGGGCGCATGGCCCAGCTGGAAAAAACCTTTCCCACTTTAGATTGTTCGGCCTGCATCCTTACCCCCAAAATGGTGGAAGTGGCCCAGCACCCAAACATTAACCTTTTGACTTATTCTGAAATAGAAGAAGTAAAAGGGTTTGTGGGACAGTTTGATGTGAAAATCAGGCAAAAAGCGCGCAGTGTTGACCCGTCAAAATGTACCGGGTGTGGTATTTGCTATGAGAAATGTCCTTCCAAGACCCCTTCTGAGTTTGAGATGGGCAGGGCCAAGCGCAAGTCGATCTATGTGCCTTTCCCCCAGGCGGTGCCCAACATTCCGGTGATCGACCGAGACAGCTGTCTTTATTTTCGTAAAGGGCGTTGCCAGATCTGTCAATCTGAATGTCCTCCCGGGGCTATCGATTTTGAGCAGGAGGATGAAATCACCGAGTGCCGCTATGGGACCATTACAGTAGCTACCGGTTTTGATCAGATGGATCCTTCCATTTACGGGGAGTACGGTTACGGAGAGCATCCGGATATCCTCACCGGTCTGGAGTTTGAGCGCCTTTTTAACGCTTCCGGGCCCACTGGCGGCAAAGTAGTGCGTTTATCCGATGGAAAGCCTCCCAAAACGGTTGTTTTTATCCAGTGTGTCGGATCCCGGGACAAAGCCCGCGGCATGGACTACTGTTCCAAGATATGTTGCATGTATACGGCAAAGCAGGCCACTTTAATGAAAGAAAAGGTGCCGGAAGCGAAAAGCTACGTTTTTTACATTGATGTGCGCGCAGCCGGCAAAGGATATGAAGAATTTCAGCGCCGGGCGGCTGAAGAACACGATGTCACTTACCTGCGTGGACAGGTAGGGAAAGTATTTCCCGAAGAGAATCACCTGGTGGTAAACGGTGTGGATTCGTTGAGCGGCAAACCGGTGGAAATTAAAGCGGATATGGTGGTGCTGGCTGCTGCTTCAGTTCCCCGGGCCACTGCTTCCGAACTGGGACGCCTGGTCGGGATTAATACCGACAGCTATAATTTCTACAATGAAGCTCATCCCAAGTTAAGGCCGGTTGATACGCAAACGGCCGGGGTATTTATTGCCGGAGCCTGCCAGGCGCCAAAAGATATTCCTGACACGGTAGCCCAGGCCAGCGCGGCAGCGGTCAAGGCAGTCGGCCTGCTTTCCAAGGAGAAACTGAAAGGCGAAGCATGCACTGCCGAAGTGGATCAAACCAGCTGTGCGGGCTGTCTCTACTGTGAAACAGTTTGTCCCTTTGGAGCAATCAGCGCTACCGAAATTGAAGAACGCCGTCCGGAGGGAACTTTAAAACGTACGGTAGCCGAGGTTAACCCGGCCCTTTGCCAGGGATGTGGTTCCTGTACCGTAGTCTGCCGTTCGGGGACTATTAACTTGAAAGGATTTTCCAATGAACAAATACTGGCGGAGGTGGATGCCATATGTCTGGAGCGCTAAATAACGATTCCACCGGCGCAGGGCTGCAGGAAGAAAACTTTTCGGTTTCAAACAACAGCAAACCCGCGGATCAGAAACCGCTAATTGTCGCTTTTTGCTGTAACTGGTGCAGTTATGCCGGCGGTGATCTGGCCGGAACCAGCCGGATGACCTATCCGGCCAATGTCAAGGTTATCCGCGTTCCCTGTTCCAGCCGGATGAACCCCATGTTTGTTATCAGGGCCTTCCAACGCGGGGCTGACGGGGTTTTAATTGCCGGCTGCCATCCAGGTGACTGTCATTACAGTACCGGAAACTATCATGTCAGGCGCCGTTTCTCCGCCTTTAAGAGACTGGTGGAATTTGCCGGCATTGAACCGGAACGCTTTGAAATCCGCTGGATTTCCAGCTCGGAAGGAAACAAGTTTGCTGAAGAAATGACGGCAATGACTGAGAAGATCAAGGCCCTGGGGCCGAATAGAAAGATGAGGGATGCCCGTTGGCAGAGCACAACCTAGAGCAAGTTGAAAAAATTCGCGATATTGTAAGCCAGGATTTGTTGGGTGGACGCATCGATTTGCTCCTCGGCTGGGAAAAAGGGCACTACTGGTGGCAGTCCAGGCCCCTGTTTGCTCGCGATGAAGAAGACTTGAAGAGGCTTACCTGGGATTCTTTTTGCGCGGTTAATTTAAGCCGCTACTTGCTGGAAGAGCTAAAAACTCATGACAAAATCGGGGTTTTGGTTAAGGGGTGTGATGCCCGGGCCTTCAACCGCCTTCTTCAGGACAACATGGTTTCGCGCGAAAGGGTAATTCTCTACGGCCTGCCCTGCCCGGGGATGCTTGATTATAATCGCCTGCTTGAACAGGCAGAAAAAAACGGTCCTCCTGATATAGAAGAACTGAATGGGCAGGTTGTCTTAAAAACTACCGGCGGCGAAAAAGAGGTGACCCGGGAAGAACTGCTGCTGGATAAATGCCGGGATTGTCTTTACCCCGATCCTCCGGTTTATGACCAGCTGCTGTTTTCGCCAAAAGGAGAAAAAGAAGTTCTGGAAAGGTTTAAGTCCGTGGAAGAACTGGAGCAAATGTCTGCAGATGATCGTTATGCTTACTGGGAAAAGGAGCTGTCGCGCTGTTTGCGCTGCTATGCTTGCCGCCAGATATGCCCTTTCTGCAGCTGCCGCGAATGTTTCGTGGAACAGGACAGTCCTCGCTGGCAGGGAAGGGCTTACAGGCCCAGTGAGAATTTTATGTTCCACCTGATCAGGGCTTACCACGGCGCCGGCCGTTGTATTGAGTGCGGCGAATGTGAGCGTGCCTGCCCGGTCGGGATTCCCCTGCAGGAACTGAACCGCAAATTAATCAAAGATATTAACGAGCTGTACGGTTATTTCGAAGCCGGCCTTGACGCCGAAAGCGAACCGCCCCTGCTTACTTACCGGCCTGATGACCCGGCAGCTTTTTCGGAAAAGTGAGGTGGCCAAAGTGAAAAAGGTTATCGCCAAAGATAAACTCCCGGCTTTATGGGAACGCCTGGCCGGCGAAGGCAAACTATATGTGCCGGTTGAAGAAGGGCCGGTGGTTATGTTTAAACCCTGGGAAGAAGGAATAAAAGTAGATCTTGAACAGGTCAATACGGCTGTACCTCCCAAGGATTTGTTCCTCCCTCGGGAAGAAACTTTTATGCAGTACTACTGCGACAGTTACAAAATTAAAATTGATGCAGTGGAAACAATCGAGGATATGGTCCTTTTTGGGATCCACCCCTGTGACTTGAAAGCGGTCGAGATGCTCGATAAAGTTTTTATTGAAGGAGACCCGCCTGATGAGCTTTATCGGGAAAGAAGGGAAAAAACTACCGTAGTGGCCCTGGCCTGTTCAGAGCCCGACCCCTACTGTTTCTGTAACCTGTTTTCTATCGATCCGCAGGAGGCTCCCGGGGCCGATGTTGTGGCAGGTTTTAGTGACGATTCTCTGATTATGGAATCGCAGACCGGAAAAGGGGAAAATCTTCTTAAACTGGCTGCCGATTTGCTTGAAGACGGCACCAACCTGGAAAGAAAGAAAGAAGAAGTTAAAACCACTGATTTTGGACTGGATCTTAAAGGCCTGGGGAAAGACTTGAAAGATCGTTTCGATGACCCGGTTTGGGACGAACTGTATCAGGCCTGCCTTGGCTGCGGTACCTGCACTTATGTCTGTCCCACCTGTTACTGTTTCGATGTAGAGGATTTCGGCCACGAATATAAAGGGGTGCGCTTTCGCTGCTGGGACAGCTGTATGTACGGGCATTTCACCATCATGGCCGGCGGGCACAACCCGCGGCCCAGCCAGAAGGAAAGAGTGCGGCAGCGCTTTTTGCATAAATTACAATACTATCCAGAAGCTTATGGTGAAACAGCCTGTGTGGGCTGCGGACGCTGTCTGCGCAACTGCCCGGTTAATTTGGATATCGTTCAAGCCATCAAAGCCCTCGGAGGTGAATCAGTTGAACAGCGCTAATCCTCTTTTGCCCCAGCAGGCGACAATTTTGGATATAACCGAAGAGACTCCCGATATTAGAACCCTGCGGGTGGGAGGGAAAGACGGGCTTCCCTTTGAATTTATGCCCGGCCAGTGCGCCATGCTTTCCGTGCCCCCCATCGGCGAAGCAATTTTTTCGATCACTTCTTCACCTAGCTGCCAGGAATGCCTGGAATTTAGCATTAAAAATGTGGGGAGCGTATCAGAAGCGCTTCATCAGATGCAGCCGGGACAGCAAATTGGAATCAGGGGCCCCTACGGCAACGGCTTCCCGGTTGATAAGTTGCGCGGTAAGGATTTGCTCTTTATTGGAGGCGGTATCGGACTGGCCCCTCTGCGTTCGCTGATCGGCTACTGTTTTGATCATCGCGAAGATTATGGCCATATCGATATTGTTTACGGAGCCCGCACTCCCGCTGACTTAATTCGTAAGGCGGAAATTAAGCAGTCCTGGAGGGAACAACCAGCTACCAATGTTTACCTGACCGTCGATGTCGAACATCCGGATTGGGATGAGAATGTGGGCCTCGTCCCTCATTATGTTACTGAATTGGGCTTTACCCCGGAAAATAAAATTGCGGTTACCTGTGGCCCGCCGATTATGATTAAGTTTACTCTTAAAGCCCTAAACGAACTCCAATTTAGTCCCGACCAGGTCTTCACAACTCTTGAAATGCGGATGAAATGCGGTATTGGCAAGTGCGGCCGCTGTAACCTCGGTCCTATCTATGTTTGTAAAGACGGTCCTGTATTCAGTCTGGCAGAGTTAAATGCCCTGCCGGCGGAGTACTAGAAAAGAATAACCCGGCATGGGTGCTTACAAGGTTTTACATTCATCCAGTGCCGGGCAAATCCGGATTGAACCTGGAAGCTGAGCGGTTATCGAACAACTAATAGGGCGGGCAGCAGCCGGTCCTATTTATTTTTCACTGCTGTTCAGGCCCTGCTCGATATAGCGGCGGGCCAGCTCCTGGTACATAGATGCGCTTTGGGAAACCCACATTAATGAATTACCGGTTATTTCTTTTTTGACCTGGGCCGGTAACCCGGCGGCCAGGTGGCGCGGCGGAACTTCCATGTTGGAAGTAACTACGCTTCCGGCGGCGACCATCGCTTCTTCTCCGATTCGGCAAAAATCCTGGACAACCGCGTTCATGCCAATAACTGCCCCCTTCTCAATATGGCAGCCGTGCAGCACCGCACCATGGGCAATTGTTACATTTTCGCCGATTATGGTTTCGCACTCCGGGATGATATGAACTACCACATTGTCCTGGACACTGCTCCCTTTTTTTACTGTAATTTTTCCAAAATCACCCCTGAGGACTGCTCCAAACCAGATACTGGCCCCTTCTTCAATGACTACATTACCAATGAGGGTAGCGGTTGGAGCGATAAAACTTTTTGGATCAATGCGCGGTTTATTTCCGTCGAATTCAACAATCACAACCTGATGCCCCTTTCCATTAAGCAGTTTATTTATATTTTCGGTAACAATCTTTGTTTTTCCTTTACTTGCGAAAAATCCCGGTATGTTATAATCTATTAAACAGTGCTTTGGAGGGATTTTAAACCATTAATCAAAAATCTTTACAGGAAATGTTGAAAGCAGTTCAGGAAGGTAGATTGAGTATAGAAAAAGCTGCTGAACGTCTGCAATCGCTGCCGTACGAAGATATCGGTTTTGCCAGGGTTGATCATCAGCGCTACCTGCGGTGTGGGTTTCCCGAGGTCATCTACTGCCCGGGTAAAACCAGTGAGCAGGTGGTAGCAATATTTGGGCGCCTGGCTGCTGCAGGTGGGACGGTTTTAGCCACACGCGCCGGGTCGGAAATTTTTGAGGCTGTTCAAGCAGAATATCCCGAAGCGGAATACCACCGTCAAGCAAAGGCAATAGTGCTTCGCGGTGAAGAGACCAGCAAATCGGTTGGCTGTGTGGTGGTGGTTTCGGGTGGAACGGCAGATATTCCTGTAGCTGAAGAAGCGGCTCTGACAGCTGAATTGATTGGCGGCCATGTTGAAAGGCTATTTGATGTTGGAGTGGCCGGGATTCACCGGTTGTTTGACAACTGGGATAAACTGACCCAGGCCCGGGCGATAATTGTGGTGGCTGGAATGGAAGGGGCTTTGGCCAGTGTGGTTGGTGGGCTGGTAGCCTGCCCGGTGGTGGCAGTTCCGACCAGTGTAGGCTACGGGGCAAATTTTGGCGGCGTGGCCCCGCTGCTTACGATGCTCAACAGCTGTGCAACCGGGGTGGCGGTTGTAAACATAGACAATGGTTTTGGTGCTGGCTATATGGCAGCCATGATCAATAAGACAGGAGAAGGAACAGCCGGGGAGTAAATAACAGCGAGTTTTGCAAGGGGAATGAAATCATAGAAATGAACGAAAAAGTTGAAAGAGTCCTTTATTTTGATTGCTACAGCGGTATCAGCGGGGACATGACCCTTGGAGCCTTACTGGAATGCGGGGTTAAGCTTTCCGACCTGCAGGCCATGCTAAAAAAGTTGAAGCTTAGCGGTTATACACTGGAAACTAAAAAAGTAAAGAGGGGTGGCCTGGCCGGAACCCGCGCCCTGGTACGCATTGAAGAAGGTATTCCGGTTGAAAGGAACTTCGGAGATATCATAAGCATAATTAATAATTCCGAGCTTCCCTTACCGGTAAAAAATAATAGCACTGCTATTTTTCGGTGCTTAGCTGAAGCTGAAGCGGCGGTTCACGATACTGCAATAGAAAAAGTGCATTTTCATGAAGTCGGGGCTCTTGATTCTATAATTGACATTGTAGGCACGTGTGCGGCAATCTTTCTACTCGGTGTTGATCGAATTTACTCTTCACCGCTGCCTGCCGGAAGGGGCGCAGTAACTTCTGCTCACGGTAAATTGCCGTTGCCTGCCCCGGCGACCCTGCAGTTAATCGCCAAAAGAGGGGTGCCGGTTGAAGGCCGCGATTGGGGTTATGAACTGGTAACCCCCACGGGTGCGGCAATTGTTACTGCCCTGGCTGAAAAATTTGGTTCAATCCCGGCTTTTAATGTGGAGACGGTTGGTTATGGGGCCGGCAGTATTGATCCCGGGTATGCCAATTATCTGCGTGTACTGGCAGGAAAACTGCATTTAACAATGTCGGGGCTGGAAGAAGAGGTTAAGTTAATTGAAGCCAATATTGACGACCTTAACCCGGAAATTTATGGTTACCTGATGGAAAAACTTATGGCAGCGGGCGCTCTTGATGTTTATTACACTCCTGTCCAAATGAAAAAAAATCGTCCGGGGGTGCAAATATCCATAATTGCCTTGCCGAAAAATGTAGATATCTTGCAGAATCTAGTGTTCAGGGAAACAACGACTCTGGGCCTGCGTATTTCCACTGCCCGCAAGGTTATGCGGCAGCGGGAAGAAAAAAAAGTTGAAACAGAATGGGGCGAGGTTAGGATTAAATTTTCACCGGAACCGGATGGGGAGGAATATCCTCTGCAGTTTTCACCCGAATATGAGGACTGCCGGTTTATAGCTGAAAAATCAGGTTTACCTCTAAAAGAAGTTTATCGTTTGGCGGAATATCTTTTTAGAAAGAAATATCTATCCGGGTAATTTGAAAGAATTATTATTAAAAAATTAATTGTTTAAGGGATTGATTTTAATATAAAGTGCGAATATTATTGACATAATAAATGTTTTATAATATAAACAATTTAAAGGAGGAATGTAAGATGGAAGATAATAGATTGGTTAATCAAATCAAACAATTGAGCCGCTTGTTTCATCAGAGTGATCACGAAGAAACCGCTCTTAAAGAAGGGACCCGGGAAATTGCCGACATAACGGGCGCTGCTGCTTTAGTTATAGATAAAGATGGTGGTGTTTTGGCCTATGCTCCTGGTAAGGAAAAGTTAGATGGGAGGATGGAAAGTTTAGTCGAGCAAGGAACGCTGGCCGGCGATAGCGGGTTGATGGCTTTACTGGATACGCAGGAATCTTTATTTAATCAGCCATATCCTGAGGGCAGTTCTGCAGGTGGAAGTGAAGGAACCGGTACTGCAGTAAAAGGGAAGCATGTAATTGTCGTTCCCATTCAAAGCGGTAAAAAGAAAATGGCCAGCCTGCTTTTATATAAAGAAAGCCAGCCTTTTGAGCAAAATCATTGGATCCTGGCTGAGGTGGGAGCTGCCCTGCTAGGGATGATTTTGGTCCATGAATTCGTTGACCAGGAAGAGCAGGAGGCCAGGAATAAGAAGTTAGCTGCCGCTGCATTTGAAAGCCTTTCTTATTCTGAAGTGGAAGCGATCCACGAAATATTAAAATCAATCAACAACAATGAAAGCATAGTAGTGGCAAGCAAAATTGCTGATGGCCTGGGAATAACCCGCTCAGTGATTGTTAATGCTCTGCGAAAATTTGAAAGCGCAGGGATTATTGAGTCACGTTCATTGGGTATGAAAGGTACTTTAATCCGGGTTAAAAATCCTTATGCCCTGGAAATGATTGCTTCCCGCTCGGCCGACCTTGATTCTATTAGCTAGTAGTATTCGCTGAAATGACGGCCTGTAAGTTAAATAGTTATAAGTTTCTTATCGGTAATGCGGCGGGGGAAACCTCGCCGCTGATATATGGCGGAACCTTATTTTCAATGCTCAATTCTGAGTTAAAATTTTTCCGTCATCTCTAGATTTCTTATTGACACTCACCGGAGCGGTTGTTAAAATTAGGCTTGATATTTGGGGAGTACTTTGCCCGTTATTAATTTTTGATTTGTGATAGGAGTAATTAAAGTGCCGATGTTACCAGTTTTGTTAACTTACCTGGCCATTTTTGTGGCTAAAATTGCCCATGTTAGTCTGGGGACTATGCGGATTATTTATTTAACCAGGGGTAACAGTGTGTTTGCTGCAATCATTGGATTTTTTGAAGTGATTATTTTTCTTGTCGCTCTGGGTATGGTGCTCACCAACCTGGATCAATGGACTAATATAATTGTTTATGGGCTCGGTTTTGCCGCCGGCAATTTGGTTGGCAGCAAGCTTGAAGAAATGATCGCTGTTGGTTATGTCAACGTTCACTTGATCACCCAACAGGATAGCGGAATTTTAGAAGATAACTTGCGGGAAGAAGGTTACGGAGTTACCGTGATGCCCTGCTACGGCAGAGAAGGATTAAAGCGCAGCGTGCAGGTATTATTGAAAAGGAAAGAACTGCCTGCATTTTTGAAAACCGTAGATAAATATGATCCGAAAGCTGTAGTATCAATATTTGACACCCGTAAAATAATGGGTGGCTACTTTAGCAGAGTAAAGGCAAAATAAAATATGACAGTAACCAATGAACAACTGATAAATGCCCATAAAGCAATTGGAGTTATTGATTCCGGAGTTGGCGGGTTGACCGTAGTTAATGAAATGAGTCGACGCCTGCCTCACGAAAGTATTGTCTACTTCGGCGATACAGCCCGGATGCCTTATGGGTCAAGGCCCAATGAAGAGGTCCGCCGCTTTGTCTTTGAAATCATCGATTTTTTAAAACACCAGGAAGTTAAATTGATAGTGATTGCCTGTAACTCTGCTACAGCAGCCGGATTGTCCTATTATCAACAAGTATGCGAACAGCCGGTCGTTGGCGTGATCGAACCGGGTGTGCGAGCCGCCTTGCAGCATACCAATAACCGGCGCATTGGAGTAATTGGCACAGCCGGAACAATTGGTAGTGGGGAATATGAAAAAGCCCTGCAGAAACATAATGGCTCTCTGCATATTGTTTCCAAAGCCTGTCCAATGTTTGTTTTGCTGGTGGAAAATAACCTTGTTGACACCCCTGAAGCGCGAAAAGTAGCCCAGGAATACCTTAAACCCATGGGCAGGGAAAATATCGACACTCTAATCCTCGGGTGCACCCACTATCCGCTGATGATCGGCCTAATCCAGGGGGTTATGGGCAGTTCGGTAAAGTTAATTAATTCTGCTGAAGAAATTGTAACCGAAGTTGATAACATCCTGGAAAGCTCGGAGCAAAAAAACCCCTTAAATTCCAATAATCCTCGTTACCGCTTCTTTGTTAGTGGAGACCCCCGGCCATTTGAGGAAGTGAGCTTAAAGCTTTTAGAGCAAGAAATCAAAGCATACCAGGTTCGCTTGTAAAAAAATTCTTTCCTACCGCCAAGTATCTTGTTCCCTACTTAGAAAACTGCCCGTTTTTTTAAATTCACCAATACAATATCACATTGCTCGCAGCCTTTTGATGCGTTCCTCAGCCGGAGGATGGGTGGAAAAAAGCACACTGGCCCGGTTTCCGGATTTGGCTCCCAGGGATGGATTGACGATATACAACCCTTCAAGGGCCTGGTTTTCAATGGGGCTGTCTTTTACCTGCTGATTAGTGATTTTTTCCAGGGCGCTGGCCAGTCCTTCCGGGTAGCCAGTAAAATTGGCGGCGGTGGCATCAGCCAGGTGTTCCCGCTGTCGGGAAATGGCAAATTTAAGCAGCTGGGCGAAAATTGGCGCTAAAATGGCTACAATAATCAGGATTAAAATCATGATCAACTGGCCCTGGCCACTCCGGCGGCCGCCGCGTCCCAATCTTCCGAAAAGCATCATGCGGCGGGCGATCACACTGACGAACACTATCGTTCCGGCCAGCACAATGGCCACAGTGGCCAGTAAGACATCATAGTTGTTGATATGGGCCATTTCGTGGGCGATAACCCCTTCCAGTTCTTGCCGGTCAAGCCTGTTCAACAAGCCCCTGGTTACGGCAATCACGGCATGATTGGGATTGCGCCCGGCGGCAAAGGCATTGGGCACCTCTGTTTCGATGATAAATACCCTGGGCATCGGTTTCCCCGCGGCGATGCTTAAAGCTTCAACCGTATTATATAAATAGGGTTCGTCTTTTTTCCTCACTTCGCGGGCCCCCGCCATTTTAGTGGCTACTTCCTGCCCGCTAAAATAACTGATTAAAAAAAGCACAACGAAGACAATTCCGGCCAGGATAATCCCAGTTACCGGGTCCCCTACATAAATACCGATGAAATAACCAATTAAACCAAAAAGCAAGGCATAGAGAAAGAAAAGGAAAAAAGTTTTTCTTTTATTGGAGGCTATGCGGTCATATATCGGATCCATCACTTCTTACTCACCATCCTGCATATTAATATCTGGAGCTGAACGTGCTTTAGTTGATTCTACGGCGAAGTACTCCCTGGTTGTAAAGTTAAACAAACGGGCCATTAAGTTAGTCGGAAAACGCTGAATAACCGTGTTAAGAGCCATGACGGTTCGGTTGTAACGCTGCCTGGCATAAGCGATTTTTCTTTCGATCCCGGATAACTCTTCCTGGAGCATCAGGAAATTTTGGTTTGCTTTTAAATCCGGATAGCTTTCTGAAACGGCAAACAAGGTTTTCAAAGCCTTTTCCGCCTTTTGATCTGCTCCTGCGTTTTCTTTCATGGTAGAAGCGTTAAACCATTCGCTTCTGGCCCTGGTAATCGTTTCCAGGACTTCCTTTTCATGTTCCATGTAGCCTTTTACTGTGCTGACCAGGTTCGGCACCAGGTCAAAACGTTTTTGGAGCAGGGTATCGATATTGGCGTAAGCCGTATCTGCCATATTGCGCAGTCTGACCAGCCGGTTATAGCTGTAGATAACGTATACAATTATTACTAGCAAAATACCCAGCAAGACATGGTTTAACTCCACCTGCAACCCTCCCGGTGAAAACTCTAGGAAATTGTATGTCATACATATTACTAAGCATAATTATAGCATTTTCCGGGGAAAGGGTGAACAAAATATTTAAAAAATCCTCGGAAGGAATTATGATTCTAATGGGGAATACAAAAGTTAGCCAATAATTATGACTGCAGGTATTTTCATACAGTAAGGGTGACTGTCAGGATCATGGAAAAAGATTCCTACCAAAGAAAAGATGGCCGCAAAGCCGGAGAATTAAGACCAATTAAGATTACTCCTTCATATTTGAGAAATCCTGAAGGTTCGGCTTTAATTGAGTTGGGTGATACCCGGGTTATCTGTACTGCCTCAATTGAAGAAAAAGTGCCTCCTTTTTTAAACGGACAGGGACAGGGTTGGGTAACGGCAGAATATGCCATGCTGCCTCGCTCTACAGCAGTAAGGGTAAACCGGGAAAGGGCCGGGGCTAATGCCCGCAGCCTGGAAATTCAGCGTTTAATCGGACGTTCCCTGCGGGCTGCAACCGATTTAAAGTCTCTGGGTGAAAGAACCATTAAAATCGACTGTGATGTTCTTCAGGCCGACGGGGGAACGCGGACAGCGGCAATCAGCGGTTCTTTTGTGGCACTGGTTGAGGCCTTCATGAATCTGATCCAGAAGGAATTGCTTACCACTCTGCCTGTGGAAGAATACCTTTCGGCGGTTAGTGTGGGCCTGGTGAACAACTGCCCACTTCTTGACTTGACTTTTGAAGAGGATTCGGCAGCCGGGGTGGATATGAATGTAATAATGACTTCTTCCGGCAAACTGGTCGAAGTCCAGGGTTCGGCTGAAGTGAACCCGTTTAGCCGGGCCCAGCTTGACAAGATGCTTGATTTGGCCGCTTCGGGGGTGCTTGAAATTACCGTTAGGCAAAAAGATGCTCTCGGCCCGGAGCTCGATAAACTGATCAATAAGACCGATAATCATAACTAAAAAATTTAATTGATTTAACCGGGTTTAATTCGCTAAGTTTTATGAGCTTTTGTGAATAATGAGAATTAGAAGGAGCTTGAGTGTTGAAAAAGTTAGTTTTAGCCACTAATAACCGGGGTAAAGTAGAAGAATTGAAAGTACTGCTTCTGGATTTACCGGTAGAAATATTAACGTTGAAAGACTTTCCAGGAATGGTGATGCCGGAAGAAGACAGTTCTACTTTTTCAGGAAATGCTGCAAAGAAAGCTCAGGCGGTGGCTTTTTTTAGTGGTGAAATGGCTTTAGCCGATGATTCAGGTTTGGAAGTTGAAGCTTTAAACGGGAGACCCGGAGTTTGGTCGGCCCGCTATGCAAACGAAGAAGGAAACTGGGAAGCCAACAACCGTAAACTGTTGAAAGAATTAGAAGGAATTCCGCCCGAAAAGCGTCGCGCTTCTTTTAAATGTGCGATTGCGGTGGCTTTTCCCGATGGCAAGACCGAGGTTATTGAAGAAGATTGCCCGGGTATAATAACCGAAAGACCTCGGGGAGAAGGCGGCTTTGGTTATGACCCCCTTTTTTATTATGAACCGGACGGACTTACTTTTGCCCAAATGTCACGTGAAGAAAAAAACAAGGTCAGCCACCGGGGCAAAGCGCTGCGCAGAACCCGGGAATTGCTGAAAAAGCTGATTTAAAGTTGTCGGTTTAACCTGACTGAGATACGGCAAATTAAATCTTTGTGACCCTCTTTGCCTCTCCTGCGGTTAACCGTTCTTTAGTATAGAAAAGGGCATTTCTTGTATGCGGCGATAGTATCTCTTGATTTCCTAAAACAGGTGAAACAGGCTGGCCATGCTTTGCATTATAGAGTGGTAAAATGTTCTTTGAACGGTAAGCAGCTCTACAATTACAGCCAGGTTAGTACTATCTATGTTACAATGCTGGGTAATAACCATGGCCAGGGTGACACCATGCGCTGTTTTTAAGCTTCTGCTGCCTTCTAAACGAAACCGACTCATTTAAAATAGTATAATTGTATTTCTTCTTATACTTAAAAGAAATGCTTATTATAAATGAAAATAAGTTCAGATTTCTTGCCAATTAACCCGGCCTGTGCTACAATATTTCTGCCAATGAAATGAAAAGATGTCGGGGCGTAGCGCAGTTTGGCAGCGCACTTGGTTTGGGACCAAGGGGTCGGAGGTTCGAATCCTCTCGCCCCGACCACTACTATACCAGCTGGTATAATTTTCCAGAATAGCTGTCAATAGTTAATGGTCCCTGATAAAAGTATCTATCGCTCTTGCTTTGGAGGCAATTATTTGAACTATGAAACTATTGTTGAAGAAATGAATAAGTTTGTTAAGCAAAGTCCTTTGAATGTTGTACAGGAGCTGGGAATTGACAGGATTTTTGAGCCCCCGCTAATTGGGATTGCTGCTGCGGATGATCCTCTTTTCCAAAGGTTAAAAGAGCCTACGGTTGTTGGTGATGCTTATATTTTACCCGGTGAATGGTTGGACGGAGCCCAATCAGTAATTTCTTATTTTTTGCCTTTCACTGAGAAGATCCGCCAGGCCAACCGGAAAAAGGTTTTGCCGGCGCTAGAATGGTTGTACGGCAGAATAGAAGGGCAAAAGTTTAATGCCGCTTTATCCACCCACATAATGGATAAAATTAACAATGAAAGCAGTGACCGGGCAATTGCGCCTTCTCTTGATTCACGGTTCGAGGTTAAAGAAGGTTTTATCAGCAGTTGGTCTGAAAGACATACTGCTTATATTGCCGGACTGGGCACTTTTTCTTTAAGCAGATCTTTGATTACCGAAAAGGGTTGTGCCGGAAGATACGGCAGTATTGTTACCAGCTTGAATCTTCCGGTTACTGAAAGATCTTATAATGAATTATATGAGCATTGCAGTTTTTGCGAACAATGCCTGGAACGATGTCCCTCAAGAGCAATTAAACCTACCGGTGAAAAACAACAAGCCGGCATGGAGAAATCAATTTGCCGGGAGTATATTAACAAAAAGATTAAACCTCGTTTTGAGCCTCGTTATGGGTGTGGGAAATGTCAAACTGCGGTGCAGTGTGAGGCCAAGATTCCCGAGAGGGTAAGGTAGAAATACGGAATATAGTTAATAGCGAGATCAGGGGTTAAAATTTTTTTCAAGTGGCCTCCCTTTTTCTTTTTAAGGTACTAGTTTGAAACCCTATTTGGCGCTTTAATTCTGTATATCTGCTCGTAATTTTAATTATTTAAAGGGTACTTTTATTTATACATCAAAAAATGGTTCCAGATATAGATTTAATTTCTTCCAGAAACTACTTATAGAGTAAAATTTCAAAGAAAAATCCACCTTTTTCAAAGAAACTTTTAAAGGCGGCTATTTTTTAATCATGCTAAAATCCAAAAACGGGATGATCGATATTTTAAAGCCACCACTGAAATGGGCCGGCGGGAAGCGTTGGCTTCTTTTTCAACTTAAGCCAATTTGGGAAATTCTCGGTCAGCGCCGACTGGTTGAACCTTTTTGTGGGGGCTTGGCGGTGACCCTGGGGTTGCTGCCAGCTGAAAGCCTGCTCAACGATATAAATCCACATCTCATGAATTTCTTTTACCAGGTTAAATACGGTCTTTATATTGATATTCCTCTCAAAAATGACTCCGACTACTATTACAAATGCCGGGATCATTTTAACCGGCTGCTGCAAGAAGGCAAAGAAAATACCGCTGATGCGGCAAAACTTTTCTATTACTTAAACCGGACCGGTTATAATGGGTTATGCCGCTTTAATAAAAAAGGCGGTTTTAACGTGCCATTTGGCAAATATAAAGCGGTAAATTATAAACGTGACTTTAGCGAATACAGGCAGGTTTTTGAGCGGTGGGATTTTTCTTGCGGCGACTTTGCCGATCTTGATTTATACGATAATGATTTTATTTATGCCGACCCTCCCTACGATGTTGATTTTACCCAGTATGCCCGGGAGGGTTTTGGCTGGGAAGACCAGGTGCGCCTGGCCGAATGGTTATCTGCTCACCCTGGGCCGGTTGTACTTTCCAACCAGGCTACCGAACGGATTGTCAAGTTATATGAAGAGTTTGGATTTAAACTTTTTTACCTTGATGGTCCGCGAAGGATCAGCTGTACCGGGGACAGAACCCCGGCTAAAGAAATTTTGGCCCTTAAAGGATGCGGTTACAGAGCTTTGTACTCTCTTTTACAAGTCGGGCTGGAAAATATTTAGTTACAAACTTTCCCAGTTTTCTAGTAGGAGGAATTTTTAGTGAATCATTTAATGCAGACCGTTTTACAGGAAAGCAGGGTGGAGCAAAGCCGGATTGATCAATATGCCAAAGAAGCTGCTTTAATTGTGCAAGAGGAAAATGTATCAATAAATCAAGCCGATTTACTGGCTACCTGCCGTGATTACTGGCCGGTAACCAGCGTCTGGATGGGAGAAGGAAGAGTTCCAGCGCTGCCCCAACTGGTAGTGTGGCCGCGTAAAACTGAAGAAGTCTCCCGTTTACTTGCCCTGGCCGAAAAAGAAAAAGTACCGGTAACCCCTTACGGCGAGGGATCTGGAGCTTTAGGCGGTGTTGTCCCTTTAAAGGGCGGAGTTACTATTGATTTGAAACAAATGAATAAGATTCGGCGGATCGATGAACAAAATCTCATGGTTAACGTGGAAAGCGGCTTAAATGGGGCCCTTTACGAGGAACAGTTGAACCGGGCCGGTTATACGGGCGGACATTTCCCCCAGTCCCTGCGCTGTTCCACGGTTGGCGGTTGGCTCTCCTGCCGGGCAGCCGGACAGTTTTCCACCCGCTACGGTAAAATTGAAGATATGGCTGTATCCCTGGAAGCGGTCCTGCCTGATGGAACAATATTTGCAGGAAAAAATGTGCCTCGCACCGCCACGGGTCCCAGGGTTGATCATCTAATGCTGGGTTCTGAGGGAACCCTGGGCATTATAACCGCCGCTACCTTAAGGATTTGGCCCCTGCCGGAGAAACGCCACACTGTTACTTACACTTTTGATAAACTTGAAGATGGCCTGGAAGCAATTCGAAAGTTTATGCGGGCCGGAACCAGTCCGGCAGTGGTTCGCCTCTATGATCCCCAGGAAACTGGCAACCACTTTCCCGAACTTGGCGACAAAGTCTGCGCCCTGATTTTGCTGATCGAAGGAGCGGCAAAAATTGTAGAAGCCGAAGCGGCAGTTATCGATGATTGCGCTTTATCCCTGGGCGCAAAAAATGTCGGTTCTGAACCTGTGGAGCACTGGCTGGAAAAGCGCTATAACATCAGTGTAGCTTCGATGCTGTTTCAAAAAGGGGCGGTTCTTGACACGATAGAAGTTACCACTAACTGGCACAATGCTTATTCCACTTATCAGGCCATGCAGGAAGCGCTTTTGCAGGTGGAGGGAACCATGCTTGCCTCCGGTCACTATTCGCATGTTTACCCGGAAGGAGCGGCCCTTTACCTGACTACCGTGGGATTCCCGGGGGAAGATAGGGTAAGCTATTACAAAAAAATCTGGCAGGCAGCCATGGATGCATGCCTGGCTGAAGGCGCCGCTATATCGCATCACCACGGGATTGGTTTGCACCGCGGAAACTGGATGGCCAAAGAACACGGTTCCGCTTTTTTAGTGCTGCAAAAGATTAAAAGTGCTTTAGATCCATATCAGATCATGAATCCCGGCAAGTTGGGTTTAGGGGAGGTGCAAAAATGGCAGAAGTAAACATGGAGCAACTTTTAAATTGCGCTTACTGTCCCAATATGTGCCGGAACGAATGCCCGGTAGTGCAGACCCTGGGCAGAGAAGCTGTGGCCCCGTCGGGCAAAGCCAGGACTGCAGCTTTAATCGGCCAGGGCTATTTAGAGTGGAGCGAAGAAATGCTGGAGGCTTTGGCAAACTGTTTGGGCTGCCGGGGTTGTACAATCCACTGTCCTTTCGATGAACTGAACCTTTGTGACGAACTGCTTTTTTCCAGGATTCCAGCCAGAAGCAAGGGTGTCAGCCTGCCGGCTACCGAACCTTACTTGAACAACCTCCGCAGGTATAGCAGCCCGTACGGCCAGAAAACAGGATCAATAATTAGGACTGTTGAAAAACCGGAAGTCCTTGTATTTAATGGCTGCACTGCTCTGGCCAATAACCCGGCTTCGATAGAGTCAACCGCATCACTGTTGGAGAAAGCCGGGGTCTCTTTCTGCATGGTTGAAGAAGACTGCTGCGGCTACCCCGCGGAAGTCTGGGGAGACCTGGAGTTGGCCCGGCAGCTGGCCTATGAAAATAAACGTAAATTTACCGAGACAGGTGCTTCGATACTGGTTACAAACTGTCCCGAGTGCTGGTCGGTATTTAACAACCGTTACCGTGAATGGGAGCAAACCCTGCCCCTGGGGATAATAGACGGTCTCACCTATTTCCTGCAGTTAATGCGCGAGGGGCGCCTTAAGCCCGAAAAAGAGGTTGCTGAGGCCGGTAAGGATTTAACTGTAAGTTACCACGATCCCTGTATCTGGGCCAGGACAGCGGGAAAAACAGATGAACCGCGGGAAATTCTCCGCTCAATACCAGGCCTGGTTCTTAAAGAACCCGCCGCCTATGGAGCAGGCACCCGCTGCTGCGGTGGTGGCAGCATGTTTCAACTTTCTTTTCCTGAAACTGCTTCGGCCATAGCCAAGCGCCGCTTGACAGAGTTTCCGGCAGAAGAGGAGATTGTTACAGCCTGCCCCTTTTGCCGGGAAGGTCTAAAACATAACGGAAAGAAAGTCTCAGAACTGGTTGAACTGCTCAATCAATACTGTTAATCCTGGGCGATACAGCTTTATACTGTTAGGGATTTTGATTTTCTATAATTTATTATGCTGTCAAACTAAAGTGGTTCCTTTTCGCGCCAGCGCAAATAACATTGTTTTTATTAAATATCCTACCGGCCGGATTTTAAGCTAGTTAGCCACGATAAAGGGGTTGCGAAATTTAAAAGAAACATATATATTATGGATAAGGGAAAAAGCAGGTTGTTGGTTGAAAGTATAAAATGAAGCTCATTTGTTAGGTCAAATCTTCGACTGCAAATATGCGGGTGTAGCTCAGTGGTAGAGCCCTAGCCTTCCAAGCTAGTTGCGTGGGTTCGATTCCCATCACCCGCTCCAAGTTTTATTATAAGGCTTTTTTATTTTCACCGGCAGTAAAGTAACTTAAAGGCCAGAAGTTTATTGATAACATATTGCAAATGTTATTTGTACCGATTATCTTGGGCTGCCTCAATCGCTCTTGATTTTTTTATTTAATACAACTAAGAATGTTTATTTAATTTCTTACTAAGCACTCTAGCAGGTAAGTGGAAGAAGACCAAACCTGGAAGCCGGTTAGTAAGTTTTTTGGATGAGCCAATAAAATTACAGCGTCAGCTCATATTTTTGTTCGACCATCTCTCTGCCCCACATCCGGGTCTTTGTTTCTTCGGTAATCTTGAAACCGAAAGATTTATAAAGACTGGCTGCCCGGGGTAGGATGTCCAGAGTTAACAGAAAAATGGAGGAGTAACCGCACTGGCGGGCAAAACCAAGTACTTTTCCGATTAATTGCCTGCCTATGCCACGTTCCCTGATTTCAGGGTGGAGCAGCAGCCAGCGCAGCTGGGCCTGTTCCTCGCTGCACTTAACTAATGCCACAGAGCCCATTATCAAACCATCTTTTTCTACGATCCAGATCCTTTCCCGGGGACCTTGCCTTATTACAAACTCAGAAAGGGGAATGGCGACATAGGGTTCAAAAGTATGGTCAAAACCGTATTCTTTAGCGTAAAGCTTTCCATGCAGGAAGGTGATATAGCCCGTATCTCCGGGCTTGATCTTGGTCCGAATAACTATTTCGCCTGCATTGTCCATTTCTACTCATTCTTTCATTATTCTTTTAAGCCAGGTTCTCCATTTTATCCAGGCAAAACAGGGCCTATTACTTTTACTATTCTCTACAATACCTTATTTTCCTCTTAAAATTGTTGCCGGGGCATGTTGATTACTTTGGTGGTGCTTGCAGGTTGCTTTACAAAAGAAACGGCTTATTTATAAAGAGGTTAGTGCAAAAGTCGGTTCTTAAAGGGTACTTCATTTTGTTTACCCTTATTTCAGTTACTTCGTGATTATTTCATAACAGGATTTCTTTTAGATTTTCTAAAATTTTCGGTAGTTTAAAAACCTTAAAAGGCGAAGATGTTTATAATACTTCTTATGGATCTTGAATTTATTCTTTTAATAGTTCATCCGGCCAGGGCATTTTACATACTCATAAAAATTAAAGGTAAAGGTGTTTATAGTAACAAATATCCTTGAAATAAGATGAAATAATTAGTATTAATGAGTAATAAAGCAATAATTAGGTATTTTCACTCAAATATGCAATGTTTGGTTTATAATAAGATGATTTGAAAGTTGATATCTAAAAAATATATTTGCATAATATAATTAGCACTCGATAGAAGAGAGTGCTAATGACAACTAAAATATAAAAATTGACTAAGGAGGGATAGCAATGAGAGACTTGTTGAGAAGGGAACCGAGAGGAGATATGGATAGAGTTCGCACAGGTTTAGATCGTTTCTTTGATGATGCATTCTTCCGCAATATGCCATTTGGAGGTCAGGCAACATTCCCGGCTGTCGACCTTTATGATACTGAAGATGCGTTGGTAGCCAAGGTGGATCTGCCTGGTGTCTCGGCGGAAGATGTCGAAGTATCAACCAATGCCGATACGCTGACCATATCCGGCGAAATAAAAGCTGAAACTGAAGAAGGCGATACAGTCTGGCAGGAAAGAATCATGGGCAGGTTCTATCGCAGCTTCAAGCTTCCGGCTACCATCAAACCCGATGGTGTAGAGGCTAATTTCAAGGCCGGAGTTTTAAGGATCAACATGCCCAAGACTGAAGAAAGAAAAGGCCGGACTATCAAGATCAAAGATGAAGGCTAACCCTTCGCCAGGATAATCCAATGGCGGTGCCAGGCAGCTGAATGGTTGCCTGGCACTATTTTTTTCATATTAACAGCAAGTTTTTGTGATGTTTAAGTGGATTTAGTGTTAAAATAATGGGAAGAAGGAGGCTTAACATGGAAAAAACTCGCCTGGGTAAAACTAATTTAATGGTAACCAGAATCGGATTTGGTGCTTTGCCGATTCAAGCTGTTGACCGGGATAGCGCTGTAAAAGTGACCCGTTACGCTTATGAACAGGGGATAAACTTTTTTGATACAGCCAGGGCTTATACTACCAGTGAATCCGACCTGGGACGAGCCCTGGGAGATCTGGGCAGTGAAGTTATTGTAGCCACCAAGGCTTTTTACAAGAATATGGAGCAGTTTGACGAGGATTTTAATACCAGTCTCAATAATTTGCAGCGTGATTATATCGATCTTTTCCAGTTTCATCTTGTCAATGAGGAAGACCAACTGGAAGAAATATTGAAAAATGGCGGTCCCCTGGACTATTTGGCTGAAGAAAAAAGGAAGGGGCGGGTTAAACATATCGGGATTACTTCACACCGTCCATCCTTAATGCCAAAGGCTCTTGAAAGCGGCGCTTTTGAAACCGTGCAAATTCCCTTGAACTATATTGAAAATGAACCTCTGGAAGAATTAATCCCTTTAGCCCGCTCCATGGATATCGGCATTATCGCGATGAAGCCTTTGGCAGGTGGGGTGTTTACCAATAACCGCGCCGCTGTTAAATGGGTTCTGGAACAAGCGGGAGTGGTGCCGATTCCGGGAATGCGATTGATCGAAGAAGTGGATGATATTTTACCTGCGCTTAAAGGTGGTCCCAATTCTCAAGAACTGGCCCAGCTGGAAACGGATTGGCACGAGCTGGGAACGAATTTTTGCCGGCGCTGTAATTACTGTATGCCCTGTCCCAACGATATCGAGGCTTCCTTTATAGTCCGGGCCGGCCTCTATTTTAAAAGGGTTGGCTGGGACAAAATGGAGGAAAAGCATGTCGGGCTTTTTGAAAAAGGGCTTGAATGCGACCGGTGCGGCACTTGTGAGGCGAAGTGTCCTTATGAACTTCCCCTTACCGACCTGGTTATTGAAGAAAGTAAAAACATGCTTAACAAGGCCGTGGAACTTGGTGTAATTAGCGAAGCAGAATGCCGGGAGAAAATAAACAGGGCAGAAAAGGATAATAATAGATGATAACAGTGCGCTAGGCGCTCTAAGGGTTGGCAAAGGATGCAGTAAGCTATGGAATTAACTCTCTATCATTTTTTAGGGATAGCAGCAGCCCTGCTGCTTGTTTTTGGCATTGGCATATATTCCAGCCGAAAAGTGCGCACCGCGCTTGATTTTTCGGTAAGCGGGCGTAAAGCCGGTCCCTTCCTGGTCATGGGCACCATCTTAGGGACCCTTGTCGGTGGAGCTTCCACAGTGGGAACCGCCCAGCTGGCCTACCTGTACGGTTTTTCTGCCTGGTGGTTTACCCTTGGCGGGGGACTTGGCTGCCTGATTATTGCTTTGTTCCTGGTTAAGCCGATGCGGGAAACCAGGTTTGAAACAATTCCCCGCTTTATTTCTTCCAGTTACGGGGCAACTGCAGGGGTAATGGCCGCCTTATTTGTTTCCCTCGGCATGTTTATCAATATCATGCCCCAAATCTTTTCCTCCACGGCCCTTTTGAGCTCCATGTTTACTTCGCTTAACATGCAAATTGCCGCCGTAATTGCCGTAGTTATGGTTGTTTTATACGTTGTTTTTGGCGGAGCCTGGGGCACGGGATTGCTGGGTTTTAGCAAAATTATGCTTACCTGTTTGGGAATGCTCAGCGCAGGGGCGGTTGCTTACTTTTTATCGGGAGGAGTTGCCGGTTTGACTGAATATTACCCTTCATATCCCTGGTTCAGCCTGTTCGGCCGGGGCGTAAATACCGACCTGGCTTCAGGCTTTTCTTTGATGCTTGGCGTGCTTTCCAGTCAAATCTATTTCCAGGGTGTCTTTTCCAGCCGCGATGTGCCCTCCGCCCGGGGTGGGATGCTGCTTTCTGCTTTAATTGCCCCGGCAATTGGTGCGGGTGGAATCCTGGTCGGGTTATATATGAATATGCACTATCCCGGTATTAATCCGGCCCAGGCCCTGCCGCTATTTGTAATCAATTATCTGCCTCCCTGGTTTGCCGGTGTGGTATTAGCCACCCTAATCCTGGCTTCCATCGGCACCGGAGCCGGGTTAACCTTGGGGGTCAGCACCATGTTGAACCGGGATATTTATTTAAGATTGCGCCCGGAAGCTAATGACCGGCGGGTATTGCTGGTTTTCCGCCTTTTGATTGTAGCGATAATGACCCTGGCTTTGGCAGTGGTTTTAATTAGCAGCGGTGATGTGCTCATATTGAACTGGAGTTACCTTTCTTTCGGTCTTCGCGGAGCTACACTCTGTTTTCCCCTGTTTGCGGTAATATTTTTTAAAGGAAAAATCTCTCCGAGAGCCGGCACTGCCGCCGTTATCCTGGGCCCCGCCGTGGTTATAATCGGCAGCTTTTTGCCCATTGCTTTGAATCCACTTTATCCCGGCCTGGCGATCAGTTTTTTGGTTTTATTCTTTGATTACCTGAAAAACAGGGGCAATCATTTTTCCGCACGGGAGTAGCATTATTGCTTATCTAACCTGGTAAATCAAGGTCACACTGGTCAATAGCAATATTTATAAGGAAGGGGGAGTAGGGAGATGAACCGGTTTAAGAATTTATCCGCTAATGGTAGTGGTGAGCACGGTCCAGATCACAACCGGGTTGTTATTACAGTTATCGGCCCCGACCGGGTCGGGATTATCGCCTCTGTATCGGCTATCCTGGCTGATAATAATATTAATATCCTTGATATCAGCCAGACGATCATGCAGGA
This sequence comes from Bacillota bacterium, assembly GCA_046483445.1. Lineage (GTDB taxonomy): Bacteria > Bacillota > Dethiobacteria > DTU022 > DTU022 > B1SED10-74M. The sequence continues at coordinate 22,080 of JAWODD010000016.1, read as the reverse complement.
ATTTTTTGTTATGGTCATGGTTGCTGATATGAACGATGCCTCAATAGATTTGGTTGCTTTAAAGGAACTGCTTAACCGGGAAGGCGAGCAGTTAAAACTACGGATCGATGTTCAGCACGAAGATATCTTTAACTTTATGCACCGCATTTAAATAAGTTATCCAAAGCAAAAGAGGAGGATTAAACTTGCTAACCATTGAAGAAATCATGGAAACAATAAAAATGGTCCAGGAAGAAAACCTGGATATTCGCACGATCACCATGGGGATAAGCCTGCGTGATTGTCAGAGCGACGATCATAAAATTTCCCGCCGCAAAATTTATGATAAAATCACCTGCCAGGCCGAAAAACTGGTGAAAACCGGCGATGATATAGCCCGGGAATACGGGCTGCCGATAGTAAATAAGCGTATCTCGGTCACCCCGATTGCTTTGGTGGCGGAATCAAGCGAGCTTGAAAATTATCTGGATTATGCTGAAGTTTTGGATCAAGCGGCGGAAGCGGTGGGGGTTAATTTTATCGGCGGTTTCTCGGCGCTGGTCCACAAAGGCTTTACTGGCGGCGATGCCAGGTTGATTGAATCAATTCCCCAGGCACTTTCATCAACCGAAAGAGTTTGCGCTTCGGTTAATGTTGCTACCTCCAGGGCGGGTATAAATATGGACGCCATTAATATGTGCAGCCGGGTAATCAAAAACACCGCCGAATTGACTGCGGACAAAGACAGCGTAGGATGCGCCAAACTGGTGGTGTTTGCCAATGTCCCCGAAGATAACCCCTTTATGGCCGGAGCTTTTCACGGTATTGGCGAACCCGACTGTGTGATCAATATCGGAGTCAGCGGGCCAGGGGTGGTCAAAAGCGCTGTCAGCAGGTCAAATGAGGCTGATTTGGGGGCTTTGTCTGAAATAGTCAAGAAAATAACTTTTAAAATAACCAGGATGGGAGAACTCGTGGGCAGAACTGCAGCGAAGAAACTGGGCGTTCCTTTTGGAATTGTGGACTTATCTTTGGCCCCCACCCCGGCGATAGGGGACAGTGTTGCCGATGTTTTAAAAGAAATGGGCCTTGAACAATGCGGTGCTCCCGGATCAACCGCTGCCCTGGCTTTGCTCAATGATGCTGTAAAGAAAGGTGGTTCGATGGCTTCATCTTATGTTGGCGGCTTATCAGGTGCTTTTATTCCGGTCAGTGAGGATGCGGGTATGATCCAGGCGGTAACAGACGGGGCCTTAAGCATGGAAAAATTGGAAGCGATGACTGCCGTATGTTCAGTGGGTCTGGATATGGTTGCTGTGCCGGGCAATACCTCGACCGAAACTATAGCGGCCATTATTGCTGATGAAACGGCGATCGGGGTTTTTAATCACAAAACTACGGCGGTAAGAATTATTCCGGCCTTTGGGAAAAAAACCGGGGAGCGGGTTAAATTTGGAGGCCTGCTGGGTGAAGCCCCGGTAATGGCAGTAAATAATTTTTCCGCAGCTGATTTTGTCCGCCGCGGAGGAAGAATTCCTGCTCCGATACACAGCCTTAACAATTAAATACCGGGAGAAAGGGAAGGCCAACCCCTGCCTCCATTCCTCCCGGTATATTTTGATTTATTACTTGATTCCCTTGTAATTTTCTTTTAAGTATTTTTCCATGTCCTCGGTAAAGCCCAGCGGTTTATGTTCTTTTAATATATTCTGGGCCTGTTCATGAGCCCTGGTAGCAGAATCTTTGGATCCTTCCGATTCCCAGACGGTGCGCGGTTTGCGGTCGGCGAAAGAAGGAATATAGAACTCACCGCGTACGTGTTTAAAGGTGTGTTCTTTATCGAGGAAGTGTCCGGCAGGACCGACTTCTTCAATTACATCGGTGGCGATGGTTTCCTTGTTGACTTCTACCCCCCTGACGGCCCTTAGGGCCATGCCTACGGAATCATTGTCGATGACCATCTTTTCATAAGAAAGGGTGTTGCAAAATTCAAGCAGACCAAAAGCGTCGTGGATAAAGTTGCAACCCGATAAAGCTACAGTCAAAGCTGTATTGGCGCTTTCGTAACCGGCCTGGGCATCAACCACCTTGGAATCGGACATTCCACCGGTGCCATACATGGGAATCTTATAGTACTGCGACATTTGAGCGCAGCCTGCATTAATCAGTGCCGATTCAATACAGCCAGCCACGTAGGTTCCGGTTTGCATGTCCATGATGCTGGAAGTGGACCCGTAAATGGTCGGGTTGCCCTTGTTAACCAGCTGGGTCAAGATAAGCCCGGCTAAAGATTCCGCGTTGTTGATCGTAATAGTTCCGGCCAGGGTAACCGGGGCGTTTGCTCCGGCCAGCGGCTCCGAAGGAGTAGTCAAGGGTAGGCCGTGCTTGGCCACTTCAATTAAGAAGTCGGTATAGGTGACTTCCATTAAAAGTGGACTCATCATCAGGGTAATGAAAGATACAAAGGGGCGTTCAAGCAATTTATCTTTACCGCCGGCAATATCTTCGGACATCTTGATTACCGAGCGCAATCCTTCCATGGTATAGATACCGCCCATAACGTGCTTGGAAGTGTTGGCAAATGAATGGTAAAAGCGGTTTACGTCCACGTTTTCGGTGGGCACATCGTCCGGGTAGCAGTTAATGACAAAGAAGGCAATGTTATCAAGCGCGTCGGTCATTTTTGCATAGCCGGCCACGTCCCGTACCTGGGTCGGCCGTTTTTTCCCTGTTTCCATATCCAAGGTGTTAAGCACGGTTCCCCCGGTTCCAAGGTGGACATTGGCGCCTTCCAAGTGCAGGTCATTTTTCTCTTCCCTGCCGCAAAGAATTATTTTCGAAGGATTGGATTCGATAGCATCTTCAATCATCGCCCGGGGGATTTTAACTATTTTGTTTTCCTCATCAACATTGGCCCCGTTGTCGGCATATATTTGCCTGGCCGTATCATTGTGCATTTTCATGCCTACTTTTTCCAGAAGGTAAACCGTGGCCTCATGGATTTCCTGTACTTCCTCATCACTGAAAACCTTAAAATTTCCACCTTTGTAATGCTTGTACATAATCAAACTCCTTTCTGGTTTTAACATGCTTTAATTTAAAATCCGCCAAGTATAGAGGTATAAATGTTTACTCCTTTGGTGATGCCCCCTGTGACGGTTTATCTCTCATCCGTATGCGGCTAAGCTTGTCTCGTGGTAATTGCGGATAAATCCGGAACATCCCCCGGTAAAATAATTACGCAATGATCATGCCATTACCCTGCATGGAAACTTTATCTAACCAAGCTGTTTCGATCAGGAAAATTCCAGGGAGTATTTCTTGATACGGTACTGCAGGCTTTGTCTCTTCAAGCCCAGCTCCTTAGCTGTTTTTGAAACATTCCAGTTGTTCCTTTTTAAGGCGGTTTTAACCACCCTCCTTTCGACCCTGTCCAGAGTGTTTTCCAGGCTGTAGTTGCTGCGCCCGCGCTTTAAATTTTCTGTTCCGCTGGCAAATTTGCGGCTGATATTGGGCGGGATATCATTTAACCCGATTACTTTTTTACCGCTTTCCAAAGCACTCATACCGGCGGCCAGGAATTGTTCCATTTCCCTGATATTGCCGGGCCAGGAATAATGCTCAATCAGTGAAAGCAGTTCAGCAGACAAACCCTGCACGTTAAGGCTAAGCTTGCAGTTGTATTTGCCGATCAGGTAATCCACCAGGATCGGAAGATCATCCAACCTTTCCCTCAATGGGGGCATATGGAGTGAAATATAGGCAATCCGGTAGTAAAGGTCTTCGCGTAGCGCTCCTTCTTTGATTGCCTGGTCCGGTTCAGTATTGGAGATACTGATTAAGCGGGTGTTGATGCTTCGCTCTTTCAAGTCACCGACTCGCCTAACAGCATTTTCCTGGATCACCCTGAGCAGTTTGGTTTGTAAGGCGAGGCTCATGGAGTTGATCTCGTCAAGCACCAGGGTGCCCTCGGAAGCCTGCTCAAACAAGCCGGGTCTGTCCACTGCACCGGTAAAAGCGCCTTTAACCGTACCAAACAACAAGCCTTCCAGTAAATTCTCTGGAATGGCGGCGCAATTAATGGCGATAAATGGCTGGTCTTTACGGTTGCTGGCGTTGTGAATGCCCTGGGCCAAAAGTTCTTTGCCTGTACCTGTTTCCCCGGCTATAAGCACAGGTAGATCATTTGACGCTGTTTTTTGAGCCCACTGTAGTGTTTCCCGAAGCAAACGATTATTACCTATTATATCAGAAAAATAGTGTTTGGCGATGGCTCCGCCCGGTTTATTTGTTTTTTTCTGGTTTGAGTCCAGCAGGTTTGAATGCAAATCCATGATTATTTTAGAAAGTTTTTTAACACTGGAGTAGTCTTTCATTACGGAAACGGCCCCGATCACTTCATCTCCTTCCATGATCGGCACGGTGCTGCAGAGTATTTCTACGTAAACCCCGCTGTCGTATAAGGTGTATTCTTGATACTGGTCGAGGATCGGTTTTCTTTTACTAATTGCCTGCAGCAGGAGGCTCTGCCCACTGTGGAAGTCGTATATATCATTAACCGGCCTGTTTAATACCTGCTTCCGGCTCATTTTTTCGCGGCGTTCGTTGGCCCGGTTGTAAATATTTACCAGGCCGTCTTTATCGCAGCCGATAATCGCTTCATCGATTGAGTCGATCATCTTTTCCAATTCTATCTCGGATAACCTGGTTACCTTTTGAGCAGTACTTTCCTGCTTCTCTTTATTGTCCGCCTTGTTTTTGTTAGCCACCTTGCTGTAACCTCCCGGCAGGGTTTGCCCTGCAGCGCAAAATAGTTATGCACTGCAAAATTATTTTGCATGCACCGAGTCATTTTATGCAGCCTGCCTCCAGAGGACCTGGTGCAAATAAATTTTGCATTATTTTAATGCAAAACCGGCCGGTATGTATTTTCTTTTAAAGATTTTTTACTCCGGCCTTATTTAATACTTCTTGATTGAGAAGGACTCTTCCTGCCCCGAAAACGTATTTTGTGGGATTGATCGGGGTTTATGGTTCAGGGTCTAGTAGTATTGCCTGGCAATATTTTTAGGTGGCACGGCACTTGCTACCTATTGTTGTAAGGGCAATGGAAGCTTGAAGGGCCGACCCGGACTCTTAAGCATTGCTGGGCAGCCATAATCACTATAACTTGGAGGGCTTTAAAATATGCGGATTAAAGAACACCCGCTTCTTTCATTTAGAAAAGGAAAGCAGGTTGAATTCAGATTTGACGGCCAGATCATCCAGGGGCTTGAAGGAGAACCGATTGCCGCAGCCCTGCATGCAGCCGGGGTAAGAGTTTTATCTTACAGCAAGATCCACCGGCGGCCGCGTGGTTTTTGGTGTGCTATCGGCAATTGTTCTTCCTGCAATATGACGGTTAACGGGGTGCCCAATGTGCGCACCTGCGCGGAACCGCTGCGTGAGGGCATGATTGTAGAGACCCAGCAGGGAAAGGGGGAGCTTGATGTATAGAACTGAAGTCCTGGTAATCGGCAGTGGCCCGGCTGGCTTGATGGCCGGCCTTCAGGCAGCAGAGCTAGGGGCAAAGGTTGCCCTGGTGGAACGTGACGCCTACCTGGGTGGGCAGCTGGTCAAGCAAACCCATATGTTTTTTGGCTCGAAAGAACATTACGCTTCGGAAAGAGGATTCAAGATTGCCGAAAATTTGAGCGCTGCGGTGCAGGAACATGCCAATATTGAAGTTTTAAATAATACCACTGCCCTGGGATACTATGAAGATGGGGTGGTGCCGCTGGAAATTGAAAAGGAATTTGTGCCTGCTGTTTATGATGCCCTGATCATGGCTACCGGGGCCCAGGAAAATACGCTGCTTTTTCCCAACTGTGACCTGCCAGGTATTTACGGAGCCGGAGCGGTGCAGACCCTGATGAATGTGCACGGGGTGGTTCCCGGTAAGCGTGTGGCTATGGTGGGGGCCGGCAATATTGGGGTAATTGTCAGCTACCAGCTCTTGCAAGCCGGTGTGGCAGTGTCGGCTATCATTGAAGCGATGCCTGAAATTGGCGCTTACCATGTCCATGCTTCCAAAGTGCGCCGCATGGGGGTGCCGATTTACACTTCTCATACGGTCATTTCCGCTTCGGGCTCTGAACAGCTCGAAGGTCTAGTTTTTGCAGAAGTTGATCCGCAAATGAATCTTGTACCGGGCAGTGAGAAAGAACTTGCCGTTGATGTGCTTTGCCTGGCGGTAGGGCTTTCTCCTTTAACCGAAATACTTTTCCAGGCCGGCTGCCGGATGACTTACGTCCCTGATCTCGGTGGTCATGTGCCTCTGCGCAGCGATACTTTTGAAACTTCGGTGCCGGGTGTTTTTGTAGCCGGTGATGCCGGGGCTATCGAAGAGGCCAGTGCGGCAATGATGGAAGGCAAGATTGCCGGGATGGCGGCAGCGGCCAGGATGGGCTATGGCAGTGAACAGTACGCAAAAGACCTGGCAGCGGCCAGGGGGGAACTGGACAAGTTAAGAAACGGGCCGGCCGGAGCAGTAATTCGCCGGGGCCTGGAACAATTACCCGGGGTAGGGGAGGTGTCCGGATAATGCTTTCCAAAACCGGTGTTCCCACGAAAGAGCAAATTGAGGCGATCAAACCATCAAAAGAGCGATTGGCTAAGGGAGCGGTTGCTATAGTGGAGTGTTTCCAGGAAATTCCCTGTGATCCTTGTTATACCTCCTGTAAAAGCGGCTGCATCCTGCCCTTTGCTAATATTAACGACCTGCCGCAAATGAATTTTGAAAATTGTACCGGCTGCGGGGTTTGCATCGGTGCATGTCCCGGGCTGGCCATCTTCGTAGTGGATGAAACCTATTCAGATACAGAGGCCCTGCTAATGATCCCCTGGGAGTTTGCCCCTGTGCCGGAAGAAGGTTCGGTGGTGACTGGACTGAGCCGCGAAGGAAAAGAAGTAGGGCCGGTTACCGTAAAGAAAGTGCGTTCTTCCGCGCAAAAAAACGGCGCTTACATCTTGAGCCTGGAGGTGCCAAAAGATTTGGCTTTTGAAATACGCAGCATCAGCTTAAAAGAAACAAGCAGTAAAGATTAGTCAGGCAATAAAAAGGCAGTGTGAATTTCTGCTTGATCAAGCGGATTTACAGGTGGAATTCGAAGCTTGGAAAGGGTGGGCCATTGTGACCGAAAAAACAATTATCTGCCGCTGTGAAGATTTAAGTGTAGAAGAAATCCGGGAGTGGATTGATCAGGGCTACGACAGTTTTGAAGAGATTAAAAGAATATCGCGGATCGGTATGGGTGCCTGCCAGGGGCGAACCTGCCGGCGGCATTTGTTGAAAGAGCTGGCCAAATCTTCCGGCCGGGAACCAGCTGAAATCGAGCTGCCGACTTTCCGGCCTCCGACCAAACCGGTCCAATTCGGTTCAGTGTTGGGAGTGGAAAATGATGAAAAAGACAGCTGAAGCAGTTGTTATCGGTGGCGGTGCGATCGGATGCTCTGCTGCTTATAATCTGGCCCGGCTTGGCTTTAAAGATGTAGTGCTTCTGGAAAAAGGCTATATCTGCCGGGGTTCCACCGGTCGCTGTGCTGCGGGAATCAGGCAGCAGTGGGGCACTGAAATGAACTGTCTTTTGTCCAAACACAGTATTCGGCGTTTCGAGGTAATGAACGAAGCCCTGGAGTATCCCGGAGATGTCGAGTTTCGGCAAAACGGTTACCTGATGGTGACTTACTCAGATCAGGAAGCGGAAATGCTCAAAAATAACCTGGTCCTGCAAAAAAAACTTGACATTCCGGTGCAGTACCTTTCTTTGCAGGAAGTTAAAGAAATTGCTCCGGCGCTGAATACCGAGAGGGTGATTGCTTCCACGATCTGCATGGAAGATGGGCAGGCCAACCCTTTCAAGGTAACCGATGCCTACATGCGGGCGGCGAAGCGGATAGGGGTAGAGATATATACGCACACCGAAGTTAACGGGCTTAAATTAAACGACAGCCGGGTTGAAGGCGTGGTTACAGATAAAGGGGAAATTGCCACCCCCAACGTAATCAATGCTACCGGTCCGTATGCCAGGTTCATCAGTAACATGATCGGACATGACCTGCCGGTGGAGCCGGAAAGGCACCAGATTGTGGTAACTGAGCCGCTCGATCCCTTTCTGCAGCCCCTGGTGATGAACTTTCACCACAGCACCTATTTCCAGCAGGTGGCCAACGGGTCTGTTTTAACCGGCTACGGCGATCCAAAAGAACCGAAAAAAATCAACTACAGCTGCAGTTGGCGATTTTTAAAGGAACTTACGGCCAAGGTAACCGAGCAGTTTCCGGTAATGCGGGATGTAAACATTATTCGCCACTGGGCTGGCCACTACGGGATTTCTCCGGACGGCCAGCCTGTTCTAGGGGACGTTCCGGGGGTGGAAGGCTATTACCTGTCCCTGGGCTGCGGTAAAGGGTTCATGATTTCCCCGATGCTTGGCGAACTGGTGGCCCAGCACGTGGCCGGGACGGAAACGACGATCCCCATCGATATCATGAACGTGGAGAGGTTCCAAAAGGGTGAATTAATCGTGGAACCGGCGGTGGTTTGAGGCTTTAGTTTCCGCGTTACCGGTAAAAAATGGGAAATAATCGATGATTAGAGGTGGTTTTAGATGAAGCTTACAACCAGGGAAGAGCTCTGCTCCGGCTGCAATGTCTGCCGGGTGGTCTGTACGCTGGAAAACTTTGGTGAAAATCAGCCTTCGATGGCATTGCTGAAAATCCGGGGTGAATTTCCGGATCCCGGGACTTACAAGATTAATTACTGCACCCAGTGTGGTATCTGTGCTGAAATGTGCCCGGAAGAGGCTATTGTCGAAAATAACGGTGAGTATATGATCGACCGGGACCGCTGCACGCAGTGCATGATTTGCGTAGAAAGCTGCCCCTTTGGAGTAATGGTTACCGGTGATGCGGGATATCCGGCCAAGTGCAGCGGCTGCGGCAAATGTGTGGAGCTGTGCCCGCGGGAAGCAATCCTGGAAGCAAAAGCGTAGGTAAAAGGAGGTAGCAATGAAAATGCAGTACGGCTATGCCGGTAAAATGTTGAGAATAAATTTGTCCGGCAATGATTACAGCACTAACAGTATTCCTGAAGAACTGATCGAAAATTATCTCGGTGGCAGGGGCTTTGTAGCCCGCCTTTTATATGATGCTCTGGAGCCGGGCACCGAGCCTTTAAGCAAAGATAATTTATTGGTTATCGCTACCGGGCCTTTGAGCGGGCATTTGCTGCCTGGGAGCGGAAAAACTCATTTTGGCGCACTTTCTCCGGCTACCGGCGGTTATGGCGACAGCAACCTGGGCGGCCATTTCGGGCCGGCCCTGAAATATGCCGGTTATGACTGTCTGGTTTTGGAAGGGGCGGCTGAGCAACTCTCCACAATTATAATCGACGATGACCGAATCCGGGTGACAGAAGATGAAAATCTGCGGGGCCGGGGGGCTATTGAGACGGAAAAAGAGCTCAAAAACAGGCTTGGAGAAGACTTTCAAATTATAACAATCGGGCCGGCCGGGGAAAATGAAGTTGTCTTCGCCTGCATCTCCCACGACTTTGGCCGTCAGGCCGGGCGGACCGGCATAGCATCGGTTTTGGGCTCTAAAAACATTAAGGCGGTAGCCGTTCGCGGCACTAAATCACTTCCCGTTTACGATCCGGCCGGGGCTCAAAAAAAAGGAGAGGAAATGTACAAGGTGTGCTACAGCAAACCCGGTTTTAAAACCTGGACACCTTACGGGACGGCCAGTTTAACCGACTGGGCCAATGAAGTGGGAGCTTTCCCGACCCGTAACTTCCAAAGTTCATTTTTTGAGTTTCACCGGGCAATTAACGGGCAGGCTATACGCGACCGTCTTCTGGTAACAGAAAAAGGTTGTTTCGGTTGTCCCACTCCCTGCGGTAAATACGGCTTTGCGCAGACGGCCGCGGGTAAAGCTTATGTTGAGGGGCCGGAGTATGAAAGTATCGCCACCCTGGGCGGTAGCTGCTGCCTCGAGACTATCGAAGAGGTGGCTTATGCCAACTATGTTTGTGATCAACTTGGCCTGGATACTATTTCCGCCGGGGTAGTTGTTTCCTTTGCCCTTGAATGTTTTGAGCAAAAGGTGATCGGCAAAAAAGATGTAGGCAGGGACATTGCTTTTGGCAGCTTGGAAGATATGGTGTATCTGCTGGAAAAGATTGCTGCCCGTGAGGGAATCGGGGAGCTCCTCTCCAAAGGTGTAAGGCATGCCGCCGCAGTTTTCGGCGGGGGTTCAGATAAGTACGCAATCCAGGTCAAGGGTCTGGAATGGTCCGGCTATGAATGCCGCAATGCCCCGGGGATGATGCTTTCGTACATGACGGCCGATGTAGGGGCCCATCACAACCGTTCCTGGGCCCTGGGCTATGATGTATCTGAGTCCGATGCCGATGTAAGCGCCTTGATCAGCGCCGGGACCAGCGGTGAACTGACCGAGGCTACCCCCGACGGCAAGGTGGATCACGTTATTTCCATGCAGCACAGCCGTCCCCTTTTCGATACCCTGGGGATTTGCCGCCTGCAGACCCAGGAAATCGGTTTTGAAACCGGACATTACGAAGAAGTATTTGCACTAATCACCGGGCGCAGGATTAGCTGGGAAGAAATGCTTGGCATATCGGAGCGGATCTGGCATTTGACCAGGCTCTTCAATGTTAAGCACATTAAAAGTTTCGGGCGTGAATATGATTATCCACCCCGCCGCTTAATGGAAGACCCGGTTACCACCGGACCGAACAAAGGACGCTATATCAAAAAAGAAGTGCTCGATAAAATGCTCGATGAATATTACGAGAAAAGAGGATGGGATTCAAATGGCGTTCCCATGCTGGATACCCTTGAACAGTGGGGTTTAAATAACGGCCGGGTAGTGGATTTACAGTGGTAAAGACTAATTATGAACTGCTTGAAACCGATGATTTTAAAGTAACTGTCAACCTGTTGGGCTTTTTAAAAGAGATCTATCCGCATCTTGAAGAACAAACCAGCCTGGAGTTGAACCGGCCGGTAACAGTGGTTGAAGTAATTGAAACCCTGGGAGTTAGTTCCAAAATGGTCCTTTTCGCCACGATCGAAGATCGCCAGGTGGCCAAAGAAGATACAATTGAAGGATCATGTGAACTAAACCTGATCAGTCCGCCGGCTGGAGGTTGAATGGGAATTTATTGAAAGAGAGGATTATTATGCAATACATCAACAAGAAAGGACATAACCTGCAATTTCAAGTTCTCCCGGAGCAGGGACGGGAAAAAATCCATTCAACAGTGTTAGAAACCCTGCAGGATGTGGGAGTGGTGGTTCAGTCTAACCGTCACCTGGAGATGCTTAAGCATGCGGGGGCCACTGTTTCTGAAAACAGGGCGTATATCTCTCATAAAATGGTGGAGGAGGCCCTGCAAGGTGTCCCGAACGGTTTTTGCCTTTACGACCGAAAAGATGAAAGCAGGCTGGAATTTGCAGGCAAAAAGTTTAACTTCGGTCCCGGGCCTTCCACCACTCATACAGTTGATCCTTATACCGGAGAAAGAAGGTTTCCCCGTAAAGAGGATACCCGCAATGCAGCCCGCATTATGGATGCCCTGGAAAACATTGATTTTGTTATGGATTTCGGTACTATCCAGGATGTTCCCATAAAGTATGCCGATCTTCACTTACTGCAGGCGATTTTAGAAAACACTACAAAACCGGTGTTGCATTGGGGCTTCAATGTGCAAAATTGCCGGACCGTGATCGAAATTTGCAAGGCGGTTTCCGGCAGTCTTGAAAAACTGCAAAAGAGGCCATTTTTAGCTTTTTTTACCTGTTCGAACAGCCCCCTTTTACATACTGAAGAATCGCTTGATAAACTAACCTATGCTTCTCAGATGAACCTGCCCGTTGTTTATGTTTCTGCCCCTACTGCCGGGTCGACTACTCCGGTAACCCTGGCCGGTACGCTGGTGGTAACGCTGACCGAGTGTTTGAGCGGCTTGGTTATCCACCAACTCTCCCGGGAAGGTTCTCCTTTTGCCATGGGGGGAGTAACCGGGGCAACCGACATGAAAACCATGCTAATGTCTTATGGATGTCCTGAATTTAATTTGATGCATGCTGCCCTGGCAGAAATGGCTCACTATTATGATCTGCCTCTCTGGGGGTCGGCCGGCTGCACAGATGCTAAAACGGTCGACCAACAGGCGGCGGTGGAAGCCACTGCATCGATTATAATGTCGGCAATGAGCGGGACAAATATCATCCATGATGTTGGCTACACCGAAGGAGGAAACTGTAGTAACCCGTCTATGCTGGTCATGAGTGATGAAATTATCGGTTACACCAAGCGCTTAATTGAAGGAATCCGCATTGATGAGATTTCCCTGGCTCTTGAAGCGATTAAGCGAGTTGGACCAATGGGTGAGTTTATGACCGATGAACATACTTACAATAATTTTAAAGAAGAACTATGGGTGCCCGGACTGATGGATCGTTCTTCCTACCAAAACTGGTCTGCTAATGGCCGGCTAACTATGGGTGAAAAAGCAGAGGCCAGGGTCAGGGAGTTGATTGAAAGTCATGAACCCCGAACTCTTGATCCCGAAACTGCCGGGCAGATAAGAAAAATTGTTCAGGAAGCTTCGGGAATGTAATCATATTGGTATTATATTAGCTTACCCTTAAGGGGAGGTGTATACTAATTTAAAGATCATTAGTTACTGTAGCGGAAGTTATTAATCTCTTTATTTAATCTGATGAAATTGGAGGTTTAAGTTTATGTCTAATGGCAATATGCAAAATGAAACAAAGTTTACCAGCACAACTTTCTGGATTGCCCTGGTTTTGGTCGTAGCGTTTCTGCTTTTCGGAGTGTTGGCTACAGAATCGCTGGAATCGGCCAGTGGGGTTGCCTTTGATTTTATGGTCGATAATTTCGGCTGGTTGTTTTTGATCGGTGTCTTTGCTTTCGTGACTTTTGTCGTTTATCTTATGGTTTCTAAAACTGGCAACATAAGACTCGGCAAAGATGATGAAAAGCCCGAATATGGTGTGCTGACCTGGTTTGCCATGCTCTTTAGCTGCGGTATGGGTATTGGCCTGGTATTCTGGGGTGTTTCCGAGCCGGTTTTTCATTTTATGGATCCGCCTTTTGGTGAGGCAGAAACTGCCGAGTCAGCCAGGCTGGCCATGCAGTATTCGTTCTTTCACTGGGCCATTCATCCCTGGGCTATATATGCGGTTATTGCTGGCTCGCTGGCCTATTTTACCTACCGCAAGGGTTACCCCATGTTATTGAGCTCTACCCTCGTCTCCCTGATCGGGGATGATCAGATTGAAGGGCCGATTGGTAAGATAGTGAACCTAATCGGGGTATTCGCTACCCTGTTTGGACTGGCAACATCGCTTGGTTTGGGTGCCCTTTCGGTTGGCGCCGGTTTAAATATGCTTTTTGGTATTGAAGCAACCACCGGAGTAGGGGTGACCGTTATTATCGTGATTACCCTGGTGGCGATTGCTTCAACATTAACTGGGATTGACCGTGGAATTAAACAGCTAAGCCGTCTGGCCATGGGTTTGGGCTTTTTCCTGTTGGCGGTTGTCTTTTTAGCCGGCCCGACCCTGTTCATGCTTGATGCATTTACTGTCGGGGTGGGCGATTACATTCAAAACTTTATCAGGATGTCTTTCTTTGTGGATTCTTATGAGCAAAATCCCTGGCCGGGATGGTGGACCATCTTTTACTGGGCCTGGTGGCTTTCCTGGTCGCCCTTTGTCGGCACCTTTATCGCCCGGGTGTCCAGGGGCAGAACCATTAAAGAGTTTGTTGCCGGAACCCTGTTGGCACCTTCGCTGTTATGTATAATTTGGTTTTCAGTCTTTGGCGGTGCGGCTATGGAATTCGAACTTTTCGGGGCAGGAGGCCTGACTGGAGAAGTCGGAGCCGGAGAAGAGTTTGGTTTTTATGCCCTGCTCAGTAACTTTCCAGCAGCCGATATCCTGATCTTTTTGGGAGTCCTGGTGGTTTCAATCTTCTTTATTACCTCTTCCGACTCCGGGACTTACGTAAACGGTATGCTCACCTCGGGTGGGGCTTTGAACCCGCCCAAGCCTATTCGGGCAATCTGGGGCGCTTTTGAAGGTGGTATTGCCGCAATTCTACTGCTTGTCGGAGGGCTCTCAGCGGTGCAAACAACCGCAGTTGTTGTCGGTTTGCCGGTTTTACTCCTGGAAGTGCTGATGATCTACTGCTTGATCAAGGCACTGCGGGCCGATTATGTATCGGATGAGGTAAAAGTTAAAGAAGCATCAGAAAAAACAGCTTAAACAGGGGAGATCTAAATAATTAAAGGTTTCCTTGTTAGGAGCTAACATGAAAGGGGCAGCCCCTGCGGGCTGTTCCCGGGTTATAAATGCTCAATGCGGGGTCGGAGGATCTGTTAATAGCCTGACGGCCCCGCGTTTTTATATGCTGATCATCCATTTTAGCAGTGATTAGTGCCCCCCTGGGGTTCTGACTCTCTTTAATATCGGCAGTTGTGTTATAATTATAGCAACCCGGTAGGGTTTACCGTTACAGGTTTTCTTTAGCGCATTACTACTGTTTTTAACCCGCAGAGTATGCGAACATCGAACCCAAATGAGAACAGGCTGATTGTTTGCTCAGGACGGGGATGGGAAGGATTAATAGCTTAAAATGTGTGATACCATGGTAGCCCTGGGAAATTCCACCCAGGATGGATCGGTAATCTTTGCCAAAAACAGCGACCGGCAGCCCAATGAACCGTTTTTAACCATCAGGGTTCCCCGCAGGCGTTACAGTTCCGGGGAAAAGCTTAAATGTACCTACATCAAAATAGACCAGGTTGAAGAAACTTACGAAGCTTTACTGCTCAAGCCTTCCTGGATGTGGGGCGCTGAAATGGGAGCCAACGAATTTGGGCTTAATATTGGCAATGAAGCCGTGTTTACCCGGGAAAAGCAGGGTCCGGAAAGCCTTTTGGGCATGGACATGCTCCGCCTGGCCCTGGAGCGCTGCCGGACCAGCGACCAGGCCCTTGATTTGATTGTTGACCTCCTGGAACGCTACGGGCAGGGGGGCGACTGCGGTTATGAGAAAAGATTCTTCTATCACAACTCGTTTTTAATTGCCGATCCCGAATCTGCCTGGGTGCTTGAGACTGCAGGCAAATACTGGGCAGCGCAAAAAGTTAAAGATGTGCGGGCCATCTCTAACCGGTTAAGCATAGGAAACGATTTTGATCGCTGCCACCCGGAATTAATCAAAAATGCTCTGAATAAAGGCTGGTGTAAGAATGAAGCCGACTTCGACTTTACCCGCTGCTATTCAAACAAGCTGATCACATTTTTCAGCGGTTCAGGCCGGCGCAAAAATGCTGCTGAATGTGCCTTGGAAAAAGAAAAAGGGCAAATCACCCCTGAAACCATGAAAAAAATATTGCGCTCCCATGAACCGGGGGTGGAAGGCAAGCAGTTTAACCGGCATGCTATTAAAAGTGTGTGCATGCACGCCGGTTTTATTTTTGGCGATCACACCACCGGCAGCTATATTGCCCATCTGAAAAAAGACTTTTCCACATACCTGGTTACCGGTGCCTCAACTCCATGTATTGTTCTTTATAAGCCTTTCTGGATGATTGAAAAAGAAAATTTTACGTTTGGCGAAAATCAAGAAAAACAGGCCCTGGAATTCTGGTTGAAAAGGGAACTACTGCACCGCGCTGTTTTGGAAAACAGGGTGCCGGATTTACAAGGCTACCTGGAAAGACGCGACCAAATTGAGCAAGAAATCGAGCATAAAATTAACCGCTCAGCAGCTGCCGCTAAAAAAGAAAAAAGAGGCGACATTAATTTAATGTCTAACAGTTCCAAGGATAATCAACCTGACAGCAACCAGGGTGAGGGCAGCTGGGAAGTACCGGAAGAATTAAATGAAATTATAGATTATGCTTTACAGGAAGAAGAGTTGCTGCTTAACGACACTCTGGACCAAGCCGCAAAGGTAAAAGGGCGAATCGAGGGCAACCCCCTGTTTCGCAGTTACTGGAAAAAACAGAACGCAAAACTTTTCAACAAGTGGGGCCTTTCCCTGGACCAGCCCTTTGTGAGATAAAGGTTAATATAATATTTTCCTTAAGCTTAAATACCCCCCCTTTAGTTTACTTTTTTTAAATTGATTAATTGAATGCCTTTTGGTTTAGCTGATTGTATAATCGTGTTATAATTTAAACAATTAATGCAGATGCTCACCTACAGCTGAAGGGAGATGCGAATGAGAATATACCATGGCAATATCGTCACCTGTAACTGGAAAGGAGCCGTCTACAATTACCTGGTTGAAGATGAAGGTGAAATAGTCTTTGTCGGGGATCAGCTGCCCGACATTTATCAGGACCACCTACTCCGCGTTGAACTTGGTTCAAGGGCCCTGCTTCCGGCATTTGGCGACGGGCATATTCATTTTTCCAACTGGGCGGTTATTAATGCCACCTTTGATGTTCGCAATGCCTCCGACTTTTATGAGATCGGACAAATCATTCAGGATTATGCTTCAAAGGATAAAAAAGCAAAGATCCTGTTTGGCTACGGCCATTCCAGGCACAGTCTGATTGAAAAGCGCTTAATAACCCGCTCCGAACTTGATCAATATGTTAAAGACCGGCCTGTCTTTTTAGTTTGTTATGATGGACACTCCGCTGTTGCCAATTCCAAGGCTCTCGGCATCCTGCCCCGTAAAATTCGCGATCTGCGCGGCTTTAACCTGGAAACCGGGCAGTTGTTTGACCGGGCTTTTTTGGAAGCGGTTGATTTTGTTTCCGGTAAAATCAAGCTGCCCACCCTGGCTTCTTATTTGCTGCAAGGCATAGACAGCCTTGCCGAATACGGGGTGGGTCTGGTTCACAATGTTGAAGGGGTCGGTTATCCCCGGGATTTTAATGTGGACCTGGTCCGTTTTCTTTCAAAAAGTACGCAGGTACAGTTTCGCACCTATTTCCAAACCATGGATACAGATAAAGTACTAAAACGCGACTTGCCCCGCATCGGGGGATGTTTTGCCTGCGCCTTAGACGGCTCCTTCGGTAACGGGGACGCCGCCTTGACTGAACCCTATACAGATGATCAATACAATTCAGGAGTTTTGTTTTACAGGGATGAAGAAGTTACCGAGTTTGTTAAAAAGGCCAACCGGGCCAACTTGCAAATCCAGCTGCATTGTGTTGGCGATGCGGCCGTAGTGCAGGCGGTAAACGCCCTGGATGCGGCCTTAAAGGATTACCCGCGCAAAGATCACCGCCATACCTTGATCCACGCCTGCCTGATCCCGGAAAAATCGATGGAAAAAATTGCTGAACTTAATATTGGGGTAAACATACAGCCCGGGTTTTTAATCTCTCCTTTGGAACCACCCCGGTATTATGAAGCTATCCTGGGCGAACGGGCCTGGAAAATATGGCCGATCAAAAAAATGCTCGAAATGGGGATTAATGTCAGCGGTGGTTCTGATGCCCCCGTGGGTGTGCCCAACCCCCTTGAGAGCATGAACGGGGCCTGCAACCACTATGTAACTGACAGCGCAGTTGGTTTGGGCGATGCCCTGTGTATGTATACCTACAATATCGCCCACACTTCTTTTGATGAAAATGAGCGGGGCAGTTTGGAAGAAGGCAAACTGGCCGATATGGTTCTTTTAAGCGGCAACCCCTTCGAAACAGATACCCGCAACCTGGACCAGTTGAAGGTGGAAAAACTATACTTCTCCGGGGAGGAATATGATGGAAGCAAGTCTGTTCTCCAGGCCATCATCGAGGGGGTTAGAAACCGGGGTTCCCGGGGTTAAAAAGGGTTGTTTTGCCTGGTAAAATAAGGACCGGGTTGCTGTCTGGTTGTGTTTGGCAAAGTTTTAGATCTACTACTATTTGACCATAGAAATCTACTGTTTTGGTGTAACTGCCGTTAATCATTCCTATTGCTAAAATTTAAAGTAAGTACAATTGTATGGCTTTTTGTAACTGACTTATAACGGGGCTGTGATAATATTATTAAAGAATTAAGATAATCTAAATGTTTTTTAATTCATTTAAGATACTTGTAATTACAAATGTGGAAGCAATGAGAGCCCGGCTATAAATGGACGCTTCGACCGGGCAGGAGCGAGTAGCGTAACCGGCCGTTATTAGAATGGGCCGGTTAAGTTGTTTTTAGGCACTCTTTTAGGAGGTGGTATAGCAGGGTTGGAAAGAGGAGAAACAGGCCAGCGTCTATATTAGATATCCCTGGAAAAACAATTATTCCGGGGGTTTTAGGCTGTCTAATTCCAGTCCCTGCGCCTAAATTGTGCCGCTATCTTTTCAATTTTTTAATTCTATGCAGGAAGTCAAAAGGAGAAGCGGTGCAGCCCGCTTCGGTAAGGGAAGTTATTTTGAACGGTGAGTTTAATTTTTGAGTTTAAAAATATAAAAAGTAGAGGAGGTAATTGATTAATGAGAAAGCTATCAAAAGGTAGATGGTTGGCAATAATGCTGGCTATGGCTTTGGTTTTGAGCCTTATCCCTGCTTTGGGAATGGCGGAGAATGAAGATTCCTGTGAACCATGCGATCCTGAGGATGAGGTTAAATTAATTGCCGGGCAAAATATGGAAGTGGGTGCGGTTACTATAACCAACGACGATGAGCAAATTTGTGTGACCTATGCTCTGGATGAAGAAGCAATAGACAAAGGATGGCTCATTTACGAGACACATCTGGCTATTACCACTGAATATGATGGCATCCCGCAAACAGATCCAAACCGGTGGGGAACTAATCCTATCCCAGGTCTGTTTCCCTACGGTGATGACGAGCTAGAAGGGGTAGAGTCTTACACCGAATGCATCTCATTTGGAGACGTAGGTTTTAAAATCTGTGATGAAGTATACATCGCCGCCCATGCGGTGATTGAGAGGGAAGAATGCGATGTGATTGAAGCTCCTTACTCAGCTCATGAAGTAGTTAACTATGAGCAGGGAGTAAGGAAAGACAAAGGTTCTGTCAGAGAAGGCCGTTCGGATCCAGAGGCTGTTCTGACATATGATTTTGGCCGAGATGAAACCAACTTCTTCTCCCTTGGTTTTAAATTTGATGATGAGGATGACGCTCTAGAAGAAGGTGGCTGGATTATTGTAGAGTTTGAATATCCGATCCTGAACGCTCCTGGCGAGGTCGACCTTATGGTAGTTGAGGATACCTGGGGAACATATCCTTTAGAAACTGCCGATGTCTATGCATCTCAAGATGGTGAAGAGTGGGTACCCCTCGGTGGAGCTGATAATACTGAGCGCACTGTAAATGATATCCACACCGAATCTTATTTTGACTTAGGTGATGAAGAGATGGACTGGGCGAAGTATATTAAAGTTGTGGATACTACACCCATTGACCCAATGCCAAATGACGCTGACGGCTACGACCTCAACACTATAGTGGCTTTGAGCGATTATGATGACTGCACCACCTATGACGAAACCGCCTGGGGCAACGGCGAACGATTCAATGAGCGCGGCAACTGGGGCATGTTCTTTGAGTACAAGGTGTGCGAACCCGTTGTACCTTGCGACGAGTGGATTGTCTATGGCAGCAACCTGGGGACATCCTCCGATCCGCTGGGCTTCGAGGGCACGAGTTCGGATGCGATCTTCGCCATCGACCTGAAGAACCAGACCGTGTCGGTGGCCTACGATCCCGGTGAACTGCGTGATGATCGGAACTATCCAAACGGCAACGCCTATGATCCGGTCAACCAATGGCTCTTCTTTGCCACGGACCAAGGTGACCTCTACTTCTACGACATGGTTGAGGACGAACAGTATGGACCTTTCAGTGTAGGTGGCAAAATTGCGAGTGGCGCCTGGTATGATGGTGATTACTACTATGTTCCGCAGAACAGCGCGGCCCTTTATAAGGTAGAGGTCGACGAGAGTGGTGCAGAGCGAAGTCAGGTGGGGACACTTGGTAGGGCCCTTAGCTACGGTGACATCGTCTTCGACATCAACCGGCCCGGAGTACTTTTCGGCAGTGGTGGCGGTGACGATGGTTACTACTTCACGTACAACCTCGATTCGGATGAGTACAATGAACTGAAAGATGAAGTACCACACAAGCAGTTAGCATTTGCTTCCAACGGAGTGCTCTATGGCGTGACCGCGCTTACGGGCGACTGGTATAAGATTTGTCCGGAGACCGGAAACGAAACAGAATTCTGGATGAACAGTACCTGGAACGATCAGAAGATTACCCTCACCGACCTAGCCGATGGGCCGCTGTGCGAGTAAGAGTGATTAATCAAGAATTGTGACCTGATGTAACCGAGGGCCGCCCTTCCGTACAGCCCTCTGGCTTAGTATTTCTGAGGACTTCATATTGCAAGAGCTTAGATGCCGGATAATCCGTGCCCGTTCCTCATAGATCGTGCGTTTTCGAGAGCGGCCGTGATTCCTACGAAGGCCGACGAAGGAGATCATTACGCAGAGCTTGACACCGACTGGGATAGTCCCGGCGGTGCGGTAAATGGTGAACCGGACTCTGTCAATATCTATTAGGATATCGAGAAGGGTGATGTTAAAAATTGAGGGATAGGCTATAAATAATTCAATGTCGTTATATTTGTTCAAGAATGTTTAAAAAAACATCTTAAGATCAAACAACTCGTTATTTGATTTTTTGTAATGTATTTAGGAACCAGCAAAAAGGGGGAGTCTGGGAAAATAACAGCGAACGGCATAACTAATGAAACCTGCTTTTAGTACCGTACCTGAAGCGGGCATAGCTAAAGGTAATGCCGGTTTTTTTATTTCCTGGTTTATCTCAAATATTTTAAAAAGGAGGGTTTAGAATTGATGACGTTAAAAAACCAGCTGTATGCTGCCAAATTGTTTTTGGCCACCAAGTACCTTTATTTAATAGCGGAAATGAAGAAACTTCAGCGTTTTAGATTCAGACAAGTTATATCTAAAAAAATTATGCCTGTCATTGCATTCATGCTCGCTTCAATGATGCTCTTAGTCCCGCTGACGGCGTTGGCTACAAATAATGACAGTTCTCCAGCCGAAAAAACTTATGGAGGTGAAGATGACGGTAATGGCAAATCAAATGATTTTAAAACTTCTTCAACGCCAGATACTTATAATCTAACTATGGAGGAAGACCCTTCTGACGGGGGTGAAGCAACTGATCAAACAAACGATGGCCCCTATGAAGAGGGTAGCGAAGTAGATATACTGGCAGATGCTGAAGAGAACTGGGAGTTTGTCGGTTGGACAGCTGATGCAGGCAGGTTTGCTGAGGCAGGCAATCCAAACACTACTTTTACCATGCCGGATGAAGACGCAACGGTTACGGCTAAATTTGAAGAAATAAAAGAGACGGTTACGGTCAACATTGAAGAGACAGTGGAAGAATATGTCCTGAGCGTTTCCAGCACAAATGGAGGCGAAGTAACTGTTCCTGGCGAAGGTGATTTTACCTACGAAGAAGGCGAAGGAGTCACGGTCACCGCCACAGCGGAAGATGGTTATGAATTCGCCAGTTGGACTGAAGACGGCGAGGAAAAAAGCACAGAGGACAGCTATACTTTCGATATGCCGAACTCTGATCTCAGTTTAGTGGCAGCTTTTGAAGAAGTTGAAGTGGAGATGTTTGAAGCTGTCCAAAATGGAGATGGTGACCCAGATCCAGGGCCACCTACTACAACACACGATGTGCAACCGGAATTTTTACAAGGCAATGATCCGGAACCTGAGGAAGGTTGTACTGCCTACAAACTTGATCACAACATTGCAGGTACATATACAGTAGATGAAAATGAATTTGAAATAGACCCATATTGTTGTTTCCACTTTAAAATGTCGGTCAATTCTAATGAAAAGTGTCGGCAGTTAAATTAAATTGACAAGAGTGCCGGCGGGCGATCTGTCCGCCGGCACTAAGCATCAAAACTTTCAACACCGTTAAGCGACCTAAATGATTCCTGTGGTAAATTTATCAGAGCTCACCTTTTTGCGCCACCAGTGCATCG
>JAWODD010000061.1:0-51694 GCA_046483445.1 Bacillota bacterium | reverse complement strand
CAGGCATTGAAATGACACACTATCTAAAATAAATGTTGATTTAATGCCAGAACCACGCTTTTTGATCATGCCTATAATAGCCCCGTGAAGATGGACCGGTAGGGGCTTAAAGTCAAAGATTAAAAATCGAGCTTAATTAGTTGTTCTTTAGATAAAGGTGTTGTGGTCTTTTTTTGTGATGACTGGTGTTTGATTAAAATAATTTGAGTGCTGAATAAGCGCTTGATCTGATGCCTTAAAGCTGACCTCCGGATAGGAGTATTTACCGAAAGCCAGCTTTGTCTGAACATAGGTGTATTTACAGCTCATTTATTCATTGGTTACAAATTCACTATTTTCCCACCTGCCGGTTAGTTCGCTTCCGTCTGGAAAGGTATGGGTTCCCTGTCCTTGGAACATGCCACTTCTGTGTTCTCCAACATATTCTGCTCCAGAGGGAAAAGTCGTTACTCCCTGGCCATGAGCCATATTATTTTCAAATTCGCCCACATACTCTGCTCCTGATGGGTAGGTATAGGCCCCCTGGCCGTGGAACATGCCATTTTCGAATTCTCCAACATATTCTCTTCCATCCGCAAAGGTAAATATCCCCTGGCCATGACGTTCATTGTTTTCATACTCACCTACATATTTTTCCCCGGTTGGCCAGGTATAAGTTCCCTGACCATGCTTCTGGCCATCTTCGAACTCGCCTACATACTCTCTGCCATCTGGCCAGGTATATGTTCCCTGGCCATTGTAGATATCGTCTTCAAATTCTCCAACATACTTTGCTCCTGATGGAAATGTATATGTCCCCTGTCCTTGGAACATGCCATTTTCAAACTCTCCATCATACTCTCTGCCATCTGGAAAAGTAAGCCTCCCCTGACCGTGGGGCACACCATCTTCTACTTCTCCAACATAGGTGCCATCCTCAGTTTCAATTGTTTCTTCTCCGTCGCAACCTGACACCAGAAACAGGCCTAGACTAATGATTAAAACGAGAAAAAAGAAACGATTAAAAACATGGTAACTCATCTTGTTAACACCCCTTATTGTTGTTAACTACACCAGCTCTGCTTTTTCATCATCTAGAAGTTCCCACTTTGTAACTGCTGTATCCAATTGGAGCTTTGCATAGATACTATATCCCATGCAAACCCTGAAAATCTTTATCTTATCTCTTCTGCAGTGATCTCCCATTTAATGTTTGCCGCGTCTATTTCCAGGTAGTAATCACCTGGTGGAGCACTTACAAAAGACTGACCCGTTGATTCACCGGTCACATTAACAACCAGCAATTCACTCGTGTCTGCTTCAACATCGTGTACATAAATCTGCAGGCTGCCGTCTTCATCAACTTCATCATATGCATCCCAGCTTATTCCCCACTCCTGGGCTTCAGTTGTAAATTCATCTGTAGTCATAGTGTCTTCAGTGTCTTCACCTTGCCATTCACCCAGCGTGTGCCATTCTTCTCCCGGTTCAGGCTCGGGTTCTGGCTCTGGCTCGGGTTCTGGCTCTGGCTCTGGTTCCGGCTCTGGTTCCGGCTCTGGTTCCGGCTCTGGTTCTGGTTCAGGTTCTGGTTCCGGTTCTGGTTCTTCTAATTCTGGTTCAACCGGATCATCTACCGGTTCCACAATAACATCTTCCGGTTCAAGTTCACCAACTGCTCCCCCAAATTCTGTTGTAGGCTGAGGGTTGTAAATGCTGATCATGATAATTAGAAAAGATAGCCCTGCAACAGTTACAATTGCCCCAACTTTACGATTACTGATGCCAAAAAGTCGCATCTTTCCTTGTATAAGGGCAATAATGCCGACAATAAGAACAGCTAAACTTAAAATACCGATAATCACAATCAAAATATTAATTAAAATGCTCATTTAAATAACCCTCCCGGAAAACAAATTTCAGTTATAACCGATCTTAAAAATGTATTGGCAGTCAGTAGACCAGTCTTGGACGAATGTTTCCAATGTCATCTACTGCTTTAAAATAATTTTTTGACTATTTTAATTATAACATAACAGCGCAAATATTATTAACTATATAAAAAAACGAAACCTTAACAAGACAAAGAGATAGCCGGTGCAATGTGTAATTTATGATCATCTAACCTGGCAGCATATGCTATTTATCGGGAAAAGCTTAATCGGCAAACTTTTGTGTGAACATGGTGCCATAACTACCGCCCTGAGCGGCCCCGATGCCTACGCGACTGTAGTGCGGACTTAGTATATTCGCCCGGTGACCGGGGCTGTCCATAAGTCCCTTATGGGCTATAGAAACAGTCTGAGCAAGGGCGAGGTTTTCACCTGCGGTGGTGAAAGTTACGCCACCGTCCCGCATTCGGTCAAATGGTGTATTGTCCTCAGGATCAATGTGACCCATATACCCTCTTTGCAGCATATCAACCGAATACTGGCGGGCAACATCACGTAGGGTTTCATCTAGGACAAGTTCAGGGAGCCCCTCGAGGGCCCGTTCCTCATTGACAAGGCGGAGCATTTCCCTTTCAGCCTCTTGATTAATTTCAGGATCAGCAACTGTGAACCTTAGATCAATTGTTTCACCAACCTCGGTCTCGATGGTTAAAAATCCTATTGCATGCTGAAAAGCTTCACCGAAGATGTGAGAAGTCAGGGAAGTCACTGTTACAGCAGTATCCAAAAGCGGCGATCCGAGGTAAGATTGCTCCACATGATCAGAAGTAATGAACGGTAGAGGAAAAGAAACAATAAGGGCAATAAGAATGGTAATAGCAACTAATCCTTTGAGCAGGCCGGTCAGTAAACCAAAAAACTGATTTAACCGCAAAGCATGGAGCTGATGCGGTATCCACCGGTAGATCTTATTAGCGATGGTAAAAAATAAGGATGATACGATGAAAAATATGATCACAAACGCCAGGGCGCCAGAATATACCTGGGGTATGCCCCAACCTTCCAGAACCCTGCTACCCGGAAGGTATAAAATCAGGGGAATACCCACTGATACTACAATACCTGCCAATTCAACCAGTCCGATCAGAAACCCGCGTCGAAAGCCTGCAATAATGAAAAGCAATAAACCGGCTGCGATAACTGCATCAAGCCAATTCATTTTATCGCCTCCTGTCACCTTTTATTATGGGCTTTACGGTCACAAACAAAGAACCGTCCCTAGGGCCTTATGTAATCGATGCCCTGTAAATTTCTTCTATAGAATTACCCAGCATAGCATTAAATTCTTCGTCTGATTGATGAACATTAAGGCCTTCCAACAATGCCCTGGAAAAACTTGCAATTAAACCAGGGTTTCTTTCTAACCTTATTACCGCTTCTTCTCTGCTGTAACCACCGGAAAGTGCTACTACACGCATGACCTTTGGATGCTCAATTAATTCAGAATAGAAACCATCTTCGTCTGGTATAGAAAGCTTCAGCATAATTATTTCGTCCTCAGAAAGGTTATTTAAGTGCTTTAATATTTCTATTTTCATGAACCTCTCTGATTCTTTTTTATCAGGGCTCTTTATATCAATTTCAGGCTCCAGGATCGGAACAAGCCCTGCTGCCATAATTTTTTTGCCGTAGAAAAATTGCTGCTCAACAATTTTTATAATTCCTTCATGATTAGCGCTTTTTATGACAGATCTCATCTTTGTTCCGAACATCTTTCGTTCTGTTGCCCGGTCCAGCTTGGAATCCAAATCTGTGATCGGTTTCATCAGTTGAACCCCTTCTTTTTTCTCATCCAGGCCATTATCTACCTTGAGAATAGGAACAATGCCCTTTTTCTCCCATAGATAATCTCCCGTATAGAAGCCTTCTATGGTTCGATCCATGGTTTGCTCAAATAAAATCGCTGCCAGAATATGCTTCGATGTAAAGGACGGACTGCTAATAATTCTGGTCCTCATAGCATGAACGAGGTCGAACATCTCATCTTCACTACCGTACTGGTCCTCTGCTATTCCATAATCTGCCAGCGCTTTAGGGGTGCTCCCCCCGCTCTGATCGAGGGCGGCCACGAATCCCTGCCCGTTTTGCATTACTTCAGCTTGTTTATTGTTCATTCAACGCACCTCATTTTTTAATAATTTTCTTCTAAGGTCAAATTCGGCCAGGGTCTTGCTCCCCCGGCCCAGGGCTCCTCTTTAGAAAACTGGCGGATCCAGACTATTTGGCAACAACTCTTTCCTACACCCCGGTTCGGCTTTTCGTCATTGTATTTCTCAATATGTTCCGCTTCCAGGTAAAGCATAAAAAAAATCTCTCCTCTCACATCAATTAGTGTGCCGGAAAGATATAATAACGGGCAGAACAAGTAAATAATGGTCTGCCTGCAATATATTCAACAACTAATCCAGCACGAACAGGAATCCTAGAAGCGCCTTGCAAAGTTTCAATTTTTGCTGAATTAGCATATCCTCACCTGAATAATACCCTGATCCTTTATGTGGTGATCATAATTTTAACCGATTGAGGAAGATTAATCAATTGCAGCACAAAAGGTTCAAAACAAAGCTGACCTGGATAACATTATTATCCACTGGGCAGAAAAAGAACTGCCAGCTAACAGGCCAAGTTTTATCAACAATGGATTTTCTAAAGCCTTAATGGAGCTGTTGATTGCTTTAGCGACAATCGAAGGTAAATATCCCGGCAAAAATAAACCCCAAGCCAACACCCATCCCAACATTTATCTTCCCCTTGTCTTTTTTCACGAATTTCACCTTTAGTTTTTCCTGCTACCCCATTATAACTATAACAGTCATTTACCTGCGCAAAAATTATTCCAGGGCAATCCGGATTACCTCTGTTTTTGGCTGGCTTGTTTGCTTGCTCAACTAGACCGGTTACAAAATCATTATTTTTAAAAACTGCCACCAATGGAGCCCTCTTTTTTACTGTCACTAATCAAAAACTTATTGATTATTCCCGGTCAAATCTTTGCTCCCACCAGGATCGCTGCTTTGATAAGAAATTCTCCCCCGCGGTTCCACTAATAGTTTAATTGCAGTTCTTTCTTCCCCCTCAACTTCAATATCGATAAAGGCGGGGATACAAATAAGATCAATCCCGCTGGGAGCTAAATATCCTCTGGCAATAGCTACTGCTTTAACAGCCTGATTAAGAGCTCCCGCTCCTATTGTTTGTATTTCTGCTTTCCCGTTTTCCCTGATAGAGCCTGCTAAAGCACCTGCTATAGAATTAGGATTTGATTTTGCTGCTGCTTTTAATGTTTCCATTATTGATTAGTTCCTCCTTTTTGGACCGGTGTAGTAGCTTGTCCACTTCTCTGGTCATTTTCAAACACATAATCATAAAGCAGCCTTATCGCTATCGCTGCGGAAACCACCTTGTATTTACCCACCCCGGCTTTTTTCGATATCTCGGTGATCATCTATATTTCAGCCGGATCTAGTCAAAAGGTTTGATGCTTGCGATTGTCTTTTAAGCGCCGCGAGGGCCTGCCCGGCTTTAAAGCTTATTCCCGGCCGCCAGTGCCCTCCTGGACCATATTCCATTTTCTTTAAAGTGGCTAAAGCCCTTGAAAAGATCGGCCGGTTCTGCTTCTGTTATATCCTCTCTACAGTAAGGGCAAATCCGCTGGCCTTAAGCGTCTGTTGAATATAAGATTTTTTCCGCATTTAGGGCAAGTTTTTTATATAGGCACCTCCCGCCACTTTAGCTAGAGCTTCATTTCAATGTTAACCCCGGCAGGCAAATCAAGCTTCACTAAAGCATCAATTGTTTTCAGTGCAGGTTCTAATATATCAATTAGGCGCTTATGCGTGAGCATTTCGAATTGCTCCCGGGAATCTCCATCTTTGTGTGGCGCCTTAATAACCGTATAAAGGCTTCTTTCTGTCGGTAAAGGAACCGGACCGTAAACATCAGCTCCCGTACGTCGCGCCGTCTCTACTATCTTCCCAGCAGACCGGTCCAATAATTGTTGATCAGAAGCCTTTAACCTGATCCTGATTTTTTGGTTAGTCATGGGCAAAATCCTCCTTGTCGCCTGATTAAATCAGAGCTGCTCCGTAAAATTCCTCGGTATAAATCTCGTCAGCCTTTTATATCATCTGTTCTCAAACTAATTCGATATAAACATTACAATTGTAAAATTCTTCTACAATCTTTAAAGAAATCCTTCATAAATTATAAGCTTCTCTTCATCTGCAATTAATCTTAAAAAGAGTTTTTAGCCTAACCGACCGCCGGATGCCCAATTAAGGTCAAATCATGGCTGCGCATGGTTTGGCATTCGCCAAAACCTTGACTGGACAACCGGCGACCAAAATATTACTGCAGCCCTACTACTTGTGCCGATCGGCGTAGCCGATCAACCGTCCTTATAGTATTTTGTAAGCGGAGGCGGTAATCCCGGCCGGTTTTTTCAGGGTTACCGTCGCAGCAAGAGCGCAGCGGAACTGTGCAGGCTGAACACAGCCGGCCACTGGCCCGCTTGCGAAGACCTACATAATGGAGCGGAGTGGTTTAGAGGGCCGGTTGGAAGCCGGCCCTCCTTTAGTGGTTTTAAGCTTTTAGCGCATATTCTGTCGCTAGCTTGTTGGCAGATTATGCGCCGTAGCCGGTTGTGCGTTTTTGCACTACCGGCTCTCAATCCACGCGGCGGCCTGGCCACTTTGCAAAACCGGTGCCGAATTTGCGTCTCCTGGTGGACAGGCGACCACGCCGGGGCTTGCAGCGACCTGGCGGGTTTCCCAGGCGGCTGCAAGGCTACCTTTCCTGCACGGTAAAAGCATTAAGTTAAATATTGCTGAATATGGGAGGAATGTTACTGGACAAACTTTATCCCATCAGATATGATAGTGCTCAGAAATCTGCTAATGTGGGGGTAGAGAGTATGAGCGACGAGAAGTACGAAGGGAAATTTTTCAACTATTTTATTACCATTTATGATCCGAGGCAGGATGAGAAAGTCAAACATAAATTAATTGATGTTATATTCATTGTTGTATGCGCTATGATATGCAATTGCAATGATTGGCCAGAAATAGAGATTTGGGCGGAAAGAAGGCAAGACTGGTTAAGCAAATACCTTGAATTGCCCAACGGGATACCGTCTCAATATACTTACCAGAAGGTATTCGATGTTATTGACCCGAAGCAGTTTGGCCAATGTTTTACCCAGTGGATAAAGGATGTAACCGAGGCGAGTAAAGGCACAGTAGTAGCCTTAGATGGGAAAATGGCACGGGGGACGGCAGAAAAGGATCAAAAAGCGATTCATATTGTGAATGCCTGGTGCAGCAGCAACAAAATGATTCTTGGGCAGGCCAAAACAGAGGAGAAGAGCAATGAAATTACCGCCGTTCCCGAGCTGCTCAATATGTTGTTTCTTAAGGGTTGTATAATTACGGTAGATGCCATGAACACCCAGAAAAAGGCGGACTATGTGGTAGCCCTAGAAAGTACCAACTGGAGTCTTGATGTAACCTTTGGTGAAGATGCGAGCCGGACCCGGAAAGGCAAAGCTCCTGAAAATTTGGCATTGCTGAGGCGTCTTGCTATGAATGTGGTCAAAAAGGACCAAGAAAAATATGCCAAGAGGAGTTTAAAAGCAAAACGATTTAGAGCATCGCTCAACACAGATTATCTGGATTATTTGCTGGGCATTAATTTTTAATCTGTAGCAATAAAATGACGAACCAAAAAAATTATCGGGCTTATTCCTGATTAAGAAATGGCCGGCTAGATTTGTGGATGCCAGTTTAGGCTGACTCCGTTGGAAATAGACTGAAAGGATGATACATGGCGATATTATATAGTGCTTTATGAGCATTTCAAACCCATCGTAAGCAATAATGGTAAATTATGGGTTGATGCTTTTGCCATGGCTTTGTGATCGCGGTAGGTTTTAATTTAAGCGGGGATATGTTATAGTTATATCAATTATATTAAATTTCTGCCTATAGGAGACTTAGTGAAGATGAAAACTCAATTTAGGTTTACATTAGGACTGCTGGTAATCATTATTTTAGCGTCAGTTGGCACATACTTTAGAATATGGGATCTTCACTTTACAATTGGCCCTTTTTATTTGCATCACTGGGGATCCATTATTGGAGGGTTATACCTTCTTTTTTCTACCGCAATATATGCCTATATTAAACGTAACTTAAAAGTTAAAAAGAAAACGCTCTTGCAAGTCCACGTATTTGGGAATTTAATAGCAATCTTGCTTATATCCATACATTTCGCTCAACAGGTGGGGCGCCCTGCAGAATTCGCTCCTGACATTGGGACAGGACTTGCAACTTTTCTACTTCTTATAGCTATCTTGGCTACTGGTATCATGATACGTTTTGGAATATCACCCCAAAAGCGCGATTCATGGTATTTAATTCACGGAGGATTCGCCCTTTCTTTATTTATTGTTGTTATCATTCACACGTTAATAAATCTTGGGCTTTTATAGACCCTTACGAACTTCTATGACCACGTAAATATATTTATAGATAAATTAACATACGAGCGTTGACCACTATATCCACAGCCACCACTGCCGATCTTCTTCAAATTTGGAGAAAAACAAAAAGATCGGGAGCATATTAATACAATAATGAGATAGGAGAGATGTTATATGAAAATTTTAGTGTGTACAGACGGATCGGAGCACAGTCAAAAAGCATTAGAAAAAGCTGCCATAATCGCTGAAGGTTGTAATGTTGATGAAACAGCTATTATTCACGTTTATGATGAAAAATTAAATCTTTCTGCTTTGCCTTGGGGAGAAGGCTATGGCCCAACCCAAGAAGACATGGAAAAATTCAGGGAGTTATTGGAAAAGAATAAGAATGAAGGAAATAAGATATTGCAGGAAGCCCAACAAGTTTTTAAAGAAAAGAATATCCAGGCACGGACAATTCTCAAAGAAGGACACCCCGTAGATACTATCGTGAAAACAAGTTGCGACGAAGGTTTTGACATTATTGTTATTGGCAGTAGGGGTCGAAGTGGTTTGCAAAAAATGTTCCTCGGCAGTGTCAGCAGTGCTGTAGTCCAAGAAGCTGAAAATTGTAGTGTGTTAACTGTAAAATAAAATTCGTCCCGAACCAAGAAATTAATTGACATAAAAATTCTCCTTACCTATATTTTTCCATCTTTCCATATAACGGGTTTGCAACACCCTAAAACACAAAAATTCATTCTGTCCTTTGATATCGAGATAGATACCGGGTGAGAACCCGGCTAGTTCAAGCACCCCGGGCATTTTGAAGCGGCTGCCGAAAGCGCGGCGATTGGGGTTGCCGGTGGATCTGAAAGGTTTTACCTTGCCGGGAATGATCAGCGGTTCGGACTTATGCTTCATCGCCTCCCGGACGCGGCGCTCCAGCAGACCAAACATGAGCAGGGCCATTAAAAGCACGTAAGCCAAAGCCTGTTCAGTTTTTGCCTTGACTAGAAAAAGATACTGTTATAAACTTTCAATGTGCGTATAAATCAATTATGTAAGGAGGCAGAGAAGTGTCAAACTATATAGAATCAGCAGATCAGCTTAGCACTGAAGCAAAAAACTACGTCCGCGCTCTCCACAGCCTCAGGGAAGAAGTGGAAGCGGTGATCTGGTATCATCAAAGGATAGATGTCTCTGAGGATGAGGCCCTAAAAGAAATTCTGGAACATAACCGCGATGAAGAGATTGAACATGCTTGCATGGTTTTGGAATGGCTAAGAAGAAATATGCCTGGTTGGGACCAAGAGCTGCGAGAAAACCTTTTTACAGAAGGCCCCATCGGCCATTCGTAAGAGGACAATGAGCACCATGCAAATAACCCCAATAACCTGAGGGTCTAGCAGGGGGACGTATAGCAAAATCCCAACCCGCCAATTTATGGTTCGTAAAGACAACCAGGAAACTGGTATTGAGCCATTTCAGATCTCCTCTTGGCTGGGTTGTTTTTTCACCGATTAAATTCTAACCGAAGGAAAGGAGAAATGGCTCCTCGAATTTACACAATTATATAGGCTTAACTATAATATTTAATTATATCAAATAACATAGATATGAATATAATAACAAGTAATATAAGAAAGAAGTAACGCAATAAGTAGGGCTTTGTTTTGGAAGCAACCCAACCTCCTAACTGAGCACTGGGAATAGCGCCTACTATAACTAACCATGCCGAACCAAAAGATAGGCTCAATCCAGCAGCCTTTCCTATAATTCCAGCATTAGCAGAAAAGAAAATTACTACCAATGACGTTCCTACGGCAAAATGTATGGGCATGGCTAAAAAGTATATCATGAGAGGTACTACAATGAACCCCCCGCCTATACCAAGCATTCCTGTTAATGTGCCTTGTATTAATCCTATAAGAATTGTCGTTATTTTTTTTATCGGCACATCTTTTTTCGTATAAGTGTTTACTCTATCTTTAAATAAGAGCATAAATGCTGCTATAAGAACAACCACCAAAAAAATCAATTGCAAGATGAACTCAGAAATCATGTCCGCGAATAGAGCTGAAGAAAAACTTCCAATTAAACTGCCAATTCCCATTAAAATCCCTATATATGCAATGATATTGCCCAATCGTTTGTGACAAATAATACCGGATATGGAAGCAGGAACAATAAAAATCATACTTATAGTTGCTGCGTTATTGATTTCCATACCTCCCCAGTAAATAAGCAGGGGTATTAAAACCACCCCTCCACCAATGCCAAGGAATCCTGAGAAAAATCCACCGATACAACCAATTAAAAAAAAACCAATATTTCGACCATCTTATCCAGCCTTCCTCTTGGATCTTATTCCAGCAGGGTAGCGCGGGGACGGGGTACCTGCTACCAAATAAACCTTAAGAGTTTTGAGCAATTCAGCACCTCTATAACTATTGCTATAGCAGCCACCATCAAAACAATTTTTGGCCTTTTTTAACGTGGTTTTCCAGTAATACGGTAAAGCTACTGTTCCCGCCTTCACTATTCTTTTCTGCCTCTGAAAAAGAACCTGTCTTTTTTTCCGATTGCCTTATGATTTCCTGTACTTTGCTCTTTTCTCTTTCGATATTATTTTTTTGGATAGAAAAAAGTATTGCTAACATCAAACCTATCAACAGTAACAATATCCCCGGTATCGCCAGCACCCACCAGAACATTGCCCCGGCAACTGTCAACACTGCTCCTGCCAGGAAAATTATGATAAATTTTTTAGCCATTTTTCATGCTACCTCTTTTCTATGCCCGGATATTTAAAAAGTAAAAGTAGCAAGGGAACAGAACGCCCGGGATGATCTAATTCTGGAACTGCACTCCCGAGGAGATGTCTTTCTTTTTTAGACTTCTTTTAAACCAACAGTTCTACCTGCACAGAAATAAAACTTTCTAAAACAGGCAGGGATATTTTTTATCATTACGCCTGCAATTTTGAAACCGAGATTTAGAAGTGCAAAACTGGTGCTTATTGATAGCGAGGGTGGGATAATCCTTTGTATTAAGGGTGTAGAGAATTGCTCCTGGGTGCCTGGCTGTAGCTGCAATAATTGCATCAACCATATTCATATCACTTCTTAATCCGTTAAGGTATTTTTCAGAATCAAGCTCATCCCCATCTTTCCAAAGGCCGCTGGTTCGCTCTAGCATTTCCTGACTGTTCATTTTTCTTGCTACCAGATAATTATCAACAGCCTCACTGACTATTCCGGCAAGCGTTTTGCCGTTTTGAGCAGCCAGTTCCACCAGTTCTTTTTTTGTGATTCCTTTAAGTATATTTGCGTTCTTTTCATTTTTT
The DNA here is from genome assembly GCA_046483445.1 of Bacillota bacterium. Taxonomy (GTDB): domain Bacteria; phylum Bacillota; class Dethiobacteria; order DTU022; family DTU022; genus B1SED10-74M. Next base: position 39,960 of record JAWODD010000061.1, on the reverse strand, counting down.
AGATCCCCCTTCACCACAAGTTTGCGATGTATACATCAGGATCATACATCACTTTTAGGAATTACATAAATTTGGAGGCCGTTAAGTAAATTAGTGTACTTCAACAATCTTTTTTGGGAGATGGCAATGTTTTAAACAGGTCAAACAATGCTCAAAGGCTTTCCGGTTACCCTGCGAAACCTGACCGCCGAAGCGGAAGTGATTAAAAACAATGAAAAAATCACCTTTACAATAAAGATCTTATAATAAAATAAAGCGGGAGTATACCGGTGAAGATAAAACTCCGAGGATTAATAAATCCCGCTTTTTCATTATTTTACCCTACCTGCTGCAGCCGGCCGCAAAAACTATGGCAGCAGCTATTTGTTTCCTTTACCACTTGGCAGGTACTGAGACATTTCGGCAGTCATGTTCTGAATGGGCATGGTCTGCAGCCAGATCTTGCCCGGTCCGGTAAGAGTGGTTAAAAACATACCTTCACCGCCCAAAAACATGTTTTTAACCCCCTTAACCCGTTCAATATTAAAGTCGATACTTTCTTCAAAGGCCCCCACCGAACCGGTTTCCACGCTGATCTTCTCGCCGGCGGCAAGCTCTTTTTCGACACATTCTCCGTCTATTTCGATAAAAGCGGTTCCATAGCCGGAAAGCTTTTGCATGATAAAGCCCTCACCGCCAAAAAAACCGGCCCCGAGGCGCTTTTGAAAATAAACATCATAATTGACAGTTTCAAAGGCGCATAAAAAGGCCCTACGCTGGCAGATAATTGGCTGGCTGGAAATGTCTAAAGGAATAATATTGCCGGGATATGTGTGTCCAAATGCCACAATAGCCCCGTCAGTCAAACCGGTAAAATACTGAACAAACATGTCTTCCCCGGAAACCCGGCGTTTCAACGCACCAAAAATTCCTCCTTTCATTTCCGTGTCCATCTTGATGTTATGGTCCATCCACTGCATCGCCCCGCTCTGGGCATAAAGACGCTCATTATTCCCAAGTTTGATTTCAACCATGGGCATAACCGACCCCAACACACGGTAGTTAGCGCTGATCTCGGCACCGTTCTTTTGTTGCCGGGCTTTAGAAGTAGCTTTTCCTTCACTCTGCGGGTGCTCAGTTCCGGCAGATAAGTCCTTCAAGCTTTCCGCCCTAACCCAGTCACCTGTGGAATTGCTCCATAACAGGTCGTCTCCCCTGATCTTTCCTTCGCGGTAATTAAATGCAATTTGGTCCCAATTAAATGGACCGTACTGTTTTCCCTGGCGAAAGATATACCAATGCTCGGACATAACTAAACCTCCTAACTAAAAAAATTAAATATTTAGCCTCTCCTGTGACTGATAATTACCAGGTGTTGTGATATATAATAACATTTCTTAAATAAAACGGCTATAAGGGGACGGGGTACTTGCAACATCTTCGGTAAGAGATTTTGTAATTATTATATGGTTAGCTTGAATAAGTTTTTGATACGGCCTGTGAACATCTACTTCTTGCATGGAATAATGCTTTTTATTGATGGTGTGGGAACTCCAGACCTCTTTGCTGCTGAAACAAGCTTCTGCTCCAGCAAAACCAGGAAACACCCCCTGCGCATGGCCAAGTCAAGATATAAAAGAGCATAACCTGGTCGACCTGGGTTCTTCCCCAGGAAGTATCGGTGGAAAGGTGAATTTTGACAAGACTACCCTGTTCAAGTAGCATGAATAAAAACGATAATATACCAGCAAAAAGGGGAGCAGATAAAGATGAAAGACATAGAGCGACAGTTGAAACAATGCAAAAAACCCACCGGCGAACAGGGCAGAGTTACCGTGCAAGAAATGAATGAAAACCATTATAAGCTGACCAGCTGGGGTCTGGAGCAGATCAAAACAGCAAAAAACAGCACTATCTTAGATATCGGCTGCGGTGGGGGGCTAACCGTAGCCAGGCTGGCTGAAATGGCTTTAAACGGCAAAGTTTACGGCATCGACTATTCAGCGGATTGTGTGACCTGGTCTAAACAATACAATGAACAGCTGATCGCTGAAGACAGGGTGGAAATTATCCATTCCGGGGTAGAAAACATGCCCTTTGAAGACAACTGGTTTGACCTGGTGCTCGCTGTGGAAACAATATATTTTTGGCCCAATATTGTTCGGTGTTTTGAAGAGGTAAAAAGAGTGCTCAAACCGGGCGGAAGGTTTCTGATTATCAACGCAGTGTACCCAAGCGATAAGTTCAAAGAGAGAAATGAGCGGTACCTGGCTAGCGGCGAAATGGCCATGTACAGTCCCGGAGAACTCAAACGCCTGCTGGAAAAGGCCGGTTTCAGCGTTGTTGCACTTGACCTAATCGAAGATAAAAACTGGCAGCGCTGCCTGAGTAAAGCTTAACCGTTACCTGAGCAATTGATAATAACTGGCTACCCAGCAGGCAGAGGTTAATCGATATATAACTGGTGACAGGGATTTTTAAGGTGAAATGGTTGCCCGGTGGATGACTATTAATTGCCGGGTAAAAACTTGATTATAATCTTGGCACGAGGCAGCGAATAAATGATGGTAGATTTTAGTAATAATTAGCAGCCGGAAACCTACAAGGACCGGCCACCTGTAATTGAATGCAGAAGTAATAGAAAGGCCACTAAAAGAACTAAGAGCTTTAGGAGAAGGAGCGTGGCAAACTATGGTTAATGAGAATAGCAAAAAAACACCACCATCTGTGGATGAATGGATGCGGGAAGCCAAAGCCGATCCTGCAGCTGCAAAGGTGGGGATGTTTTTAGTCCATAATGGTGTTGTCCGTCAAACACCTAAAGCAAAGGTTCGCCAGGGGATAGATAATGGTTCTTTGGTAAAAAAAATGAAGTTCTTTTATGATGCAGAAAAAGTAGATGCGGCAATTGCTGAAACCTATAAGATGAAGGGCATCTTTTATATAAAAACCTGGCTTAATGAAGGTATGCTTGAGATCGGCGATGATATCATGTACATCCTCATTGGTGGCGACATTAGACCACATGTTGTAGGTGCTCTTCAGTTTCTGGTTGAAAAAATCAAAACCGAATGTGTTACAGAAATAGAGCAAAGAACAGAGTAGCAGGTGGATGAAGTAATTGCTACGCTCCGGTTCGATATTATGGTTTAACCTATTTTTCACGAATTCAATGGCTTTTTCCGCCAGCTTAACCGATTCTTCTGCCGGCTTCCGGGTATATACCCGGGCTGTGGTATGTCATCAGGCAGTCCATTCCAGCCATCTGTGGCCTTCTTCCTCAGGTTGTTTGCGCATACAAAAGCAATTCTTCTCCTGAGACATTTTTGATAAAAGGGTTGATTTTTTTCCTGCTGTCCATAACTACAAGCAGATCCAGGTCACCCTGCAGACCGCAATCATTGCGAGCAAAGGGACCAAAAAGAATTACCTTTACCGCACCAAGATTAATCAATACATTTAATATTCTTTGCTGCTCTTGTTCCAGCAAGTGGCAGTTACGCTCGCGTATTCTTTTAACCTTAGATCGCAAATTACTCATTTAACCATCATCGTTACCTTTTATACAGGTAAAAATTTATTTTGGGCGTTTACTGATCCAGAAAAGCTTCGATTTTTTTCCGGGTTCGTAAAGGGAACTGTCTTTTTTCTAACAGAGCTTCCAGAGGGGGGCGGATTTCTGCTTCCGGAAGATCGGCCAGATACTCTAAGATCTTCGTTATCCATTGCCTGGTGGTATTATTGGAGGCAACCTTATATAGTTCGTCCATGAGCAGGGAAATAAGTTTTATTTTTTGCTCTGGATATGGACTGGCTTTAAGGTTTTCCAGGATATCAATTTTCGTGTGTACTTCATTGATCCTTTCCGGAGGGGGCAACTTTTTAAGATAGTCAAACAATGCTTTAAAGGCTTCCCGGTTACCCTGCGAAACCAGTCCACCGAGGCTTTGCAGGGCCTCTTTTTGTTCCTCCGGGCCTCCGCTTTCAAGCTTTTCCGCATAGGGCTCCACGGGCAAAGTTTTCAAATCAATATTTTTAATTTGCTCTTCAAATATCGCCTTTTCTAACTTTTCCTCGTCTATTTCTCCCGTTTCCTTGTAGGTATTCAGCAGCTCTTCCAGGGGGCTGTCATTATCTATTTCCAATATTTCTGCTACCTCAAAATTTTCACAGCCCTCGTAGTCTCCCGAGAATTTCTTTTTGTCAATCAAGTCCTGGCAGGAAGCAAAGTTAAAATCTTCCAGCAGATCTTTGATGTAGGGGGCAAAGTCCTCATCATCCAAGCAGATACCATATTCTGTTAATTCGTCGCTGGCAGGAAAAAAGTGAGTACAGTTAAAGCAAACCCGTTCCAATTCTTCACTATCCATGCTGCACTCCTCCTATCTCATTATTGCATTAATATGCTTGCGATCTTTTTGTTTTTATTATCCCGGTGGAAAGCTGTCTTCTTTCCAATCCTACCCTCCAACGCGGACTTCTTTTGCCAAGGGAAAAGTTTCGTTACATGAATAAATTCACCAATTTTTCTTACCTGCCTTCCAAGACCAACTCTTATTTCGTTATTAATATTAAACTCCTACCCCTAAAATCCTGCCCAAAATTGGCCGGAATTTCACTGAGCTATCTTTTAAATGTGTGCCAATTGCGGATGAATTCGTAGTGGGTAAAGATTTGACCGACTATAAAGTGTTGCCCCTGAACAAGTCCCAGACCGGGCCCTGGTCTCTTCTTAAACAAGGATGCAAGGGGTGCCCTGCTTCCATGCTTTATCGTTTCCATACGCCCTTGTCAGGATTTGCCTAATATAATGAAACAATATATTATATACTTGAAAACTGAGTTAAAGAGCGGTAATCTTCAAAAGTCTGCCTTTTAGAATTTACAGTAGCCCAAAAAGGGGAGGTTTTTGTTTCTGATGCCGAAGGGGAAGGATGGTAAATTATTACTGAAAAAGATAGGCGATAAGCACGGACAGTAACAAAATGTTCCCTTCCCAAGTCGGCGCGGTTTGATTCTGAAAGTGAAAGGAAATAGATGTACCTATTTGAACTCAGATACAGCAATGCACTCCGTAATCATTCGGGGAGCTTAAAACTCGGCAGTGGACAAAGCACTTCTAAAAAATGGAGCCTTTTCAATGCTGACGATACAGAAAAAGGTTTGGAACTTTTACAGCTCACGGCCCTGGCCGGTTGTGGCTGTGCAGAGCATCTCGAGCAACTTCCCTATGATTTGACCAGTTTAATTTATGATCAAACTCAACCTTTACAACTTGAGCTGATTTGGGCTGAGCACAAGGTGAGAAAGAGCGTGGTTACTGAAAATTCCCAAGTACAAAGCGGGTTGGGAATAACCCCCCAGGGAGAAGGAAAGCGCTTGTTAAAAAAGGAAAAGCGGCTTATCCACAATGAAATTCCCTATTCACGTTTTTCCAAGTGGAACCCGCCTGCCAAGCATCCATTATTTGCTTATGGAAGCGCACCACTGGCACACGCCGGAAGCGATGATTTCGATTTTACCGATCCATTTTACCAGTTACGCCGCATACATTCTCTATTCAACAAGAAAGCGCGTTTAACCGATCCTATCGCCTTCCTGAGCAATCTCCATTACCGTGCTGTTCAGCACCGCCGTTATATGCCGTTGCAAATTCTTAAAAACATCCAAAACGCAATTAAGCAGCACCTGCATATTGACACTTCTGAATGGATGAAAAAAAATGTAGATTTTTCACAGCTTTGGTCTCGGATAGCTCCCCGGCACCGGCTGTTGATGTTACCTGCCCTGGATGCGGCCCGACATCTCCACGACGCTTTGCCCAGCTGTGCCAACCCGCTTAATTTCCCGGGCATTATGCTCCTTTACAGGCCGGATCGATATTGCCCCCCTGAATATCTAAACGATTGGACAAACCTGCTCGACAAGCTTTTTCCGGCCATGCAGTTTATTGTTGCGGCACCTGCATCGTTACACGGTTGCTGGCCTGAATCATTTTTGAGCAAAAAGTTGCCACATTTTCCCGTAAATCCAAAGGTCACGGAAAGCCCTCAATTCTTTACCGAAACTCACCCTCTTTCTGCGGTAACAGCCCAATTGTCAATCAGTACGATACTCCTGGTTGATGTGGACAGCACCTTACCCAACCTGGCTTTAATGAAACTGGCCGGCTATTACAAGCAGCAGGGTTATCATGTCAAGTTGGTGAAAAAGGCGGCCTATGAACCAGAAATAGAAGCAGTATTCGCCAGCAGCATCTTTAATTATCCCAGTTCACTAAAGAAATTGGAAAAAATGCAGGCATATTATGGTGACAAGTTTCATTGTGGAGGATCGGGCATAGATATCAGGAAACGTCTGCCCCGAGAAGTGGAAGAAACCGAGCCCGACTACAATCTATATCCAGGATACCATGACCGGGCTATCGGTTTTTTAACCCGGGGCTGTCCCTTTAAATGTCCTTTTTGCCTGGTGCCCATTAAAGAGGGTAAACCGCGACAGGTTGATGATCTCAATACCCTGACCGGTCCAAACCGGGATAAGTTAATCCTTTTAGACGACAACTTATTGGCTCACCCAAACAGCCATCAGCTGTTAGAGGAAATTGCCTCCAAAAACTTGCGAGTCAATTTCAACCAGACCCTGGACTTAAACCTGGTAAACAAAGACAAGGCCCGACTGATCAAAAAGATTCCCTGCTCAAATGTAAAATTTAGCAGGATTGTCTATCATTTTAGTTTAAACGATACCAGAAATTTACCGGAGATTCGGAAAAAATACGAGTTGTTCAACTTCGAGTCAAGGGATAATGTGGAATTCATTTGTATGTATGGTTTTAACACCACCCTGGCCCAGGATTTAGAGCGCTTTCTTTTTCTACGTTCACTGCCCGGAGCTTACGTTTTTGTTCAGGAATACAAGCCAATTTCATGCGGCCCAAAACCGCAACTTGATAATTATTTTCCAGAAAAGCCACAGGCAGACCGCTACATTGATCAACTCATAGGCATATGCTTTACCCAGAACATGAAAAGCATGGAAAAATATTATCGTTGGCTTAGTAGATTCTATGCAGAACGCTTCGGCACATTGCACATGGGCCTGGTAGACACTATTTTCCGCTACAACAATCGCTTTAATCGGGGCAGGTATATTGCCGAGCTTGCAGGCATTAAAAATGATAAATAGCAGCAGGGGAAACGGACGTCATAATTTTTGTAGATAACTTTAAAATCGGGAGCAAAATCGCAATAACGCTTGATCACCAGTTTCATAAAAATAGCTAACAATATATAATTATTAAAAATTTCCTTTAAGTAGTTCGGCCCGGGCTTCAGGAATCATCTGCAGTTGATCAACCAGTTCAAGTTTGATGTCAAGCTGAGAACAAATTTTATCAAGGAAAAAACGGGTTTCTTCTTTTTCCGCCACAATTCGGTTAGGAATTTTTTCTGAGCTTTGAATACTATTAATTAGAGTCTCGGTGATTTCATTGGCTTCTGCTTTCAGATCCATCAACATAGTATAACCAATCAGCAAACCGGTGGAAAGATCTGCAACTAGAAAAATGATGGGAAAATAAGGTCTGTCATCTTTTTTTTCTTGAACCGGCATCAGGCTGTAAAATAAATCCACTTCCCAGGTTGCCGAACCCTTTTCCAATGAATTAAGAAGCCTGCGCAGGGTTACTTCATCACTAATCCCGTAAACAGAGTATTCTTTGCTGAATACTTCTGGAAGGTGATACTCATTCACCCATACTGTCTCTTGGCCTTTGTCTTGCAGGGTACGCAAAAGCATTAGTTCCCGATCTTTTTCAAAGCGGTCCAGGATAGTTTTAGACTCAAAGCAAAGCCGGGCAACTTCCAAAGCCTGCTCGAGACACACAGTCAAAAACCGGCACTCCCATGCAGTGATATACCAGGGATAATAACCTGGTTTTAGGGAACGGAAAAGCGGCCATTGCTTTCTTCCCCGGAATTTCAAGCCAATTTCCTTAATAATAGAACGATCCCGCTCACTTAGCTGTTCACGATCTTCAAAAGAGGCCATCAGGCATTTTTGTCCGAAGTAGTGTTCTCTCATTTCTTCAGGATTTGCTGAATCCTGCATGCGCAAAAATGAATAAAGGCCTTCGGCGCCCAAATAGGCCCCCAGGGCAAAATGCTCGCCCAGCTTGCCCATGATGCTGCAGTAGGCAACTTCTTCGCTTTCGGGATCTTTGACCCCGAACAAGTCGTTATCGTCCATCCACTCCCAGCATTTCGCTTCTTTAAAGTTCCGAGCGGCGGAAAAGAGAGCTTCCCATTCTTTACCGGTGGGCTCTTTGCTATCGGCAACTGCCGGTGTTGGAAGACTTGTTTCCTGATGAAAGGCGGCAGAGTTAGGCTGAGCGATGTCAGCATTTGCCGGGGAATTGGAACCTTTTGCCGGGGCCGATTCTTCCTGCCGGAACATCCCGCAGCATTTTTTATATTTCTTCCCGCTTCCGCAGGGGCATGGCTCGTTTCGCCCCACCTTATCTTGAACATTTTCAAGGATGCTGCCCTGAGAAAAAGGTTCTTCCGGCACCGGTTCCCGTTTGGACTTTTCAAAGCGCTTCTGAACTTCACTGGGGGTCCAGCCTTTGAGAATCCACAACGGAGTATTATTCAAAAATTTATTCAAGAAACCGGTCAATTGGAACAATTCCTTTTCACTTTGAAAGTTGATTTTGCTGAAATATCTTTGTAACAGGTCAGTTGCCTGTTCCCCATTTCTATAATATGCCTCAATGTCGAATAGTGAATCACAAATCGCTTCACTATCCCAACCTTTATTCCGCAGGAATATATGGATATTTTTAAAATGGTTGTCTCTTGAGTTCGAAAGGCTTATTTTTTCAGCCTTTGCTGCTTCTTTCTCAGAAACAGGACGATAAGGAAGCTGGTTCCGCCAAGCCTGCTCGCGCAGGACCAGATCAAGATCTTCAACATCAAGGTAAAAAAGGTACTGATCACTACAGCCAAAAAAGTAACCGCTTTCATCATCAGCCATAACCTGGTTAATAACGTCGATGAATGTTTTAAATTCAAGAGTTTTAATAAGATTTTGCTGCACCATCCGGTAAAGTTCTTTAACTTCAACCACCCCGTAATAATACAACAGGCCGTTTACATAAGTGGCTATACGGTAATGGCTGCTATTTTCCTTGGGCATTTTCTTTGTGCGCCCCCTTTTAGTTATTATTTAAAGATGGTACTATGAAGTTGCGACACCAACCACGTCTTTATGCTATTCATACTATAACTTAAAAGTTGTCAATATTACAATCTTAGCCAGGCAAATATTTTATTTCTTAAGGGTTCAAATATAATTGCGGACTGATATAATTACTTGTAGATATCATTCAGAGGACGGTGCTACTTTTGATTGATTTTCACAAGGAACTGGCCAGGTATGACTTCGCTACAATTGACCCTGAATTAACCGGTTACCTGTATGAAGCTACCCCTTTAATTGAATCTTTTCGGACCTCCTTAAAACGGGTGGGCAAAGAATTGCATCAAAACAATTTACAGCTGGAAGAATTATTAAATGCTACGCTGGAGGAACAAGAAAAAGACAAGGTTATGGCGAATCATCAGGAAACAATCGCAAGACTTGAAAATGATAAATTATCTTTAGTGCAGGGTTTGCTCAATGTAGTAGATCAAATTGAAGATCTCTACAGATACACCTTAAGCTACGACTGCGGGGAACGAATTGAACAAATCAAGTTGTTATGGAAAAAAATAACTGCTGAGCTTTCCAAACTCGGCATCTCCGTTATTGAAGATGTAGATGCACCTTTTGACAACAACCTTCATGCCGCCGTGGAAGTTACAGCAAACCGGCAGTATCAAAATCGGGCTATCATGACGATTATACGCTGCGGATATCTATACCAGGCAAAAGTACTTAGAAAAGCACAGGTTGTAGTCAACAAAATAGAAGAAGGATGTGATGACGACGAGTAAAATTGTAGGGATAGATTTCGGAACCTCGACCTCGGAAGTTGCCGTTTTAAAAGAGGGTCAACTGCTGGTCATTTCCAACCACCAGGGAGATCAAATTACTCCTTCAGCAGTAGGGTTTTCTGAAAACGGTGAAATGGTCATCGGCAAAGACGCCCGGGACCAACTCCTACTACGGCCTGAAGACACAATCATCGAGGTTAAAAGATCGATGGGTGGTAATGAACCGCTCTTTATGCAGGGCAAAGAATACAACCCCCAACAGGTGGCTTCGTTTATTTTATCCTACCTGATCGACTGCGCCCGCAATTACCTTGGTGAAGATATCAATGAAGCGGTTATTACCGTTCCGGCCTACTTCTCCGATATCCAGAGGCGAGCCACTATGGAGGCAGGAAAGCTGGCCGGCATTACAGTGGAAAGGATTATTAACGAACCGACCGCGGCAGCCCTTGATTACGGGATTGAACACATGCAGGAATGCCAGCATATTTTGGTTTATGACCTGGGCGGAGGCACTCTTGATGTAACCGTTTTGGAAATGTTTGAAGGCGTACTCGAGGTTAAAGCAAGCTGCGGTAATAACAAGTTGGGCGGAAAAGATTTTGATCAGCTCTTGATCGACTACCTGTTAGAAAGCTTTGCAAAGAATTATGACCTGGAATCTTCCACTATCACAGAGGATAAGCGAGCTATGATTCGCTTAAAAGATGAAGCAGAGAAGTGCAAGATGGCCCTGAGCGAAACTGAAGAGTATCACTTGCTGTTACCACATTTTATCGAAGTAAACAATAGCCCGGTTGCTTTAGAAGATACAATCACCAGGAATATTTTTGAAGAGTTAATTAAAGATCTTATCGATGCTACAGCTGACCAGATCCATACCGCCCTGGATGATGCCGGGCTTAATGCCGCGAATCTCGACCTGGTTTTACTGGTGGGCGGTTCAACTAGGATCCCTTTCGTACAGCAGTTTATCAAACAAACCCTGGACCAAAAGCCCCGCTCTTTGATTGATCCCGACCTGGCAGTGGTTCGCGGAGCAGCAATACAGGGAGGCATTTTAAGCGGGGAATTGTCGGCCGGAAAAGATATCCTGATTACCGATGTCTGCCCCTATACCCTGGGGATATCGGTTTTGGATGTGGTTGGGGGATTGCCTGTAACCGATGCCTTCGACGTAATTATCCCCAGAAATGTAACCATCCCGACCGTTAAAAAGAAAACTTACGGCACTGTGGTCGACAACCAAACCATGGTGGAAATAAATGCCTATCAGGGTGAATATAAAAAAGCTTCCTACAATAACTTTTTGGGTCGGTTTATGCTGGAAGGAATCCCTCCGGCGCCTGCTTTTAAAGAAAAAGTAAGCGTTAGTTTTGCTTATGATGCTAATGGTATCTTACAGATAGAAGGAACTGTGCTGAGCACCGGAGAAAAAGCCGATCTGGTTATAGAAACAAACGCGGTGAAAATGGAAGAAGAAATGGATTTATCCGGATGGGAAAAAGTTTCCCAGGCTCGCAAGTACAAAGCAATCATTAAAAAAGCAACCGAAATGATAGAAAGCGGCGAGGCCGGTATTCATGCTTTCGAAATGGAAAGTTTGATCCAAAAAATCAAGGCCGGTCTGATGCAGGGAGAAAACGCTAAAACCTTGAATCAATATAAAAAAGATCTGCACGAAATGATCTATGAGCTGACCGAGGAAGAAAATGACTGAGCATCTTTCACGGATTTATTACAACCGGGGGCTGGAGCTGGCCCGGGAAGACTACCCGAAAGAGGCGGTATTAAACCTGAGAAAGGCTATCAGCTATGATCCGGACAATATTTCAGCCTGGAATCTGACCGGCCTTTGTTATTACCGGATGGGAAAATTTAAAACGGCCGGTTACTGCTGGGCCCACAGCGTCAACCGTAACCGGGAAACTAATAAAGCTACAGATTACCTTGTAGATCTAAAAGCAGCCTTTAAAGAAACCGGCCCGTCTTTTAACCGGCTATACAAATTGTGTGCAGACAGGAAGTATCACCAGGCGGCAAAAATTTTAAATAATGAGATTATACCACACTTCGATGCATCAGAAGATCTTTTGAATATGCTTGGCATCTTAAGATTACTGGAGGGCAAACCGAGGATGGCAATGGACTGCTGGGAAAAAGCTTTAACTGTCAATAAAAAAAGCACAGCCGCTTTATGTTACCTTAATGAAGTAAAACAAAGACCCGGTTATCGCTTTGGATTGCTTAAAGATAAACTTATTAACTTTAAAAAGGAATGAAGTTAAGCTTGAAAGATTATTATGAAATCTTACAAATACCCAGAGAATCCACCTCGACCGAAATAAAGAAGGCTTATTTTAAGCTGGTCAGGAAGTATCCGCCTGACCGGTATCCCGATCAGTTTATGAAAATCCGGGAAGCATATGAAATTTTAAGCGATGAAAATACGCGCCAAGAATATGATTCAATCAATTCATTACCCGAAAACGGCAGGTTTTATTATCAAGCCGCTCTTCAGGCTATGGAAGAAAAAAATGCCGAAAAAGCAATCCAGTGCCTGGAGGAAGTTATTAAATTTCATCCCAATTACAGCGTGATCAACAGCCTGCTGGGTGATGCTTACCTGGAAAATGAAAATAGCGGAAAAGCAATCCGAATATTTGAAAAACTTGTTGCTCAAGAACCCGGTAATGCCGGTTATGTGCGCCGGTTAGCTCATAGCTACTCAATGCGTGGCTGGCACCGCAAAGCGATCGAATGCTACCGGGAAGCCCTTGCTCTTGATGAAGACAATCTGTCTTTGTGGATGGGTTTAATTGGATCATATATTGAGGTAGAAGATCTTTTCTCCGCCATTGAAACCCTCCACAATGGACTGGATGTAAGCAACAAAAAAGGTTGGGACAACCTTAGTTTATATTTCCAAATCATTATAATTGATATTATTACTAAAGACTTCGAGGTACTGGAACAACATCTCCAAGAGTTGAAAGATAAAGCGCTGAGCGATAAAAGCAACAGCGCCAATATAGCCTGGTTCCTGGCTTTGATTTCAGATAAACTTGTTGCTGCCGATTTGCATGAAATGGCAATCGATGCGGTTGAAACCGCCGTTACTCTTTTACCGGATGACCCTGAAATAGCAGCCATAAGAAAAGAAATTAACAAACGTTCAACATTAGCGCCCAAAATTGACGAGATCATTGAGGACCCCTCGATAAACGATAATTTAGCTCGATTGCTTGATTTTGAATTAAACCGCTGTGATGATACATCCTGCTTTAGTTGCCAACTCGAAGAATTTAACCTCGAGATGGAGATCATCATGCAATTAGATTTTATCAGATCTGATGTAGCAAGATTGAAGAGAAATTACCCGGAACTATATAAACTAAAAGCAGATTTTTTTGATACTGTAGCAAACCGGAAAAAAGAACAATATTTATATGATAATTACTTTAAAAAACTCAAGTATTTTAAGAAGAGGGCTCCGGAAGAATATGATTTTGCTGGAGAAGAGGAGAATATGTTGGATGAACCGTTTGATGAATCGCTGGATGAACCCTTTATAGAAACCTATACTCGTTCACAACCAAAGGTAGGCCGCAATGAGCCCTGTCCCTGCGGCAGCGGTAAAAAATATAAAAAGTGCTGCGGTAAATAATGGAGTAAACAAGAACGCAACAGGTATCACGCCAGTCAGCAGTCCAACTCCCCATCATAGCAAGGGCATAGCAAGGGGACGGGGTACCTGCTACCTCCCAGTTACAGGCTTGTTTACTGTAAAACCAATTTGAGCGAAATGACGGTCAAAAGTTAAGACCTGGTTTAGGCTGTGGGTTTGCATTAGCAAGAAACTGGCACAAGCAGTCAAGAACATTCTGCATACTGCAATCATTACAAGCAAGGGAACCAAAAAGAATTACCTTTTCCGCACCAAAACTAAGCAGTTCATTTAACTATTCTTTGCTGCTCTTGTTCCAGCAGTGGGCAGTTACGCTCGTGTATTCATTTAACTTTAGCTCATAAATTACTCATTTAATCATCATCAGTACCTTTTATACAGGTAGAAATAAATTTTGAATACATTTAAATATAACATGTGAAACCCGGGTTTTCTATTGATTATTAAGCTTCGCCTTTTACAACCTTATCAAAGCGGATCTCCGGTCAAACATTATCATAGATTCTACGTCAGCAAATCCAAAAACACTCTTTAAGCCATAATAAATATGGGTTTCTTCGAAATGCATTTTTCACCCATTGGGTGAAAGAAAAAATCGGAAGTTTTGATACATAATTGATCATTACTGCATAAAAAAGAAAAATTAATGTCTATTGTGAATATTGCTAATAGACTTCTTAGCATTGTGCTTGCTATTATATAAAAGCAAGATTAAAGGGGGAGTGGGGTCAACTATTCCTCAGGGGAAAGACATGGTTGCACATCTTACACAAACCTCGCGATAAGAGGTGCAATCGACTATCTGAACCGGAAAAATTGTGAAAAACGTAATTGGCGCGATGATTTTTAGAAAGGAGGATTATACCATAAATAATAAATTTTATGTTGACAGTTGGGAATGAGAGTTGTATACTTAGAATACTTAAAAAATAATAAGTAGTGGCTCATCAAAAAAAATTTATCATTTTATTAAAGGAGTGTGACAATAATGGTAAAGCATGGTAGGGCAAGTCAACTGTTCATTTGTTTCCTGGTCGCCATCTTTATGCTGGCAGTGGTAATTCCCGGGCAAGCCGAAGCGTCCACCGAAGAAGAAAAACTTGAGGAGTTGCGGGAATTAATCAGAGATCTTCCTGATCGCGATAACGTTACCGAAGAGGACAAACCTGCAATTAAAGAAGCGTTAGCTATGAGAGACCGGTTGATGGATGAATACGGAATCACCGAATATGATATCTGTGTATTAGGCGCAAAACTGGCCAAACTTGAAGGAAAAGTAGACAATGAGGATGAAGCACTGCCGCCTACCGGAGGTGCAACTACTCCTCTAATGATGGGATTATTATCATTTTTTGCTGGTGTAGCTATCTTAATACCACGCAAACGGCAATAATAACCTGGCTGTTCTTGACAAGGTGAAGAGCTGCTCAATTAATTTAAATAGCCTGCATTCCGAAGAAACAATTTGTGCTTCGGGGGCAGGCTATTTCTCCGATTTTAAACTAAAATCATCTTTCATTTCCTCAAATTTTTGCTTATCCATCTTTTCCATGGCGTATTTTTTTTACTATCCAAGGCTTGTAAAGCCATATGAGGATTTTATCCTGGAACACAGGACAATACTCTTGGGTGCCTCCTTGGGCGCCTCAAGGATAATTGGATTTCTGATGTCTTAACGGTTGCGGAACTATCAATTTCATGAGATCTGCTGAACGTTAATTTCCACTACTTAAAAAAGTTTAATGACCGTCTATATAACAGCAAAATTGCTATTTTATAAAGAAATCGACTCAAAAACAATGTAATTTTGTGATAATATATAGCTATACAGAAGCATGGTAGTTTTCAGTGGTTTAAGCAATAATTCCTGGATGCTTGTAAAATTGCATTGCAAACGATAATAAGTAATTAAAGGAGAGAATTACATTGGAAAGCAACAGGGTTAAGTCAGGCATTGAAAAAGCGCCAAATCGCTCTTTATTTTATGCCATGGGAAATTTACCGGAAGAAATGGGAAAGCCATTGATCGGCGTGGTTAATTCTTTTAACGAAGTGATTCCCGGCCACCTGCATTTAAATCAAATCGCTTCCCAGGTAAAAGCCGGTGTTTATTCTTCCGGGGGGGTTCCTTTTGAATTTAACACCATAGGAGTTTGTGACGGGATTGCCATGGGTCATTACGGGATGCATTATTCTCTTCCCAGCCGTGAATTAATTGCAGATTCAATAGAAATAATGGCATATGCCCACGGGTTTGATGCTTTAGTCTTTATTACAAACTGCGATAAAATTGTCCCCGGAATGTTAATGGCGGCAGCCAGATTGAATATACCCAGTCTAGTTATTAGCGGCGGGCCGATGCTTGCAGGAGAGTACCAGGGTAAATCTGTGGACTTAAGCAACGTTTTTGAAGCTGTCGGTGCAGTTAAAAAGGGAAATATGTCGGAAGAAGAACTGCAAGAATTTGAATTGTCAGCTTGCCCTGGATGCGGCTCTTGCGCGGGTATGTTTACCGCTAATTCGATGAACTGTATGACTGAAGCTTTGGGCATGGCATTGCCGGGTAATGGAACAATTCCTGCAGTTTACGCCGAAAGAATGCGGCTGGCAAAACAGACAGGGATTAAAGTGATGGAATTGCTTGAACAAGGTATTATCCCGTCAAAAATATTGACTAAGGAAGCTTTCCGTAACGCTCTTACAGTAGACATGGCTTTGGGTTGTTCAACCAATACAGTGCTTCACTTACCTGCTGTAGCCAATGAGCTGGGAATCAAGTGGGATCTGGACGAAGTTAATAAAATCAGCAAGTCAACTCCCCAGCTTTGCCTGCTTAGCCCGGCAGGCCCTTCGCATGTGGAAGACTTAAACCGGGCAGGCGGAATTCAAGCTGTTATGAAAGAGCTTGCCAGGGGTGGGTTATTGAAGCTTGATGTTAGTAATGTTTCGGGAATAAATTTAGAAACCTTGCTTGCAAAGGCTCCTGAACCGGATGGCGAGGTAATCAATAATTTAAGTAACCCGAAGAAGCCGGAGGGCGGCATATCAGCTTTATTCGGCAATTTAGCTCCCGAAGGCGCTGTAGTTAAACAGGGGGCAGTAGCAAAAGAAATGATGCACAGAAAGTTAAAGGCCAGAGTATTTAACTCTGAAGAAGATGCTGTAGGTGCAATCTTGAACAGCGAAATAAACCCGGGCGAAGTGGTAGTAATTTGTTACGAAGGACCTAAAGGGGGGCCGGGTATGAGAGAAATGCTTGCTCCTACTTCAGCCTTAGCCGGCATGGGGTTAGATAAAGAAGTTGCCCTGATTACCGATGGTCGGTTCTCGGGGGCCTCAAGAGGGGCATCTATAGGCCACGTGTCTCCGGAAGCTTTAGAAAATGGCCCATTAGCCATAGTTAAAGAGGGTGACACCATAGAAATAGACATCCCGAATAGGATTTTGAACCTGCTAATCAGCAATGAAGAAATTGAAGAACGTTTTAAAAACCTAAAACTCCCCGAATTAAAGGTCAAGAAAGGTTTCTTGATGCGTTATGCGCAAAGAGTATCTTCAGCAAACAAAGGTGCTATAGTGGAGTAAATTTTTGATATTAATTATTTATAAGGATGCCCCGGGTAGGCGAGGCAAATAATAATTTAGATGAGGCGTGGCAGGGTCTTTCAGCTGTTCATTTGTAGCTTGGCCGCTTTCTTTGTGTTAGCAATGGGATCTCCAGGACAAGCTGAAGCATCCGTTGAAAAAGAAGGGGTAATTGAAAAGTTGCGGGGAAAAACCGAACTGGTTCTCGGGGAAAGCTAATTTCAAGACGGCTTTATTACCCGTAACACCAGTGACCCGCCCAATAACGTGTACGCTATTCAGGTTGAGGTATGGGTTGCTTTCTTTCACATAATTGACTTGAAATTGGTTACTCTGCTATAATTTAGACAAATTCAAAAGCTTACTATTTCAAAATCAATAAAACCTTATTGAATGGAGTTTTCTTATGAATACGTTAGATGAAAAAATTAAGCAAGTCGCCGAATTATTAAAAAACAGCAAGTATCCGGTCGCCCTTACCGGACCCGGTATAAATGCCGGGAGCACCAACCCCGTAAATGAAAAATTAAATAATCATCTCTGGACCATGCTGGACCCCGATGACTTTACCATCCACAGTTATAAGGATGACCAGAACTCCTTTTATAAAGAGGGTGCAGTGCTCTTTAGTATACTGGCTGAAGCTGAACCAAGTAAAGCACACCTTGCTTTGGCAAAGCTGGAAAAACAGGGGTTAATTAAAGCTATTATTACCCAGAATGTAGACGGACTGCACCAGCAAGCCGGTTCAAGAAATGTCCTGGAAATACGCGGTACTCTTAGAAGCGCCAGCTGTACGCAATGTGAGCATACCGCAACATTCGAAGAAATCATAGCCGGACTGGAGGATGATTCCTCTCCGCCGCTTTGCCCCCATTGTGGGCAACCGCTTAAACCTGATCTAGTACTAGCTGACGATCCTATGCCACCTGATTTTTACCAGGCGAAAGAAGAGGCGAAAAAAGCCGACTTGTTTATTATCATTGCCTCAAACATGCGGACTTCACCCGATAATCAGCTGCCCGTCGAATGCCCTAACCTGGTAGTAATCAATAAGGACCCGACTTATTTTGACGAGCAAGCAAAAATCGTTCTCAAGGAAGACCCAGTTAAGGTAATGAATTTATTACTTAAAGGACTGGATAATTAACGGGATTCTTAAAGGAAAAACCTTGCCGCAGCAAAATCGGAATAATCATATTTCGATTAGCTTTTTCATTCCAAAATAAATTAAACGACACCACTTCGTTCATTTTTAATAAAGCATGACTTTTCGGCGTTACTAATAATCAATCACCGGTAGCTACAATTAACTTAAATATGCCCCCTTTTAAATTTTCCACACCGGAAGCCAGGCTTACAGCTTTCTTCCGCATCCAATGAGGTGTGCTCACCTTGTCTATAAAATCATACAGGGGGGCTACGCGATCATATTTTTTACGAACTTTTCTATTAAGAGAACTCTGGCTGCTTCTCAACATCCTAAGTCTCTTCTTCTTTGTAATCCCGGTTATATTACGGGCTGATCCCGATCATAATAATATTTGTTAACTTAAATCCTTTTTCTTCTCCGCAAATTCTTGTTTGTCTATCTCTCCCCGGGCGTATCTTTTTTTAAGAATATCCAGGGCTGAATTCTCCGGTGTTTCCAAATGATCAGAGGCTCCAGGCTTTCGAGTCGCTGCGACAATTGCCCAAATTAAAAGCGCGGCGATCACTATCCAGACCACAATCATAATAAAAGAAAAACCTCCCCTCATCATCCCGGGCCAGATCATATCGTGATTGAACCACTGCCATCCTCCAAAACACCCGCCGAGAAAAGACATGACAATCAAGGATAATACAATAACCCCTCCGACTAAAAACGCCGTTCTTGCGTTTCTGTTCATCTCTATGAACCTCCCAAATAAAGTTTAGCGGGATTACACCCTGCTAATTATACTAATACTATTGACATTCTATTATATTTGCCCGCTAATAACAACCATTGAAATTTTTTTAAGGTCCCCTGCTTCATCATCTCATGGGACATAGATTCAGGAGACAAACCTTTCATGGAATGGATTGCAGAGGATACCAGGGAAACTGCTAACAAAAAACTTAATTAGAGCAGCTTCACCCTTGCCCTTCTCCTTAAAAAAAGGGGCGAATATAAAATTACAAGACCGATATGATTATGAAACTGATTTTACTAAATAGTTGCAAAAATTGAGTAAGGCTTAACTGTTATCGAAACGTTATTCCACCTGGCTGCACTAACAATCTAAGTTCTTTTTTTACAGATAACCTCGATTTTTTCCGGTTTATAAAGGTTATGCCCTTGTAGTTGGCTTGTTGCTTAAATAAGCTTAATTTACATTATATTATATCAAATATCCATTAATATTGTTTATTTGCGATAGTTGTCTTTCTGAGGATAGATGGTATAATTCAAATTAACAAGTCGATATCGATATCAATGATAATTTAGTTTAATTTATAATGCTACTATTTGAAGCTTGCGATAAATGAAAAGAGGAGATTGATTATTTTCACCCTAGCTACCAGTTGTTTTTCGTTTTGCTTTGCACCAATAGATTTTGGTATTTATCTTTCAGCTCAAACAGCTAATCCTTCGTTGTTCAGAAATGTTATTAATTACCTCGATCGTCGAGGCGAACTGGTTTGGAATCTTTTATTGGAACACCTTTGGCTGGTGTTTGTTTCCGTCGGCATTGCTGTTTTTGTATCTGTATTAGTAGGAATTTTTATTAGTTATTATTCAAAATCAGCACCTACTGTACTTGCAGCATGCCAGATTTTAATGACCATTCCCAGTATTGCAATGCTCGGTATGATGGTGCCATTTTTCGGGATTGGTTTTACTACCGGGATAATTGCCCTGATTCTTTACAGCCTCCTCCCGATTGTTCGCAACACCTACACAGGTATTATAGAGATCGACCCGGTGATCACAGAATCGGCCGCTGGTATGGGCATGACCGAGTGGCGGATTTTAACCAAGATTAAAATTCCTCTCGCTATGCCTGTAATCATAGCAGGCATACGGACCGCTACAGTTATGATTGTCGGGGTTGCCGCAGTTACAGCCTATGTCGGCGCAGGCGGCCTTGGCGAGCTTATTTTCCAGGGTATATCCAGATCGAGCAAACCGATGATTATAGTGGGTGCTATTGGTGTGTCTATAATTGCTCTGTTATTTGACTTTATTATGTCCTGGGGGGAACGAAAATTTGCTGCAAAGGCTGGGGCAGAAGTGGGCAAACGGTAATCAGGTTGCAGTGCCAGCCGGCAACATCTACAGGCTAGAACAGTCATTGGACAACGATGCTACTTTACAGGGAAGAACTACGCCGGGCAATCTGCTAAATGTAGTAAGAGAGGATGGATAGGGTTATGAAAAATTTAACTTTAAAGGATTTTATTTTGCCTCTGTGTTTACTTGCGGTAGGCGCAATTATCATATTATACGTGGTTCACAACCCAACTGATAGCCTGGTAGAACGAATTCTTAGCTACAAAAATATATTTAAGGCACTCAGGGAACATTTACTTTTAATGTTTGTCTCAATGATCGGAGCAATCACCGTTGGAATTTTAGGGGGAATCATGCTCTCCCGCCCAAAGCTGTACTACCTTGGAAGGGTAGTCGAGAATATAGTTAATATTGGGCAAACGGTCCCACCACTGGCTATACTCGCCTTGTTTTTTGTCATCATGGGGATTGGTTTCAGAATGGCAGTTTTTGCTCTTTTCATTTACTCTATCCTACCAATTTTACGAAATACTTTTGCCGGTATTATCCACGTGGCACCAAGCGTTATAGAATCTGCAAAAGGAATGGGTATGACCCCTTTTCGTATATTGACTCGCATAGAATTACCACTTGCTTTTCCAATAACTATTGCAGGTATTCGAACAGCAGTTGTAATCAACGTGGGCACAGCAGCCATGGCTACCTTTATTGGTGGAGGCGGTCTTGGTGATCTTATCGTAGCAGGAATATCTTTAGCTCGCGATATGGTTATTTTCACCGGAGCGTCTCTGGCTGCTTTAACAGCTATATTACTTGACTATATTATCGGTCAGGTCGAGAAGGGGTTGGTTAAGTGGTCTTAGACTTTTTAAATTTTTAATGATCGAAATGTTATTACACTAATTAAAAATAAGGGGGAAAATAAAGTAATGATAACAAAGCGTACTTTGAGACTTTCTGTAATAATGTTAATGTTGGTAGGCTTAGTCTTTGTTTTTGGTTGCGAGTCTGATGAAACGGTTGATACGGAAATTGTAGTTGGCTCGAAGGAATATACCGAGCAGTTAATTTTAGGGCAGATAGCTATCCATGCCTTGGAATACCACGGCATTCCAACCGTTGATGAAACCGGGTTGGGCGGAACTAGTATGGTGCGTGACGCTCTCGAAGCAGAAGACATTGATTTATACTGGGAATACACAGGAACTGCTTTAATTTCAATTCTTGATTTCGATGAAGCCATAACCGATTCGCAGGAATGCTATGATGTTGTTAAAGAAACAGACCTGGAACAAAACCAGATAGTCTGGCTGGACTATACACCTTATAATAACACTTATACAATTATGATGCGCCAGGAAGATGCTGAAGAGCTAGGCATTGAAACCATCAGTGACTTGGCCGAAGCGATTAATGAAGGAGTTGAGGCTCCAGAACCGGGCACCTGGAATTTGGCCAGCGATCATGAATACACAATTCGTGATGACGGTTACCCCGGTTTGCAGGAATTGTACGATTTTGAGTTCGAAGAAGCATTGCCCATGGATGCTGGGATTGTTTATGACTCATTGAAAGAAGGAGATGTTTCGGTTTCGATGGGCTTTGCAACAGATGGCCGTATTGTAGCCTATGATCTGGTTAACCTGGAAGATGATAAAGATTTCCACCCAGTTTACAACTGTGCTCCCACATTGCGTGAGGAAACCTTGGAGCAAGTACCTGAAATTGAAGAGATTCTCAATCCCATTGCCAAGGCCTTAGATACTGAAACAATGTCTGCAATGAATATGCAAGTCGATATTGATGAGGATACTCCCAGCGAAGTTGCCGAAGAATGGCTTTTGGAAGAGGGCTTTATTGAATAAGGGTGTCTTGTTTCTTGCACTTTTAAAAGAAGCTGGATAGAATTAATTGGTTAATTGAAAAATGGTTAAAAAAAGGGGCAGCAGTTGTTTATAATGCTTGCCCCTTCTTTTTAAGTTATAGGTTTTAACCATTTAAAAACTATTTTTGTCGATCAATAAAGATTAATAAAGAATTAGTTGGAACCACCGTTTAGGTATCTTCTTTTTTCCACAAACTCTTAAGCCAAGCGATGGTTTCCCTTTTTACTTACTCTATAGCAAGGGGTACCAAGCACCACCCTCTTACAACAATTACAGCCTTTCTGCTTCTATTACAACCTTATTTATTCCACAGTCTTTGATGAAGCAAAAACCCATAAACAAAGAACAGCTGGGCACGATCAAACAACAGGTGCTCTGCCGGTACGGAATATTTCTTTTTAAGGTAGTTGCGGAACCCATCGGCAACCGGTTCAAGGGCCTCAAAGGCATATACTTCGGTCTGTTCCTGCGATGCATCCGTACGCCCCGGCTCGAAAGGAACAGTTACATCGTGACCGGCGTTCTTTGCAGCCTGCTCTATCGCTGCACAACCGCCTAAGACGATCAAATCGGCCAGGGAAACTTTCTTTTGGCCCGACTGGGCGTTGTTAAATTCTTCCCGGATTTTTTCTAAAGTTTCAAGCACGGTATTTAGTTGCTTGGGCTGGTTAACTTCCCGGTCCTTTTGCGGCTTAAGGCAGATGCGCGCCCCGTTTGCCCCGCCTCGCTTATCTGACCCCCGGAAGGTAGACGCCGAAGCCCAGGCTGTGGAGACCAACTGGAATATTTACAGGCCCGAATCCATTGCGGGCACCGGGTCCTGCCAGATCAATTCTTCTTCAGGGACCTCGGGTCCAAGATAGCGGGAGCGTAGGCCCATGTCGCGGTGGGTTAGTTTAAACCAGGCCCGGGCGAAGGCATCCTCAAGCTTTTTCGGATTCTCGTGGAACCACTTTGCAATCTTTTTATAAGTGGGATCCATTTTTAAAGCAAGGTCCGCTGTAGTCATCATCGGTGCATGCCTGACGGAGGGATCTTCGGCCTCAGGTACGGTATCTGCTGCCTCGGGATCAGTGGGCATCCCCTGCCAGGCTCCGGCAGGGCTCTTAACAAGGTTCCAATCATATTTAAAGAGGGTGTCAAAATAGCTATTGTCCCCTGTGATAGGGGGGTGGGGTCCTGGCCCATATGAGAACCTTCTGCAGCCCCGTAACATTTAGCGAAGGTATGACCGCCGACAATCAGGGCTACAGTTTCTTCGTCGTTCATGGCCACCCGATCAAAGACATCTCTATTATCAAAAGCTGAAGCGAGGGCATTGGGTTCACCGTTCGGCCCTTCCGGGTTAACATAAATCACCTCCATCTGTACGGCAGCAAGCAGATTTTCGAGATCCCGTTCGCCGGAATAACGTTCGTCACCAAGCCATTCGCCTTTCGCCCCCCGGTAAGTCTCCACTTCCGGTTCCCAAACATCTTCGTGTCCGCCGCCAAAACCAAAGATCTAAAATCCCATCGATTTGAAAATTCAAAACAGCAGTGTCTGGAGCCACACCTGAAAAAAACACAATATTTAACCTATACGCCCGGGCTTGCAAATATAAGAGTTATAATCTTCCAAGCGAAATAGCTAAGCGGGGTTATAATATTTTGTTAAAAAAAGGGTTTTACACAGGGAAGGCGAAAGTTTATATTAGAGCAATTAAAACTATGGTCGAGAAAAATTGGAATTCGCATAACCACGGAGGAGTTTTGTTTTAAATGAAGCTTGAAGGTATTTATGCCCCCATTCCAACTCCTTTTAATAAAGAAACCATTGACTATGCTCTCTTAAAACAAAACCTGGAGAAATGGGAAAAAACCTCTCTCACAGGGCTGGTGGTTTTGGGATCCAATGGTGAATTTGTACTTTTGGATGAAGAAGAAAAAATTAAGCTAACCGCTTTCGTAAGAGATAACTTCCCCACAACAAGGCCGGTTATAGCCGGAACAGGATGTGAGTCTACCAGGGCCACGATTAGGTTAACTGAAAAGTGCGCCAATTTAGGGGTTGATGCTGTTTTGGTGATCACCCCTTCTTATTACCAGGGTAGCATGACGGACGAGGCCTTAAAACACTTTTTTCTGGAGGTCGCCGATGCTTCACCTGTCCCGGTAATATTATATAACATGCCCCGCAATACCGGGATTAATATGTCCGTCCCCCTGGTGGTAGAATTATCCAAACATCAGAATATTGCCGGTATCAAAGACTCTTCGGGCAACATTGTGCAAATAGCCGGTATTATAGCCGGTTCTGCTTCAAATTTTTCTGTTTTTGCCGGTTCGGGCAACTTTCTTTATCCTTCCCTCTGCCTGGGTGCTACTGGCGGAACCCTGGCCGTTGCCAATATATTACCCGATAAATGCTCCCGTATAGTAGAGTTTTATAATAACGGCCGGTTAGCAGAGGCCAAGAACCTACAGCTGGAAATTCTTGAAATCAACGCTGCTGTGACTTCACGCTGGGGTGTTGCCGGATTAAAAGCAGCCATGGAAATGTCGGGTTATTACGGCGGAGAAGTTAGAAAACCACTACAGGATCTTTCGATGAAAAACAAAGATGAATTAAAGGAAATTATAAACAAACTGAAACTGCAAAATGAGCAAACTTAGAATTTGCCTGTCAGGGCCCGGGGATGCATTGCTCATTTTATTGTTAATATTTGCTGTTATCTCAATTATCCTGTAGACAGGTTTGCCGAAAACAGCCAAATATGTGGCAATGGCCACCCCGGTCGCGCCGGTAATTTCGATGATTTGGCCAACCTGGCATACCGATATCATTGGGGTCACCTTGTTTACAAGCATTTACTTACCTACATCAAAAGGCAGTAAAAGCACGAGGGGATAAAGCAGCTTTAGCTACTAAAGCATAAAAAGAATCACCTTGAGGAAGTTGCTTATTGTAATCCGACAAGTAAGCTAAAAGAAGGGATTGAATTAGGGACCATCGACAACCTCGATCATGACCTCAGCCAATCCCTGACCTTTTATACCCAACTTTTCGGCCGCTTCCTTGGAAAGGTCGATAATTCTTTCACCCCCGGCATACGGCCCGCGGTCGTTAATCCTAACTACAACCGAGCGGTTGTTGTCAATGCAGGTTATTTCCACAAACGTATTAAAGGGAAGCTTGCGGTGAGCTGCGGTCATGGCATACATGTCGTAAGTTTCACCGCTGGCGGTAAAAGCGTCGTGAAAATAAGAGCCGTACCAAGAAGCAATACCCGTCTGACTCCAACCCTCATTGACGTTTATTCCGTTGCCTGTGCTGGATTTTACTTCCCAATCACCAAACAGTACTTTCTTTGGTGGAGCAGCCTCTACTCGTTCAAGCTCTCCAGGGGCAACCTCTTTGACGGATTCGGATTCCTCTTTGATTTCACGAACCTCGCAAAGTGGCGAAGAGAATGTTTCTTCGCAATCAGGCTCATAGTTTTCTATTACAATATCGTAAACGGTAAGCAGTAAGCCAAACATGACGATTCCTGTTATTGATTTAACCAAAAAAAGCGGACTTCTTTTCAATTAAAAACCATTCCTTTACAAATAATTTTATGGTATCGCTTTTTTATAACCTGAAGTTTTAAGTTTGTCAAATATTATGGCGTAGCAGGGGGACGGGGGAGCTGCTACGTGGGTAGCAGCTCCCCCGTCCCCCTGCTACGAGCAAAAAAATTGCTTGTGCGCTGGTACTAAGATAGAATACTAAGTAAAACCAACCGGAAATGAGTTGTTAACATTGTGTGAATTTTGTCATCAGCATGGTGAAGGTGAAAAATGGTATTTGCAGGCGAAGAATTACTCTTCAGACCTGCTGAATGATTTAAACCGGCGCAACTATATTCAAGATTTTTTTAAAAAACCCAAGAGGCTGGCTAAAAATATAGCCAGACTGGACGATTTAAACAGGCTGCCTACTTTTGTCCGGGCAGTGGTCATGCCGGCTATTGTTAAAAAGCAGAAAAAAACTCATTACGGACAGGTTTTGCCCCTGGAAGACATAGAAAAAATCTTCGGTTTTGTTAACTCCATAATCAGGCTGCCCTGTGTCTGCCGCCATGTTTCTGTGAGCACAGAACAACGCTACTGTTACGGTGTCAGCATGGAGCCGGGTGAAGACACGACAATGGGTAAAATCATCAGGTCT
This sequence comes from Bacillota bacterium, assembly GCA_046483445.1. Taxonomy (GTDB): domain Bacteria; phylum Bacillota; class Dethiobacteria; order DTU022; family DTU022; genus B1SED10-74M. The sequence goes on along the minus strand of JAWODD010000061.1, from coordinate 13,374 downwards.
GCAGGTGCAGATTACTTGAATGGACCTCACACAGACGGACTGGAAACGGTAACAGCAGATGAAGCACTCGATCAATTAGGCGGACTTGAAAAAAAAGGTATAATCCACACTGTATGGACTTTCATGGGCCCTTTCATCGGTGGAATCTGCAACTGTGATATGGATTGTATGGCAATGAAAGCATTGTCAAAATCGTACCCGTCAATGTTTCGAGCAGAATATGTTGCTGAAGTAAACCTAGACTATTGCACAGGCTGCCGCTCATGCATGCGCGCCTGCCAGTTTAATGCTATCAGTTATAGTCTTGCTCGGGAAAAAGTGAGTATAGATCCTCAGTCCTGTTATGGCTGCGGGGTTTGCCGGGCTTCGTGCCGGGAAGATGCGATTTTTTTAAGAAATCGCTCAGAAGTTCCTGCAGCAGCAAACTTGTGGTAGGTATGAAAGCATACGGCATAGTTTAGAAGATTATTTCCCCTTCTTCTCGGGACTTGTTTATCCCGTGGCATCAACTTGCTTTCCAGGCTACAATCTTGCTAATTGATTTTTATTACTCAAACCCGCTCCGTTAAGATATTTTCCAGTGTCACCGCCAATTTAGAGCATGCTCTATAAAACTGCCTATAAAATGCCATTAGGCCGGGGATTTTCCATGGACGTGCCAGAAGATATCCTGCCAGATTAGAATAAGATATCAACCCTTCCGCTGTCATAACTTTTTCAAAAGAAATCAATACTAGATCGTTTAAACCGTCGCTGATGGCCCGGACTACTGCATGTCGGATCCCTTTTTCCTGCAAAACCTGAGCCATAGCTGCGCTTTCCATATCAACAGCAAAAGCTCCTGTCTTTTTCATTAACTGCGCTTTGTTTCTTGATCCCCACACTACTTGCTCTGCAGTATAAAGAGGTTTATACCATGTCGATATTCCCGAGTCTGCCGCTTTAGCAGCGATTTTTAACAGTTGTCTATTCAAGATTTCTGTTCCATAATTGCTGGCGAAAATAATATCTCCTACCCGTGCCTGAGCACTCAAAGCTCCAGCGGTACCGCTAATTAGCACCAGCCGGGGTGAAATCTGCTGCAATGCTTCCAATAAAGATTTTTGGGCTGCTTGCTGACCGAGACCTGTAAAAAGAACTGCCACATCCCGAGTAGTAGCGCCTTTTTCAAGCCTTCCGTACAGAAAATTTCTTTTCCCCGGGATAACTTCTTGCCGGTTCCGGAGGTGACTGGTAAACGAAGCCAGTTCGGAAGGCAAAGCAGCGGTTATGAGGGTGAGTTGTTCCATAATGAAGCTCCTTTGAACATAATTATATTTACTGGCAGCAGCTTGGTCAATCACACACCTTTCTATGCTTTTTTCTATAACCATTATCCACAGGCAGGTAATTGTGAAATAGTTGTGGAAATAGCAGGGGGACGGGGTACTTGCTACATGTAATATGAATTTCCCATTTATTTTTTTGATCTTACTTTAAAAGAACGAAGGTGATGCAGTTGCCGAGAAAAGCCAGAGAAAAAAGCGAAAGTGGTATCTACCATATAATTTTAAGAGGAATAAACCGACAAACCATCTTTGAGGATGATGAAGACCGAAAGAAATTTTTATATACCCTTAGTCGATATAAAAAGACAAGTGGTTATGCAATTTATGCCTACTGCATAATGGGAAATCATTTCCATTTATTGCTTAAAACCGGCGCTGAACCCTTAGAAAAGGTAATGCGCCGTATTGCAGGTAGCTATGTTTATTGGTACAACCAAAAATATGAGCGTATAGGCAACCTTTTTCAAGATCGCTTTAAGAGCGAGCCAGTTGAAACAGATACATACTTGTTAACAGTTTCAAGATATATACATCAAAACCCGCAAAAAGCCGGCCTAGTAAAACGGCCTGTAGATTATATATGGAGTAGCTATAACGACTACTTTAATCTCCACGGGCAGGGACTTACTGATACAACCATTATTTTAAATATTTTCAGCAACAACAAAAAAACTGCACTCGATCAATTTGTAAAATTTACTAATGTAACTAACGGGGATGATTGCTTGGAAACAAATGACCGTGCAGCAAAAATCACAGATGATCAGTTAAGTAAAATTATTCAGAATAAGTATCACCAAAAAGCATCAAGGATTAAAAATGAATCTCGTGATAAATTAAAAGATATACTGCGAGAAATCTTAAAGATTGAAGGGGTCTCAACCAGGCAACTGGCAAGGGTTACCGGGGTATCGTTAGGGGTAATCTGGAAATTGAAAAAGTAAAACAGTGGTAGAAGTGGTAGCAGCTCCCCCGTCCCCCTGCTACGTTTAGAAAGAGTTAATGATCTCCCGGCAAAAGGCCGGCAAATCTTTCGGGGTGCGCGAGGTGATGATATTGCCGTCGCGGACTACTTCCTGGTCGACAAATTCGGCCCCAGCGTTAACAAGATCGTCTTTGATTGAAAAGAATGCGGTTGTCTTGCGTCCATTCACCGCACCGATGGAAGCTAGCATCCAGGGCCCGTGGCATATAGCGGCGATGATCTTACCCTGTTCATAAGCCTCTTTTACAAAATCAACCATTTCACGGGAACGGCGCATGTGATCGGGCGAATACCCGCCCGGGATGATTACAGCATCAAAATCGCCTGCTTCAGCATCCCCTGCTTTCGTGTCAGCAGTGGCTGGGAAACCGTGCTTGCTTCGATATTCCTTGATCTTGGGGGCAATTGCTACCACCTTGGCTCCCGCTTCCTGAAAGCGAAAATAGGGATACCAAAACTCAGGATCCTCATAAAGTTCCTCCAGTAAAACTGCTATTTGCTTACCTTCCAAACTCATAATCAAACCTCCTCTTAGAATTGATTTATACCAAACCAGCCAAAACCAATGGCAAGTTCTAGCATGGCCATAGCTAAAAACAGGATTAAACTGACAATCATCAAGCCGCTGAACCAGCCCTTAGGCAGCCATCTACCCTCCTGGTTTTTTAGCAAGGATTTGGTTTTTGTTTTGCTGTGCAGCAAGCGTAAACTGAAATAGGCCAATACTAACCCTAAAAGCAAGAGCGGAATTAAACCTAAAAATGCCTGGGGATCCACTTCGGTGGCGGTTTCCTGCTGCCCAACCAGGTACAAATAAGTGATGGCATAAAAATTATTGAGCATGTGGTAAAGAACCCCGCCCCAAAGCGAACCGGTTTTAATTACCACCACCGCAATTACCGCACCCAGCATAAAGGTGCTGATAAGGTTTAAAAAAGAACCGTGAAACAAAGCAAAGAGTAAAGAACTGAAAATAATGGCCGGAATAACCCCATGCTCTTCAATCGCCGGCAAGATTGTTCCCCTGAACAAAACTTCTTCACATATTCCGGCGGATACGGCTATAGCTAGCAGATAAATCAGGTAATGCTGAAAAGTCTGGGGCGGTTCTAGAACCACTACCGGCTCATAGCCAAATTCAGTTAATCCGGTTACCAGCCCTGCCGCAATCACCATATTTAATAACCAGAATGAAGCCGACAAAAGAATTATAACCGGAATATAGTCAAATTTAAGCGGATTCAACCGGATAAAAGAAGTACGGTCAACCCGGTAGCGGGTCAAAATCCAAATTGCCGGCAACAAAATTAGGATCCACTGGGTAATAAGCATTCCAATCTCTAAATTCCAGCCCTGAACAATTGAACCAACAACAAGTAGAATTAAGAATACTACCACGTAAAGGCGCATTACTGACTTTAAACCGGGTTTCCTTTTATAGGCTGAAAAATCCTGGTTCAGTTCTTCTGCTTCATTTTTATCACTGGTTGAACCATTTTTTAAGGTATTGTCCATTTTTGTACCTCCGGCACTTTTATCTTAGCTTTTTCTGGTTACCTCATCTTCATATAACATAACAAAATTGTTTCGCCAACTTACCAGTGAATCCCTTTTTCCCCATGTTAAGATTATTTTATTTAAGATTTATGGACTTAAGAGTAAAAACACCCCCAATGAACAAGGAATATTTTCCAGTAAAAAACCACAACACTAATTATAAAACTTCAACAACCAGGCTTTAAATGCCTTCTTAATCATCATTTGGATGCGGATCAACTAAAGGCGGCACCAAAGGAACATAAAGAGGGAAAATATGATCATTTTCCCAAGTGATGATAGGAAAAGATTTGCAGGCGTTGTTATTTGAGACACGCTCATCAAGATCACTTTCTTATTATTTACCAAACACCCTGGCATCTTCTCTGCAATGGTCAACAATAAATTGCCTTATAAACTCAAAATCAGTAGGCTGAGTATAAATGAGATTGCGGATCAGATCATTGCAAATTAATTTCATAACCTTCTTGCATTCATAACTAACAACTTTACCGAAATTCTGGAAAGCTGAATACATCTGGCTTTTAGAACCCGCTAAAAAGATTGCTTCCTATCAGGATAAGGTTTCCAGTGGTAACCCCGGTTGCAAAACTAATCAAAGCCATCAAGTCAGATCGCCTGGTTATCCTAGAGCTTTCTACACGGTTAATATCGATTCCTTTAGCTATACTGGTAACTAATTCGCGATAATTTTAAGATTTATTAAAATTGCTTGATATTTAACAGGTTGTCTGTTACTATAAAGATACTTCCCGATCATAGCAATTGGGTTGTCCAGTGGCCCATGACAAGGTATATATAACCAATTCTGATCCACTTCTCAAACCAGCATTCGTCCAAGAAAAGCAATCCTGAAGAGATTTTTCTTTTGCAACAACCTTATACCGAAATTATAAACTTTTACTTGGGAGTGAATTTTGTTGAAAAAGCTTGTTTTGGCTTTTTTAATAGTAGTTATACTGGGCGGTTTAGGGTTTTACTTTTATTCTGCAAGAGCTATTGATCTTATCATTAACGATAAGCAGGTTGAGCTTGACAACCCGGTGATCATAGAAGAAGATACAATATTTGTTCCTGCGAAGCCAATCTTTGAAGAATTAGGCGCCTACACAAGATGGGATAGTAAAACAGGGTTCTTTACCGCGAAGCTTGGAGATTTCCAGATGCGCCTGCCTGTTGATAGTGACGAGGTTACAATAGACGGTGAAACTGTTGCCTGGGCCGCGCCGGTACAACTGGTAAACGATACAGTCTATACGCCTGTAGGACCAACTGCAGAAGCATTGGGTGCCTTTGTGGAATGGGATGAAGAAACCAGGGAAGTAATCGTCTCCACGCCACAAGAATTTGATCCGGAAATAGGTGATGAGCAAGAGGAACCGCTTTTGCATGTTGCCTACCCGCCCGAGCAACAAATCAGTTATTACGCTGATTCTTTATTTGTCTTTGGCACTACCCGGTCCTATTCGCAAGTTGATGTAACTGTAAACGGAGAGCCGGTAGACATGTTAAACCGGAAAACCGGGAATTTTCTAACCATGGTCGATATTCCCCGCGGTGAAGAGTTTACCCTTACAGTGGAAGCCAGTGACGGGGTGAAAACCACCACAGTTAAAAGATCGGTAATTTTTCCGGAAGGTTTGCAAACCATGCCGGAAGAACCTCTAGAAATACACTCCTCTCATTTGATCCCCAGACAAGACCAAATTTTAAACCCGGGTGAATCTTTAAGAATAGTGGCCCGGGGCAGTCCGGGAGCCACTGCCTATTATCAAATCGGTGAAGGCAGTTATAATGAAATGAAAGAACTAGAATACCCTGCCGGCCCTTCGGGGAGAGGCGGCATCTATACCGCTGTATACACAGCAGGCCAATATGACGCACCCGCCGCAGGGGTATCTGATAGCATGCCCATTACAGTATTTTTAGAAAAAGGCGAAGAACAGGTCAGCAAGGAACTGCCTGGTAAAGTGGCTTTCTTTTCTGATATTCCCTATAAAATTGTAGAAGTTAAGGAAGAGCCTGAACTAAATTTTAGTGGCTGGTTTCGAATTATCCAAGACGATCAATATCAACTTTATGCCGACACCCGGGGCGGCACCGGTTATCCTGACAATGTGGCCAGTTACTTAACTGAAGGAACTCACTTTGAAACAGTAGGAACATCCGGTGATTATTACCGGGTAAAACTTGAAGAAAATGAAACTTACCTGCTCCATAAAGAAGCAGTGCGAGAATTGGACGAAAAAGATTTCCTTGAACCGTTCTTGTCTGACATCGAAATATCTGAAACCGGCGAAGAAGTAAGCCTGCGCCTAATCGCCGATGAAAGGTTTCCCTTCATCATTGGCAGCAGCACAGATAAGCTCGAAATCAAGTTATACGGGGTGGAAAAAGATGAGGGCCTAGCTGTCCCGGAAGCTCCTAACTCGGTAAAAGAGGTAACCCTGGAGCCTGTGGCAGGAGAACCAAATGCCTTTTTGCTGAGCATAATACTGGAACAAAATTTTACCAGTTTCACTCCTTCATGGGATAATAACGACCTAACAATCGAGGTGAACAAACCACCAGAAATAAGCGAAGAGAGCTCCTTAAAAGATAAAACCATCGTTATAGATCCCGGGCACGGAGGTGAAGATCCGGGCGCACCCGGCCCGGGCGACTTATATGAAAAAGACGTAGTCCTGGATATAAGCCTTTACTTAAGAGATTTATTGCTGGAAGAGGGGGCGGATGTGATCATGACCCGTACTGAAGATGTAAATATAGACCTTTACGATCGACCAAAGGCAGAGCATCTAAATGAAACCGACTTTTTCATCAGTGTTCACGCCAACGCCCATGGACCCGGTGCAGATGCAGTTGATACTCATGGAATAATGACCCTATACAACTACGATCATAACGAAAAAGTGGCCGAGATTATGCTGAACATGGTCTCTGAAAAAATGGACCTGCCAGCCGTGTACACCTCGAGAAGGAATATTGCCGTAACCAGGTACACTCAATTTCCCTGCGTTCTAGTGGAAGCCGGTTATATGATGCATCCTGAAGACAACTGGCATATCTTACATCCTATGGGACAGCAGGAATTCGCCAGGGCAATGAAGGAGGGGATCAAGGAATATTTCGTTTCCTTTGATAAAGTTAACAATACTGAACAGCAATAACATTTATTTAGAGCATTTATAAACCTGGGATCATATTTGCTGTTCTTAAGAAATAGAACAAAAGCTGAAATATGTTTAACGAAATCAACAAAACCCTGCCATGAAGAAGAATGTAAGAATTACATTTATCAATTCATGCTCAAATTTCGATATGATCTGATCCTATCACCTTTGCTTATCTATCCCTGAGACTTTAAAAAAAAGCACCTGGGTTATTGGAATTAACCCGGGCACTTTGTAAAAACTATTGATTGTCGTTAAAGATCCGCAACTGTTAACTTTTTCGTACCTGTTAATAATCATAGATTCAAAAAGTCCTAAATCTCCTTACCCAGCAATTTTTTGTAATAACCGGTATAAAGAGCCCCGGCCGGGTTATGAGAAAGCACCCGGTCTTTTACCACCAGGGCGGTAACCGGGGCAGCTGAATGTTTGTTGAACAAAATGTCATGCCCGACGCAAAGCCCAACAGTTATGTTTAAATCGGTATTTTTAGCCTGAAAAACACCGGCCTGGCTGATCGGATTACACATGGATTCTACCTGGTCGTCTTTAATTTTTTTAAGGCCCAGTTCATCTTTGGATATCCCGCATACTTTGCAGCAAACACTATAAACCTGGAAATTATTATTCCGGAGATAGCCGCAAAGCACTTTTGCTTCTTCTTTTAACCCGATGCAAAATGCCACTCCCAACTTTTCATAACCCATTTCCCGGCTAAAAAGAATCAGCTCCTCCACCCTGGTTTTCTGCATGTAGTATTCACCCTCAATAAATGTGGACGCTTTATGCAGCTCCCGATCTTCTCCGGTATAATTATTTACTGCTTCTTTTTTATTTCCCGGGCAATCTTTTCCCTGCCGGCATTCTTCATTTTTACACAAATCACACTGCAATGATTTCACACTCCTTCCAAGTAACTCTTGATTCATTTCGATATTTGATTGCTTATTCCTTCTACAGCTAGTTTACTGCCCAGCATCTATTATTAGATTCGTCCCCCTTATTAAACAAGGTTACTAATTATTTTAGATACAGACTGAAAACTAAAATAAAAGGCGTGCCCAATTCTGGCAGGAATCTTACTCAGTCTAACGGCTCACTCATATAAAAATATAACCCTGGGTACCAATACCAGACCCGGTGGTTCTTTCACATTCAATAAAATGTTATAATCAAAGCAACCTTGAATGCAGGCTTTGAAGCCAGGTCTTTACAATTTAGTTAAATCCTAGTTAGGAGCAAACATGTGGGATTCAAAACTATTTAAAACAGGCGTCGGTATTCTACTGCTTTTCCTGATCATCTATGTAGGCACTCATATTTCATTTATTTTTTATCCCCTGGTAGTTGCTTTTGAAGCACTTTTTATTTCCTTTTTTGCCGCCGGGATTCTTTATTATTTCACCTATCCCCTGGTAGACCGCATGCACAATCGCAAGGTACCCAGGTCTCTGGCTATAATTATTGTCTTTCTTTTTATTATCGGACTGCTGGTCTTGCTTTACATGATCATAGCCCCAGTGCTTATCAAAGAGTTCTCCAAGCTGGCAGAGAGCATTCCCCGCGGGATCATGGAAATTCGCAGCCTGATCAGGGATCTGGAAGAGATGGACCTTGCAGCTGCTATAATTGACCTGGAAGCCCTGGACATTGATAACATTGTCGATGAACTGGCCCGGACAGCCAACAGATTTATTACCCAAATAGCTACCAGTTTTGCTTATATTGTTGACTTTATTACCGAAGTTTTTCTCACCATCATTATTGTCCCCTTTCTTTTGTATTACATGCTCAAAGAAAAGGGCAGCCAGTTCTTTCCCAGGCTGGTTGAGCAGCTCTCCCCGGAAGGCTATGTCTCCACGATAAAAAACACCCTGGCAGAAATAAACAAGATGCTTGGCATCTACTTTCAGGGGTTGGGAATCGTTTGTGTCTTTGTAGGCATTTTGGCCTACATTGGCTTTTTAATCATCGGGCTGGATTACGCCCTGCTTTTATCAATATTTATCATGATCACCAATGTAGTGCCATTCCTGGGCCCCTTTATCGGCTCAATTCCGGCAGTGGTAGTGGGCCTTCTTGACTCGCCGTTAACGATGCTGCTGGTAATTATCATTATTGTTATAGTGCAGCAAATTGAAAGCATGGTGGTATCACCACAGGTGATGGGCCGCAGGCTTTCTTTAAGCCCCCTGGCCATTATCTTGATCGTGCTGGTAGCAGGACGACTGGGCGGTCTAGCTGGAATTATCCTGGCCATACCCACTTTTACCGTGTTAAAAATTATAATTGCTCATACTTACCAGTTTTACAAGTTAGGCAAAACAGAAGGTTAAACAAATATTATGTATAAATAGCATATTAGTATAAAATTAAGGATAAACTCTTAAATATTGGCTACTTTGGAGGCTACCGCAGCAAGGTGCTCCGGGGTAGTTCCGCAGCATCCGCCAAGTATTGAAGCTCCGTTTTCAACGCATTTGATAACTCCCTCAGCATATTCTGCAGGCTGCATGTCGTAGATGGTTTCCCCACCGGAAAGCTTGGGTTTGCCGGCATTGGGCTGGATGATAACCGGTAGGCTGGTATTTTTCTTAAATATCTCTGTAATTTCAGCCATGCCGAGAGGATCTAAATCTCCACAATTTGCTCCTACTGCTACCGCCCCGTATTCCTCGGCAGCCTTAGCTGCCTCTTCTACCGAGCTGCCCATTATAGTGCGCCCGCCTTTTTTGGTTGTCGAAAAAGCCAGGGATAAAATAAAGGGGAGGTGGCTTTTATCTCTGCAGGCTTTAAGAGCACATACCGCTTCCCTCAGGTCAGTAAATGTTTCGATAATCAGCCCGTCAACTCCTTGTTCGGTTAAAATTGCAGCCTTTTCGACGTAGTTATCATAAAACTGTTCTTCCGTATAGGTGCCGTATGGTTCAAGCAACTGACCTGTCGGGCCAATATCTCCAAAAATTAACTGTTTCTTTTCAGCGGCCTGCCGGGCCAGCTTAACCCCGGTTGAATTGACTTCCTCTACATCAATAGCCAAGCCTTTTGATTCTAGACTAATCCGGTTCATTGTGAAGGTATTGGTAATTAAAACATCGGCGCCGGTATTACCATATTCCCTGTGGATTCCTGTAACTGCTTCCGGGGTGTTTAAATTACTCAATCCGCTGGTATCACAGCCCCGCTTGGCCAACATGGTTCCCATTCCCCCATCAAACATAACTACCTTTTTTTTATTGAGCAATTCATTAAATGTCATCTTATCCCGCCTTTAAAATTGTTTGTATTATACTAAAGCTCTCCGGGTAACCTCGGCCGGGTAGCTCATAAATTCTTCCATACTGGCTATTTCCAACCCCTTGCTTCTTAGTCCGTCAATTATAGGTCCCAGGGCTTCAACAGTAGGTTCCCGGCTTGATCCTTCACCGCCCAGCAGCGAACCACTGTCATGGAAAAGAATAATATCGCCTGCTTTTGCTCTTTCCACTACTCTTTTGGTTATCGAATTTTTATTGGCCCGGAAATGCCAATCCTGGGAGGAAAGGCTCCACAAAACTAATTCCTGACCGAGCAGTTTGGCAATTCTCCGCATCCGCGTGTCATAAAGCCCCCGCGGCGGCCGCAGATACTGGGGGTAAACCCCGGTATTCTGCAATATTACCAGGTTGGTGCGCATGATTTGAGCCGTCAGCTGCGGCGGTGGAGCATGGGGTACGGTAATGTGCCCGTAAGTGTGGTTTCCGACCTCATGACCTTGCTCCACAATTTGCTTCGCCTGCTCCGGATATTTTTCCACCTGGGATCCGACCATGAAAAATGTGGCCGTTGCCTTTTTTTCCGCCAATACTCGCAATATCTCGGAGGTAAAGTCCCGGCTGGGTCCATCATCAAAGGTTAGAACTACTTTGTTGCCAGCTAAAGGTCTGCGGCGAATAATATCAGTCTGAGACCCGAAACCATGATAAACATATGAATAGGCAACCCCCATAATAAGAATAGCAGAGAGGATCACTGTCCCCGACCAAAGAAACAGCTCGCTAACTGCGGCAAAGGGAACTAAATAGGCAATTGAACGGGTAACAAAATGGCTGACCACGACTGATCCTGAAATAAATATAAAGATGATCAGGCCCCGAAATACTAAATCAAAAATCAAATCAAGCCCTCCTGCAGGTGGTATATCTTTTGGATAAACTCTTATATTAAGCTGAACTCAACTTTCCGGTTTCAGCATATGGCCGCAGTAAGTAGTCTTTATTTAATTCTACCTGAAAGCTCTCTTTCTGCCAGGTAAAGGTAATTGTGCAATCAGGCGCTAAACAGCTTGCCGGATTTTCAAACCGCAAATAAAGCAGAGATGACTTTAACAGCGGTTTTCCATCATGGCTCTTCAAGGTTAGCCTTGACACATCATAGGCATGCTCTCCGTTTACATCAACTTGCAAAACTGCTTCTTTAGGATCTTCATCCACGCTTGGCGGCGAGAGTGAAGGGGGTTGGTCAAAAGTACCCGCCCACTGAATATGACCGGAAAGCTCTTTCGTTTCTGGAAAGATATAGCAGAAGTGCTGATAACGGCAAAAAACCATCTGCGTAGCCCACGCTGAAGACATGCCAAACTGCATTACAGCCGGATCACCAGGCCCGCGGGAACTCCACCCTACAGCGCCGGTATCAGCATTATAGGTTTCATAAAGCCCCCTGGTTGCATGAAGGGCGTGCATCACTTTTCCATAAAGTTCATGCGCTTCCTTAATGTAACCGTAACGGTAAAGCACCTCGAGGGCGGCATAGTTATTAATCATCCAGATCTGCCCACGCCAGTAATAGCCATCCTTTCGCCTGTTATAGAATTTATCGTCGAAAGCAACACTCGGGATACCATGGCGGCCCCAGAATTTTTCCGGGTTTAACAAATACTTTTCAATCACTGCCCTTATTTTTCCTAAATCGGAGCTGGCCCCAACAAATGCCGGCCACCATACCGATGGTGTAATTACTTCAATAAAGCGCCCGTTGCGCCTATCCAGCCAGGCTTGATGCTCGGCAGACCACAGCTCCCGATCAATTCTTTCTTTTAATTTCCACCCCCGGGTTTCATAACCGCTAGCTTCTTCTTCCAAACCGGCTTTTCGGCATAAATAGGCCACATTTATATAAGTCTGAAATAGCCAGCAGTTTAAATCTACTGCACTGAAAAAGCGGGGAACAAGACCAATAATAAAACTGGGTAGAAAACTGGGCGGGTAAAAGCGGGGGCTGTCATCAAGTCCCGATTCCAATCCGTTCAGATAGGAAAACAGCCCGTTTCGAAGCTGCCTGCTTTCTTCCCACCAGCGCAAGTTTTCCTTAAGCGGATGCAATACCTGGTTTAAAAACTGTTCTTTTTCTTCCGGGTCCCTAAACCGCGCATAAACACGCACCGCCGCCCAGGACTGAAGCGGGGGTTGGGAATAAAAATCGAGAACCCCGCGCAAATAGTCGTCAAGTTTGCTGGGGATCAGGTTTCGCTGGGAACCAGCTATAATAGTAATTCCTTTTATTTTTAACTTAAAACGAGTTTTCAGAGGAGCAAAAAAATTGCTGTCCAGCTGAGTTCGCAGAACATCTCCCGCCTTTTTAGGATTCCATTCACTCAGGCCCAAAACGTGCTGCGGTGTGTCCCAGCCCCAGATAAAGGGAAAATAAACCTTGGCAGGCACAGAGCCCCACCGCTTCATCCGCGCCCTGGGATAATAAAGGCTATTTTGTAAAGCCCAGGCAGCAAGCCTCAGGGTCGATTTTGCCGCTCCCTGGTTGGCTTCATAAGGTACCGGTAATTTCTGTTCAAAACAATCCCAGCGCTTCTGCGCACCTTTTTTCAAATTATCCAGGTTACGCAGGGCCCTTTTAGCCCTCTGCACTATTTTTTTATCTCCATCGGCAGAAAATGAAACCAGGACCGACCAGCTCATTCTTTGGCCGGGCTTTAATTCCTTCCAAGTGCCCTGTAATTCTTTTTTGCCGGCAAAGCCCCCGTCAGAAGGTAAAAAATAAGTATACATCTTTAGGCCTGGCAAGCGGTGACTACATAGCAACTGCAGACCTTCATCTTTCACTTTGAAAAAAGTAAACCCGTTAAAATGAGGATATGGATTCTCAATATCTCTTCCATCCAACGGGGTTAAATAAAACGCCGGTTTTACCATAGTCTTTCCTTGTTTGGCTTCCCACTGAGTTTCCAAAACAGCCAGGTTGGTTTGCAAAAAATAAAGCCGGCTGTAAAGGCTAAAATTACCATCTTCAGAGATTTCTTCAATGCAGTAAGGATTATAAGTTACTTTCCTGTTTT
>JAWODD010000054.1:0-29102 GCA_046483445.1 Bacillota bacterium | reverse complement strand
GGCTCCTACCTGGTTGCCATTTAAAATCACGTACTCGCCGCTTTTATCACGCACGGCTGTGCCGACCCGGTCGCCGTCGGGGTCTGTGGCTAAAACCAGGTCTGCTTCGGCTTTGGCCGCTCTTTTTAGGGCCATATCCAGAGCCAGCGGGTCTTCGGGGTTGGGCGTCTTGACCGTGCTGAAGTTGGGGTCGGGCTTGGATTGCTCTTCAACCGGGAATAGTTCGACAAAATTTGCTTCCGCCAAAAGCGCCGGGATGTATACTTCGCCGGTACCGTGCAGGGGGGTAAAAACGATTTTTAAGTTTTCCTGCGGTTCGCTCAAAGAAAGGGAGCGCACTCTGGCCAGGTAGCGCCGGTCCATTTCCGCATCGATGTTTTCCAGCAAACCTTCTTCACGGGCCTTTTCCTTGGAAACCGTGCGCACATCGTTAAAAATATCCACTTTGCCGATTGCATCCATTAAGTGATCGACCAGGGGACTTACCGCCTGCCCGCCGTCCGGTCCGTAGACCTTGTAACCGTTGTACTGGGACGGGTTGTGGCTGGCGGTAATAACAATCCCGGCAGCGCAACCCAGTTCCCGGGTGGTAAATGAAAGCATCGGGGTAGGCCTGACCCCGGGGAAAAGCAGCGCTTTGATACCGTTGGCAGCCAGGACTAAGGCGGCCGTTTCAGCAAAGCGGTCCGAATAACGGCGGGTATCATAAGCAATGGCCACTTTTCGCGGTTCACCCGCGGCGCCGGGGCTAGCTTTAGGATCAGCAGAATCGCCAAGTTTTTGCTCCGGGTCGCCCGGAGCGGCATCTTCAGAGAGGCTGTTTAAATAATCGGCCAGGCCCTGGGTGGCCCGGCGCACTATGTAAGTATTAAAACGGCTGTAGCCGGGACCGATAACTTCGCGCATACCGCCGGTGCCGAAGGCCAGCTCAGAGCCAAAATGGCTTCTGATTGCTTCCGGATCGTCTTTCATTTCTTCCAGGGCCTGCCGCATCTCTTCTTCTAAGTAGGGGTGATTAAGCCACTTTGCAAAACGTTTTTGGGCCTGGGCAAGTACACCGGTTTGAGGTTCCTCAAAAGCTTCCCCGCCGGCGCTTTTTTCTTCGCTGCGGCCGTAATCATCCTCGTAGCGGATGATATCGTCTTCGCCGAGGTAGTCCCCGCTCTGCACTTCGATAAAAACAAGTGGCTCTTTTCCCCGGTTTTCAATGCGGTGGCGGGCCCCGGCAGGGATATAGGCCCTTTGGCCGGAAAGAACTGTAAATTGTTCTTCATTAACGGTAACCAAGGCCTGCCCGCTGACCACGATCCAGTTCTCGGAGCGGTGGCGGTGGCTCTGCAGGCTCAAGCGGGAACCGGGGTTGACGTTGATCCTTTTTACCTGGTAGCTGCCGGTGCGCTCCAGGGAAGTGTAGCTGCCCCAGGGGCGCTGGTCGGTAAGGTGTTCTTTGGCTTCGGTGGCATTTTCCGCAGTCAGCCGATCAACAATTTTTTTAACATCCTGGCTTTTGGCGCGGCTGCAAACCAGCAAAGCATCTGCTGTTTCAACCACCACCATATTCTTTAACCCGGCCGTGCCCACCAGGCGGGAATCGGCGATTACCAGGCTGTTTTCACTGCCTACATCCACCACCCGGCCGCTTAAATAGTTGCCCTGTGCATCCCTGGGGGCGGCCTGGTAGTAGGCTTCCCAGCTGCCCAGGTCGCTCCAGTCGATACCGGTGGGAATAACGCTTACTTTACCGGAGCGCTCCATGATCCCGTAATCGATCGAAATTTTCTCAAGATCTGCATAAATTTCTTCTACATTTTCAAAGGATTTGTAATCAATTTTTTCCAGGGCCGCTTTCATCTGCGGCAGAAAGTTTTTGTATTCTTTCAGCAGGGGGCCGACTTTAAAGACAAACATGCCGCTGTTCCATAAATAGTTGCCTTCGCCCAGGTAGCGCCTGGCCGTTTCCAGATCGGGCTTTTCCACGAAACGCTCCACCCGGCGGGCGCTGTGATTTAACTTTTCCCCGCTGCAAATATAACCGTAGCCGGTTTCGGGATAACCAGGCTTAATTCCAAAAGTGACCAGGCCGTAATCCTTGGCGGCCGCTTCGCCTTCTTTTAAAAGTTCGGCAAATGCTTCCCAATCGGGGATGAGGTGATCTGCGGGCAGGACCGCCATCACTGTTTCCGGGCCCGCTTCTTTTTCAAGCAAACAGGCGGCCAGTCCGATCGCCGGAGCGGTATTTTTAGCGGCCGGTTCCTTGAGAATGCGCGCCTCTGTGAGGCCTGCCAAATCAAGCTGGCGCCTGACTTCTGCAGCCTGGTCCCGGTGGGTAACAACCAGATTTTTTTCTGGACTGACCACCCTGGTCACTCTTTCAAAGGTAGCCCGGAACAGGGATATTTCCTTTTTGCTTTGATCAGGGCTGTCCGGCTTGCCGGCCATGGGCATCGGCAGGTACTGCTTGGGGAATTTCTCCCGGCTGAGCGGCCAGAGGCGGGTGCCGCTGCCGCCGGCTAAAATAACTGCATAGATCAAGATCACTCACCCTCCTAAAAACCTAAATATGCATTTGTAGATTAGATTGGTTTATTTATAAACAGCTTCTATCGTTGAAAAATAGCTTTAGGGTAAAGCTATAATCGACCCTTTGAAACCAGGTGTTTTCGGTATTTTCTATCCCTTCTTAACTCAAAAGACTTGTTCAGCCGGTCCTGAAAGTAGCCCCCTGGTGGGCAGCCAGGTGGACCCTTTGCAGGGCTAAGAGCAGGGAAACTACCGATTCGCCGCCCTGGTTCTGGTTAACCCCGCCAGGCTGGATACCATCATAGCAACCGCCGTTTGAAAAATCGTAAAGCGGCTGGCGGACATCATTGCTGCCAAAAAACCAGTTAAAAACCCATTCCATCGATTTTAACCAGCGCTCTTCGCCGGTGAGGACATATGCCTGGTAGCAAACATCCACCAGGGCAGTGGCATCTACCGATTGTTGGTCAAAGCGGGCTTTTTCGCCGCCTTTGTGGTACCACCCATTATTGCCGACCAGCGACAGGTGACCGCTTTCCCGGTTGGTCTGAATCTTAAGCAGCCAGTGCAGACTTTTCAAGCCGGTATCAAACATTTTCCGGTGATCCAAATAGCTGCCGGTAACTATCAGGGCCTGGGAAAAACGGGCGTTGTCGTAAGTGACGATATCTTCGCCCCAGTACCAGTCTTCGGTGGCGTTCTTTTCGAAAAGCTTTAAAAGTTTTTCGCCCAGCTCCTCCATGATCTGGCGCACCCGGGTATCGCCGCCAAAGCGGCGCAGGTAATAATTGGCTCCGAGGTTGGAAAAAGCCCAGGCACGCGGGGAAGTAAAAGAACATGAGGCGTTGATGATTTCTTTGAAAAGGCGGTTGGCCAGCCCCAGGATCGCTTCGCTTGGCGGATGGGCAATGGTGTAACCGAGAGCCCAGAGGGTGCGGCCGTGGCTGTCTTCGGAACCGGCGGTTTCCAGCCAGGTGCGATCGTAACCCATAAAATTGCGGATCCGGCAGTAAGGTTCGTTAAAGGCATGGTAAAGAAAGCTTAAATAAATTTTTAGCAGGGGATCGATCGCTTCATCCTTAAACAGGCGCCAGTGCATCACCGCGGCAATCAAAGCCCGGGCGTTATCGTCGGTGCAATAGCCGTGATGGCGATCGGGGACGTTAAAAACTGCATGCTGGAAAAGACCGGTGGTGTCGGTCATCGCCCGTAGATGTTTCAAATTTACTTCCGGCAGAATAGCCTTTTCAGTAACATCGGTACTCTGGACGGTTTGCGCAAACATGTCGCTGTACTTAAAGCGGGCCTCTTCAAAGGTCGAAGCGTAATTGCGGGCCACCTCACTCCAGACCATCTGCCGCCCGTATTCGTAAGCATTCTTGCGGATGCGGTTGCGCCTGGATTCATCGCTTAAAAGCTTGATAATCTCTTCGGCCATGGCCTTGCTGTCACGGAAAGGCGCCAGACAGCCGCGTCCGTCGGCGAGGAGCTCTTCTGCGTAAATGTAAGGGGTGGAAACAATTGCTTTGCCGCAGGCCATGGCGTAAGCCAGGGTGCCGGAAGTAATCTGTTCCCGGTTCAAATAGGGGGTTACATAGATATCGGTAGCGACAAGAAACTGGATTAAATGCTCCAGGGAGACATACTGGTTGAAGAAGGTCACGTTTTTTTCCAAATTTTTGTCGCGGACCATTTTTTCTAAAGTGTGGCGGTATTTTTCACCGTGCAGGCGTTTAACTTCAGGGTGGGTGGCCCCAAGGATAATATATAGAGCGTCGGGGTGTTCTTTAACCACCTCTTCCATGGCTTCAATCGCATATTCCAGGCCTTTGCTGGGGCCAAGCAAGCCAAAGGTGAGCAGCACTTTACGCCCTTCGGCCTGGAATTGATCTTTGTAGTAGGAAGAATCGAGAAAAGGCACGTCCGGAGCCCCGTGGGGAATCAGGTAGATCTTTTCTTCCGGGACCTTGTAGACCTGCTTTAATATATCCACCGCCGCCTGGGCCATCACCACCACGTAGACCGACTGCTCGCAGATGCGGGTCAGGGTCTGCATCTGGCCGGAGCTTGGCTCCTCTAAAACGGTGTGCAGGGTGGTTACGGCCGGTTTTTTTAAGTTGCCAAGCAGGAAATTGAGATAGTTGCCGTCTTCTCCGCCAAAAATGCCAAATTCATGCTGGACGGATACGGCCTCCACCGCAGAAAGGTTGATAAAATCAGCGGCCCGCTGGTAATCGTTGGGCTGCTGGTCGCGGATGTGAAAAACGACTTCTTTGCCGTAGTTGTAGCTTTCGTTGGCCCGGTTTAAGGCTACCACTTCAAAGTTGCCCTCTGCAGCCTCGCTGTAACCTCCGTTTCCGTATAGCTGTTTCATGCTGGTAAATAGATCGTTGCAGAAAGTGGCGATCCCGCACTTGCGAGGCAGATAAGTGGAAACAAATGATACTTTCACCGGACGCCTGCTATTGCCGGTATACATGGTGCTCACCTCTTTTTGGATTATCGGCAGCTCTCTCTGCCAAAACGACCCTCAAGAGCTTTAAAGTAAAAGGTCCGTAGTTTACAATCCTGCTTAAACCCGGGTCCTCTTCTTTTTAAAATGGACCCAGGAAACAGACAAAAAATTTTAGCTTTTACCGGTAACTTTCCGGTAAACTTCCAGGTAACGCTCCACCATTAAGTCGGTGGTAAAATTTTCTTTCACGTGACCGCGGCAGTCCCGGCGCGACAAGGTATCCAGGCGCCCGACCGCTTCCCGGGCCTGGTCGAGGTCGTCAACCAAGAAACCGGTGACCCGGTCTTTAATCAGCTCCGGCATCGAGCCCCGGTTAAAGGCGATCACCGGAGTGCCGCAGGCCATTGACTCGACCACGCTTAACCCGAAAGGTTCATCAAAATTGATCAGGTGCAGTAACCCCCGGGCCTTGCCGAGCACTTCGCCCTTGTTATCCGATCCAACCGGCCCGATATAGCGGACCTGTTCGCCATCTAAATAGGGGGCTACGTAGCGGTCGTAATACTGTTGATCCTGGATAATTCCGGCAATAACAAGGGGCATCCCCAGCTGCTTGGCCAGGCGGATCGATTCATATGCTCCCTTATCGTGGTGAATTCTTCCGAAAAAGAGCAGGTAATCCTCCGGTTCTTCCCGGTAGGGATAGTTTTCCACCGGGATCCCGTGGTGGACAGTGGCTGCGTAATCAAGTTCCCTGCTTTTATCAGCTTCGCTGATGGCCACGTAATGCACGTGATTATTGTATTTCCGGTAAACCGGCAGGATCTTCGTAGAGGAAAATCCGTGGATCGTGGTAAGCAGCGGGGTGGTGACCAGTTTACTGTAGCTAAGCGGCAAAAAATCAAAGTTGTTATGGATCAAATCGTACTCGCCGGCTTCTTCAAACACAGCCGAAATATGCAGGCATTCCCAGACCTTGGGATCAAGTGCGGGATCTTCAGAACAGGGACGCGGCGCTACCGCCCGCAAGTTTCCTGCGGTCTCTGAATCGGCGGTAGCATAAAGGGTTACCTCTATCCCGCGCTTGACCAGTCCCTCGGTGAGCATGCTGACAACCCACTCCCAGGGGCCGTAATGGCGGGGTGGGGTGCGCCAGGATATGGGGGCGAGCATGGCAATTTTCATCCTAAAGCCAGAACCTCTCCTCGGAACAATTGCATTTATCATTTAAAAGACGATCGAGCAAATCTTGCATCCTGGCGGTAGCCAGGCAAACACAGGTATCGGCGGCGCCGTAATATACGTTCAGCTCGCCGGTCTCGGCATCGTAAACCGTGCCGGTTGGGAAAGTAACTCCAGGCACGTCACCGACCCGCTCGTAATCTTCATAAGGGCCAAAAACCCACTGGTCGCAGCGACTTCTAATTTTACGAGGGTGCTCTAAATCCAGCAAGGCCAGACCGACCCGGTAAAGGCTGCCGGAAACAGTGTCGCGGACCCCGTGGTAAATAATCAACCAGCCTTCTTCGGTTTCAATCGGCGGCGGGCCAAGGCCCACGCGAGTGCTGTCCCACCAGCCGGGACGGACCGGCAGCAGGATCTGATGGTCGCCCCAGTGGACCAGGTCCGGCGAGCTGGCAATCCAGATATGGGCTTCACCGCGGATGATTGGGCGGTGGATCATTACGTACTTGTCGTTGATCAGACGTGGAAAAAGTGAAGCATCTTTATCTTCCGGGGGCAACATCGTTCCCCGACGGTCGAATTTATGCAAATCATCGGAAAGGGCCAGGGAAACCACCGGGCCGTCTTTGGAAAAGGAGACATAGGTAACCGCGTACTGCTGGATATCTTCCAGCCAGACAATGCGAGGATCTTCTATGCCCCAGTGTTCTTCGTTAAAATTACGGTCCGGTAATAGCGTTGGTTTTTCATCAATCTGCCAGTTAGTTTTTCCGTCGCTGCTGCGGGCAAAAGTGAGGTGCGAAAAGCCGCGCATATCCTCAACCCGCACCAGCAGGTGGGTATCGCCGTTATGGCGGACTGCTCCCGGATTAAAGGTAGCGTTGGCCGGATAAGGCCAGCGGTCGGGGGCCAAAATCGGGTTCCCCTTGTAGCGCTCGAACATGTTGTTCGGGCGATGGTGTTCATGGTAAATCATCTTCTCGGTCTCCTTTTAGCAATCATTTGCGAGTATTTGGTTTAACCAGTTACAAAAAGTCCGGTATCTTAACCGGTTAATTTTTAACTAATCTTTTAATTCGCTATAATTATATGGATTCCTTCCGCTTCCCTTTTCTTACCTGGAGTAGTTAGCGACTGATCGTAGGTAATTGCAAAAATGCGGGCTTTCCTGACGTAAAAAAGCCCGCCCTGGCAAGTTGTAACTGATCCGGTTAACAAAGCCTTTTTCTTTCAACTAAAAACAAACCAGGGCTTAGCGGAAAAAGAAGCTTTTAATCTGCTCGGTATTTTGCTTAACCCGGGAAGCCCCGGAGATAAAGCTCATGTGACCGGGCAGAAGCAGTTCAATATCTTCCAGGCGGGAAAGTTTTTCCACGCTTTGAGCTAAAGTTTCCATGCTGCCGCCGGGCAGGTCGGCGCGGCCTATGCTGCCTACAAAAATGGTATCTCCGCTAACCAGCGCTTGCTGGCCGGGAAGGTGGAAACAAACTCCTCCCGGCGAATGGCCGGGGGTGTGCAAGACTTTTACCTGTTCTTCTTCACTTTTGGCCCCGGTATCCAGGGTTCCTTCTTCTAAGTAAAAATCGGGGTTCAGCGAGGGCAGGTTGTCTGCAGATTGCATGGAAAAATAACGAATAATCATTTCCACCATGAATTCATCTTCTTTATGGATACCAATTTTTGCCCCGCTTTTATCGCGGATGAACCCGGCCGCTTCAATGTGGTCCGGGTGCCCGTGGGTACACAAGATTAAATCCACCCCGGTTATATCAAGACCGTCTTCGGCCATCTGCTCCTTGAGCTTTTCCAGGCAGTTTTCATTTAATTCATTTTTGATGTGGCCGGGGTCAAAAAGGATCGTTTTTTCTCCCTTTAAGACCACACTGTTGCAGTTATTGGCCCGTCCCTGCCAGGGGTACCAGTAAAGCTGTTCGGTTAATTGCATGGGTTACCTCCTTAGGATCTTTATATTTGGCTCACTTTTCTCTTTTAGGTCAGTTTGTTCACTGACCGGCTTGGTTGTTTAACAATCATAATCATACCACAACCGCAAGCTTCCGGGTAGGGGAGGGACTTACCCAGGTTTAAAAGTATATTTTAAGGGGAGGTCTTTGCACAAGTGATCGGTTAACTTCAAACATTTTTTATGTGCGCTTACACGGCATTGGTTTCAGAATCCTTTGGCCTGCCCGGCAATCGCCTGGGAACCTGGATAAAGCAAGGTAAAAAAGAAGGCTAAATCTGCCGGGCCTCCTGGGCCATGGTTACCATAACCCCCATGGCGGCGATGACTTCTTTTAAGTCAGGATGGCTAAATTTAACAGTGATGCCGGATGTAAGCTCGGCTTCGGGCAGGGAAGCGGCCGCTTCGGCCATGCCCCGGTTTTGGAAAGTCAGCTCCATCGTAACCGGGATCTTTAAAGCAAGGGGTTCGGGAAAAGCTTTTTCCCTTACCGCAGCGGCAGCCTGTTCCCGGATCAGGCGCCAGGCCTTAGCCGGGGTTAGCGATTCGGCGGCCCGGTGGGCCAGGTTCTTTTTCACCGTAACCAGCTTCGTCCTTTCCCCGAGCAGTTCTTTAGCCTCGCTGCAGAGGGCATCGTCGCCTGAAACCAGACCCACGGGGACGTTAAAGTAACCGGCAATATAGGCGCTTAAGCCCAGTTCGCCGACAACCTCTCCGTTTAGTTTCAGTTCTGCCACGGTGGCGCTGCTGTAGGTATGCGAGAGAGTCCCTTGCACGCCCTGGCGGGCGTGGTAACCGATAAACATGGCCAGGTCGCAGGAATCAAAGATCCCGGCCATCATCGACCAATCTTTCGGCGAACCGGAAATCAGTTTAACATCTTCATGGAGTTCTTCGATATAGATATTGGTCATCGGGCCGTGGCTGTCGTTGACCAATACTTCACCGGCGCCCCCATCAAAAGCGCCCCGGGCGGCGGCATCCACTTCACCGGTCATCAGCCAGCAGGCCCGCCGGTAGTTTTCCCCTTCACCGCCGAGCTGGCTTCTGTCCACCACCCCGGCGATTCCTTCAAGATCGGCTGAAATGTATACTTTCACTGCCAGATCCCCCCTCTCCACTCCTTTGCCGTTTAAAAAAATCAAAGTAGAGGGTTTTTTCGATAAATTATTATCGAAATCCTTCTAAAAGATTCAATTTAAACAGGGGTTATCAGCAATAAAACTGTAACTTACAAGCACACCTTAACGCCTGATATAAGCGGCTTTGCCGGCAGGTTGTGGTCTGAGCGGGATATTTTGACGCTTAAGTTCCCGGGCAATCATTATAAAGGTAATCACAAAAGCGAGAAAGTCGCTTGCCGGGCGGGCCACCCATACACCATGGAGTCCGCTATAGGCGGAAAAAATTAGCAAAAGAGGCACGTAAATAAGCACTTCCCGCAGGATCGACAAGATCAGGGAAGGCACTGCCTTACCGATTGCCTGGAAAAATATAGCCGAAACCACCTGGATCCCGATTAAGGGCACCATTAAAAGCATGATCCGTATTGAATAGGCGCCCATTTCAAGCAGTTCCGCTTCCGAGGTAAAAAAGCCCAGAAAAGTGTACGGATTGAGATAAACTAAGAGGGTCAGGGCGGTGATAAAAGCGGTGCTGATGGTAAAACCCTTGATTACCGCCTCCCTGATCCGCTCGCTTTTTTCCGCTCCGTAGTTGTAACCGATCACCGGTAAAAGCCCCTGCGCAAAGCCCACTACCGGCATGATTATCAGCATCAACAGGCGGAAGAACAGGCCCATTACAGCTATGGGAATGTGCCCAAAGGTAGCAAGGATAACATTGGTAATACCTAAAGAGATGTTCCTGGAAAACAGGCGCAGCATGCTTGGAAAACCGATCTTGTAGATATTCTTGATAATGTACCAGTCAGGAGACATGTTTTTAATATAAAAGGTGACATTGCTTCTGCCACTGGAAAAATGGTAAAGCAAAATAAAAGCGCCCACAAACTTGGCCAGAACGGTGGCTACTGCGGCCCCGCGAACTCCCATGTCCAGGGCAAAAATAAAAATGGGGTCGAGAACAATATTTGATAGGGATGAAACCACCATGATTTTCATCGATAAAAGGGGACTTCCCTCGGCCCTGGTGACGTTGTTTAAGCTCATGATCATGAAAAATACTACCGCCCAGTTGGTAATCACCGAGGTGTATTCTTCCGTATAGCCGATAATCTCCGGCGAAGCACCAAATACAAGCAAAAGCGGGCGCAGGTAGAAAAAGCTGGCTACAGCAATAAGCAAACCGAAGGCCAGGGCCAGGCTGACCACCTGGCCGACCGCTCTTTCCGCATCCTGAACGTTTCCACTGCCAAGTGAGCGGGAAATCAAGGAAGCAGAACCTACCCCCACTCCGACACCGATAGCGCCTAAAATCATCTGGATTGGAAAAGCAATCGATAAGGCAGCGATCGCTTCGCTGCCCAGCCTGCCGATAAATATTGTATCGACCACGTTGTAGGTGGCAGCAGACACCATCCCTACTGTGGCCGGCAAGGAATAGCGGAATAAAAGCTTTGTAATGCTTTCTTTGCCTATCAGGTCATAATCTTTTTGTCCAGCGGTTTGCACTGCAGTGATCCTCCAACCATAACTGTTTTAAACTTCGTAATCAGTACAAAAGATATACGCCAAATGTGAATTTAACATATATGCACTTAACTGTCCACCTGAAGAGGCGATTTGCTTCTCCATTAGATGATATCAGAAACAAGCCGGAATACATCAGGTTCCGCTCCTGGGTCAGGAGCTCCAACTTTCCATCCTGCATGGATTGCTCCAACAGCACTGTCACCATAAATTTATACTGCTCAATCCATTATTCCATATTAAAAGGCGGGGCTACAGGGAGATTATATCCCCGTAGCCCCGCCTTTTTACTTTACCTTTAACCCCCGGCGACCGGGGGAAAGATAGCCACCTTCTCTCCGTCCTCCAGGACGAAGTCTTCAGGACGGCTTTTGTGCCGCACAAAGACCTGCTTGGCTTCGTTTTCTTTGATACCCAAATGTTCAACCAGGTCCTTTACCGTCGCCCCTGCGGGCAGTTCCACTGCAAAAGGTTTATTGCGGGTGCCCTCCGGGTTGTATTTCATCAGGGTCGCATAAAGAGTTACGGTTACTTTCATAATTAATCCCAGAACCTGTCTAATTCTTCATCCGAGATATCCCAGACCTGGTTATGCGGCGGCAGTTTTTCATACTTCATAAATTCGGGCATCCGGTCGCTTTCCACACCGAGACCTGCCCGCTTGTTAAAGTCCCTTTCTAAGCGCAGGATTTCATCGCCGATCCTGGTTACATCATCGGCATTATAATTTGTCCCGAGCATACCGTTAACTGTTTCAATTACGCCTTCGAAGCCGCTTTCAATGTCGAGAATGGGAAAGGCGATAAAGATACAATAACCGGCTGCGTCAAGAAACGCAGTAGTATCCTGGAAAGCTTTGGAAAGACCGACTTTATCCTGCTTAGACAGCGGATCCGCTTGCCCCCCGACGGAAAGAATTTCAGGGGCAATGGTGTAACCGGCGGTATGATCGGCGCCCATGGTCGAGGTAGCATAGGTGACGCCGATACCTTTAACTGCCCGTGGTTCATAGGCCGGCATGCCCTGGCGCTTGACGGTTGGAATCCGGGTTACCCCGTAGGCATCACCCACGAAATGGGCTCCCTGTCCAAGAATATGGCCCAAAGGTGTCCGTTCATAAAGCTGCTTCAGCAAATTAATCGCTGCTTCACCATCGCCAAATTTAGCCAGTCCTGCTTCCATCGCTACGCCTAAGGCCACACCTGCTTCAATGGTGTCAATGCCCAGATCATTACAGAGCCAGACCAGTTCTGCAACATGATCGAGGTTGTCAATGCCGCAGTTGGCACCGAGAGACCAGATTGATTCATATTCCACACTGGAAACATGCTCACTACCGTCTTCATGAGCATAAACGGTGGAACAGTTGATAATGCAACCGGGATGGCAGCGGTGGCCCATGGTGCCGGCGCCGCCTCGTTTTTCAGCCGCTTCTGCAAGGGCTTCACCGCTGATCTTCTTCGCCCCTTTAAATTCACCGGTACGGAAGTTGTTGGTGGGCAGCCCTCCGGCTTCGTTCAGGATATTAATTAAGACCGCTGTGCCGAAGCTGTTTAATCCGCCACCCTTCTTGGTAATGTCGTGCGAGAGGATAGCATCGGCAAGCTTTTTCTGTCCGGTTTTAAGCAGTTCTTGATCGACCGGATTAACCCCGGGAGCATCATTATGATCAAGGACAATCGCCTTCAAACCTTTGCTGCCCATGACGGCACCCAAACCGCCACGTCCGGCATAGCGAGCGGCCCGGCCTTCCGGATCGCTAAAAGCCATGCCGGCCATGGCCATTTTCGCTTCACCGGCCGGGCCGTTAACCACAAAGGCCGGCTTATAATCATATTTCTCCCAGAGCTTGTAGCCGGTTTCATAAGCTCCTTTACCGGCCAGATCATCTGCAGGAATTAACTCGCCACCATTAACATCCAATTTCAACAGCCACTGTGAACCGTCTTCGACCAGGCCTTCAATGACGAGGGCCGCATAGCCCATCCTCGCCATATTTTGCGGGAAGGGACTGCCGGCATTGGCTTCCTTGATCCCGCCGGTGAGCGGTGACTTGCCTCCGACTGAGACGCGGCCCGAGTTGGGAGCGCGGGTTCCCGACAATATACCGGGAGCAATTACCAGCTTGTTGTTGGAACCCAGCGGATGGCAGTCAGCGGGCACTTCATCATTTACAAGCATCGAGCTGAGCCAACGTCCACCCTTGCCTTTGTAATTTTCCGGAAGCGGTTCAATCTTAACCTCTTTACTTTTCATGTCGACACGAACCAGTTTATCCATACGAGCGCCTCCTTTAAAATGTTTTGGGAAATTTGGGAAAAAACAACCGTCTATCACTAACTGCCCTTTTTAGGGCCAAGCTTAAATCTTAATTACTGCAAGCTAAACTGCCTAGATTACTTTGCGCGGTATAAAATAAATGCATTTATATAATTATAAAGACAGCTTAAAACAAGATTGTTTAGTTTATTTTCTTAATCTTTAGTATAGCATAGGGGTAAAATAACGGTCAATTAGTTTGAATTTTTGCATTTGCGGAGGCAAAAATGATACTTGGAAAGATTTAAGATTAGCTTATTTTTAACCTGGAATCCTAATTGGCGCAAAAATTCAGGGCAGCCGGTAGGGGAAAAGGGCAATCAAGAGCATCCCGAAGGCCAAACCGATCGGCAGGTAACCCATGATGAACCGAACAGCCCTGACCATTCCGGCCAGGGCTTGATTAAAAAAGTTCTGTTCGGGTAGCGGGCTTTCATTTAATTTTTCTTTCAGAATACCGCTCTTCCCGTTCTTCCTTTACGGCCTCATAATCACCTGTGCAAAATGAACATCAAAACAGCCGATATATTTCAGTGTACATAATAGTATCAATAAAGTAAACCTGTCATTTACTTTATTACCTTTTGCCTCTTTAATGGGGTTGCATTTAATTTCTCCGGTTTACTCAGTTAGCTTGTAAACCGCGTCCCCTTCTCTAACCTTATCCTTGACCTTCAGGCCGACCAGGTCTCCCGCTTCGGCATGATCAATATTTTGGTGCTCTACCTGCATCGATTTAACTACCTGCTCCACGTCGGTGGTGGAACCAACTATGGCAAGTCTGTCCCCTACATCCAGCGGGTTATCCAGCTGGAGAATAGCTACCCCGATCTTACCGTAATAATGGGTTACCTGGCCGATTGCCTGCCGCTCCATGGCTAAAAACACATCCTTTCGGAATATTTAAACACAGTCTTCGCCACTGGATCGGACTTTCCTGCCGCATTTAAAAACTGCTCATAAAAATTAGTTGTTTTTTATAGTTAGCCGGGTTGAGGCAAATAAAACGCTCGCTTTTGCCAGTTAAAGGTGCTGTTCAAGTTTTTCGCTCAAAGCCTGCTTGTTCATCGCGCCCATGAAGCTATCCACTACCTGGCCGTTTTTAAAAAAGAACATGGTCGGAATGCTCATCACGTCATATTTCTGGGCCAGATCCTGGTTTTCATCCACGTTAACTTTGACCACTTTCAATCGTCCTTCATTTTCTCCGGCTAATTCTTCCAAAACCGGACCGAGAGTTTTACATGGTCCGCACCAGGGTGCCCAAAAATCTACCAAAACAGGTTTTGACTCTTTAATTACCTCATTTTCAAATTGGTCTTGCTTAATTTCTTTTACTGCTCCAGCCATTACACTTTTCCTCCTTTTTATTGCTTAGAGTACTTGACCAAAATATATATTAGATTTAGCTAATATTATTTTACACCAATCAGGGACAAGGGGTCAACCAGTGATTCCTTGTTTCCCTAAAGCTAATCTAACCAATTTTTCTGCAAACACCCTGCCCAGGCCTGGTTAAACAGCCGCTTTTGTAGGTTGAAAGGTATTTAAGCCAGATGAAAAATAAAGACCGCAATTTTAATGGCTTATTCAAGAATTAAATTTATATTAAAAGCAAATAATATACTGTAAACTGAAGTTGCCTAACATAACTTAAGGCTGTAATTGAAACTAAAAGTTGGAGATTTCAAAGAAAAAGCTTTTCTTTAGAGCAGGCGCAGGCCGGCTTTCCGAAAAGCCTCACGGGCTGCGCTAAATTCGCTGGAGCTAATCTGACGCCTCAAAGGTGGATATTCACCGGCCTTGTGGGACGGGTAGTACTGGGCCATGACATTTACCGCAGTGTTGGGCGAAACCTCTTCAGCGAGCATGCGGGCCACTTCTTCGCTGCCCGAAATTCCTTCAGGCAAAACCAGGTGGCGCAGCAGCAGCCCGCGGTAAGCAACGCCTTCCGGGCCGGTTTCCAGGTCGGCGACCTGGCGCTGCATTTCTTTCAATGCTTCTTTTAAACAAGTGTAGTAGTTTTTCGCCCCGGAATAGGTTTCCGCGGTTTCGTCTGAACCGTACTTGGCATCGGGCATGTAGATGTCAATGAAACCTTCAAGCAGCTTTAAAGATCCTACCGATTCATAGCCCCCGCAGTTGTAGACCACCGGCAGGCGCAGACCCTCGTTGGCCGCTTTATCGATGGCGGCGGTAATATGGTAAAGGTATGGAGTGGGACTGACCAGGTTGATGTTGCTGCAGCCTCTTTCTTGCAGGTGAATCATTATCCTGGCCAGTTCATCAATACTGCTGATGCGGTCGGTATCGAGGCCGGTGCTGATGGTCCAATTCTGGCAGTAAACGCAGTCTAAGTTGCAGTTGACAAAAAAGATTGTCCCCGAACCCCCGGGCCCGACCAGTTCCCTTTCTTCGCCAAAATGGGGACCGGCGCTGCTGATGATCAAATCTTCAGTAACCCGGCAGCGGCCGGTTTCTCCCTGCAGGCGGTTCACCCGGCACTGGTGGGGACAGATCGTGCATCTGTTCATAATCCGGTAAAACTGATCGCTTCGTTTTTTTCTCTCTTCCGGTTCCATTTTCAGGTAGTTTGGGGTTTTTAATTGTTTGTCCGGGTTAAACATGATCTTATTCACCTGTGCTGATTAAGATTGGTAAAAGTGGCTGTTTGCCATATCGAGAGTGATACTTATAATCATTATATACCACCAAGCAAGCATGCTATAAACTTTTTAAGCACAAAATAGATTAACAAGCAGAAAAATTTATGGATAGGCCGTTATCCCAAGGGCAGCGGCTACCCGGGCTAAAGACCGGTCCAAAGTCCAAACCGAAGCCTCTTTTTCCAGGGCCACTGCCAGGTAAGCCGCATCATATACGGCCAAACCATGCTCGCAGGACAGGTCAAAACAGCTTTCAAGATCGGAAGCCCATAATGATAGATCAAAAGCTAAAAGGGCTTTTAAAGCTTCCTGCGCTGAGCTCCGGGTCATTTTACCCCTTCTCCAGGCTACCCATAGAGCATTGGCAAGCTCATAATGGAAAAATGAAGTGACAAGCAGTTCCAGGCCCGGGTCTTTAACCGCCCAATCTCGCAAGGGCAGGGTCATTGCGCTATCTTCACCTGGCAACACCCAGGAAAGGGCTACTGAAGCATCCAGCACAGCTCGTCCCATTAGTAACGGCGCCCCTGGTCTCGCATTCGGCGCAGTTCTTCACCGGTGAAATAGTGATCTTGCGCCTCTCGCACCCGGTCCATTCTGCTGCTTGCATCTTTGCGCTCAGCGCTATAAAGACTCTGAATTGCCGCATCTACCATAAACTGCGACAGAGTTTTACCGCGTTGAACCGCCGCTGCTTTGAAAATCCGGTGGAGCTTTTCATCAACGTATACAGAAATTTTTTCAGCCATAAATTAATCACCATAAATAATAATAGCGCTTTAGCGCTAAAGAGTCAAACAATTTCGAGTGAAAAATTTCCTGATTTTCTGGCGAATACCGGTTCAAATATTTTGCTCCCTTCCGATCTATGCTATTATAGATACGGTAAGCTTGGCCGGACGGCTGTTAAAGATATTCTGCTGTGCCGGTTATGTAAAAAATCCGGCGACAAAGCCGGTCAGGCAGAAGATTATTGCGAGCTGATTTACTTTTGGACTTACTAATTAAAAGTTTAATTGGAAAGCGATAAATTTATTAAGGAGGCAAGCCTAACGATGATTAAACAAATTTCCGTTTTCCTGGAAAATAAATCGGGACGCCTGGTGCGGGTAGCCAAGGTGTTGGGCGAGGCCGGGATCAACATCCGCGGCATTTCCATTGCCGACACTTCCGATTTCGGGATCCTGCGCTTGATCGTCGATCAACCCGATGAAGCGGTAAAAGAATTGAAAGACAAGGGTATCATGGCCACGGAAACCGAGGTGATTGCCATGGAGGTTCCCGACACCCCGGGCGGGCTGGCCAAGGTGCTGGAATACTTGCAGGAAGCAGGCATCAATATTGAATACCTCTATTCTTTCATTGAAAAACCGACCACCAATGCCATTATCATGATGCGCGTAGAAAAAATTGAAGAAGCCCTGGAAGTGCTCAAGAAAAATAATATACCCATCGTCGGGGGCGAGCGCATCTACAAATTTTAAAGGCTAGATCTGCGGCAAAAGAAGGAGTTGATCTCATTGCAAAAAGAATACTTAAGCGAAAAAGAGCTTTCAAGCACTCAAAATGGCGGACTGCAAGCAGCAGTCAGGCACGCCTACAATAACAGTCCTTTTTACCGGCGCAAGTTAGAGCAGGCCGGGATTAAGCTTGAAAATATTAAAAACCGGGAAGATTATACTAAGCTACCTTTTACCACTAAAAATGATCTGCGGGAAGCATATCCTTACGGGATGGCCGCGGTTTCTTTAAAAGAAATCCTGCGGATCCACGCTTCCTCGGGCACGACCGGAAAACCAATTGTCACCGGTTATACCCGCAATGACCTGGAATACTGGGCGGAAGGAGTGGCCCGGATCTGTGCCATGGCCGGGGTCAATCCTTCAGATATCGCCCAGATTTCTTTCGGCTACGGGCTTTTTACCGGTGGCTTCGGCCTGCACTACGGCCTGGAAAAATTAGGAGCCACCGTGGTTCCTTTCTCCAGCGGCAATACCGAGCGTCAACTGACCCTAATGCAGGACTTTAATACCAATGTTTTGGTAAGCACTCCTTCCTTTGCCATTTACATGGCTGAAACCGCCCGTGAACTGGGTTACAACCCCTTAGATTTCGGCCTGAAGGTTGGTCTTTTCGGGGGCGAGCCTTGCTCTTTTGCCATGCGGGAAGATATCGAAGCCCTGTGGGGTTTGAAAGCCACCCTGAACTACGGCCTGACCGAAGTAATTGGTCCCGGCGTTTCCGGGGAATGCCTGGAAACAGCGGGAATGCATATTTTAGAAGATCTTTACTACCCGGAAATTATTGATCCCGAAAGCGGGGCGGTTTTACCCGACGGCGAAACCGGGGAGCTGGTTTTAACCCCGCTGTTCAAGGAAGGGTTCCCGGTTTTGCGCTACCGCACCGGCGATATCACCCGCCTGATCGCCGAACCCTGCCCCTGCGGGCGCACCACCCGCCGCATGGACTATATTACCGGGCGCAGTGATGACATGATCATTATCAAGGGCGTCAACATTTTTCCCTCCCAGATCGAGGAAGTGCTTTCCGGTTTCCGCGAAGTTTCCCCCCATTACCGCCTGGTCCTGCTCAAGAAAAAGGGTTCGATCAAGGACCTGGAAGTGCAGGTGGAGCTGACCGGGGAAGGTTTCACGGACAGTTTCAAAGAGCTGGAAGCCTTAGAAAGCAGGATTAAACAAAGCCTGCGCTCCACCCTTTCCCTGGGGCCGCGGGTTAAACTGATGGAACCAAAGTCTTTGGAAAGAACCACCGGTAAGACCAAACGGATTATAGAAAGCGAGGATCAAAACCTTGAGTAACCAACGCATAATTATGACCGGCAATGAAGCTTTTGCCCTCGGCGCATATGAGGGCGGGGTAAAGGTGGGCACCGCCTACCCGGGCACGCCAAGTACCGAGATTTTGGAGAATTTAAGCACCTACCCGGAAGTGGATTGCAACTGGTCACCTAATGAAAAAACCGCCCTGGAAGCGGCAATTGGCGCCTCCATGGAAGGCGCCCGGACGCTGGTAGCCATGAAACATGTGGGAGTTAACGTGGCCGCTGACCCGCTTTTTACTCTTTCTTACACCGGGATAGGCGGCGGACTGGTGCTGGTTTCGGCCGACGATCCGGGCATGCACAGCTCCCAGAACGAACAGGATAACCGCCATTATGCAAAAATGGCAAAGATTCCCCTGCTTGAGCCCTCCGACAGTGAAGAAGCGAGAGATTTTGTGCTTGCCGGGCTGGACTTGAGCGAAAAGTTCGACACCCCGGTGCTTTTGCGCTCCACCACCAGGATTTCACATTCGCGCTCGACCCTGGTCCCGGGCAAGCGGCAGGAAAAGGAAGTTAAAGGTTTTGAGAAAAACCCGGGCAAGTACGTGATGCTGCCGGGCTTTGCCCGTAAACGCCATCCTCTGGTGGAAAAACGCCTTTTAGCTTTAAAGGAGGAAGCGGAAAAAAGCCCCTTGAACCGGATCGAGCAAGGTGAAACAGAATACGGGGTAATTTGCAGCGGGATCGCTTACCAGTACGCCCGCGAAGCCCTGCCCGAAGCCAACTTTTTAAAGCTGGGCTTCAGCCATCCTCTGCCGGAAGCTTTAATTAGAAAATTTGCCGCCCGGGTAAAAGAAATCATCGTTATCGAAGAACTGGACCCGTTCCTGGAAGAACAGCTTCAGGCCATGGATTTAAAAGTACCGGTCAAGGGCAAAGAATTATTTCCCCGGATCGGTGAATTGGGCGCTGAAATCATCCGCGAAAAAGTGCGGGGTGAGAAAAAAAAGCTAATCTCGGTGCGGGAAGAAATTCCGGCCCGCCCGCCGGTAATGTGTCCCGGTTGTTCCCACCGCGGCGTTTTCTACACCTTAAGCAAGCTCAAGCTGAAAGTTACAGGCGATATCGGCTGCTACACTTTAGGAGCCCTACCGCCTTTGCAGGCGATTGATTCCTGCATCTGCATGGGCGCAAGCATCAGCGCGGCTTTAGGGATGGCCAAGGCCAACCGGACCTCGACCAAAGACACGGTGGCGGTGATCGGCGATTCCACTTTCCTGCATTCAGGAATTACTCCCCTGCTTGATGCTGTTTACAGCAAGGCCCCGATTACCGTGCTGATTTTAGACAACAGCACTACGGCCATGACCGGCCACCAGTGCCACCCGGGCACCGGCACCACCCTGCAGGGCGAACCTTCAGAAAGCGTGGACCTGGAAAGCCTGTGCCGCTCGCTGGGAGTAAAAAGCGTCCAGGCCATCGATGCCTTCGATCTGGATCAGCTGCGCGACACGATTAAAGGCAGCCTGGATCCTGAAAAAGGCGGTCCCTCGGTAATTATCGTCAGGCGGCCCTGCGTGTTCCTGCTGACCTCTTTCGATCAGCCGCCGTTTGTCGACGAGGAAACCTGCACCGGGTGCGAAGCCTGCATGAAGCTGGGCTGTCCGGCCCTGAGCATGAAAGATGATAAAGCTTTAATCAACCATACTATCTGCACCGCCTGCGGTTTGTGCGAACAACTCTGCCGTTTTGATGCAATCAAACCGGCCGGTGAGAAAGCGGGTGAAAAAAGTGAGTAAAACAGGAGAAAAAAGCTTCGGTAAAACCGATATTTTAATTGCCGGCGTTGGCGGACAGGGCACTATCTTGACCGGCCGCCTGCTGGCCGCCCTGGCCATTTCTGAGGGGCTTGATGTGAAGACGGCCGAGACCCACGGCATGGCCCAGCGGGGCGGCAGCGTAATTACCCACGCCCGGCTGGGAGACAAGGTATATTCACCCCTGATCCCCCAGGGCGACGGGGATATTTTGCTTTCTTTTGAAAAACTGGAAGCGCTGCGCTGGCTGCCCTTCCTTTCGCCTCAAGGCACGGTAATTGTCAATACCCAGGAACTGTCCCCGATGCCGGTTTTAACCGGCCAGATGGATTATCCTACCGGTATCCTGGAAGAAATTGAAAGTAAAGTAAGACGCTTAATCGCTGTAGATGCCCTTTCATTAGAACCGGTAAGGGACAACCAGCGGGTGGTCAACACCTTCCTGCTGGGTATCCTGGCCCGGATTATGCCGGTTGCCAGGGAAAAATGGCTTAAGGTGATGGAAGAAACGATCAAGGTCAAGCTGGTGGAGATCAACAAGCAGTCCTTTGAAGCAGGCTGGCAGTTTGCCCTAGAACAGGAAAGGGTTTCCAATGGCAGATAATTTGGTTATTAAAACTCAAGATAACATCCGCAACATTGCCATTATCGCTCACATCGATCATGGAAAGACCACCCTGGTTGACGGTATGCTTCGCCAGTCGGGGATTTTTCGTGATAACGAACAGGTTTTGGAACGGGTGCTGGATTCAATTGACCTGGAACGTGAACGAGGTATCACCATCCTGTCAAAAAATACCGCAGTCTTTTACGGGAATACCAAGATCAACATAGTCGATACTCCAGGACACGCCGATTTCGGCGGTGAAGTAGAAAGGGTCCTGAGGATGGTCGACGGAGCCCTCCTCCTGGTCGATGCCTTCGAGGGGCCAATGGCCCAAACCAAATTCGTGCTTCGTAAGGCTTTGGAAGCGGAGTTACGGATCATTGTCGCTATCAATAAAATTGACCGGCCGGATGCCCGTCTTGAAGATGTCTTAAACGAAGTTTTTGACCTCTTTGTTGAGCTTGAGGCCGCCGACTGGCAGCTCGATTTTCCCGTGATCTACACTTCGTCTTACAGTGGAGTGGCAACTACCGATCCTGGAAACCCGGGAGAAAGCCTTAAGCCCCTCTTCGATCTGATTGTGGCCGAGATCCCGCCTCCTGTGACCGACACAGAGCTAAAACTGCAGCTCCAGATCAATACCCTGGACTATGATGATTACGTTGGCCGCATCGGTATCGGGCGGATTCGAACCGGTTCTTTAAGAAGCAACCAAAATGTTGCACTCTGCAAACAAGACAGCCAGGTGGAAGTTCATAAAATCGGCAAACTTTGGACCTATGAAGGTTTGAAAAGAAAAGAAACCGCCTGCGCCGAAGCCGGGGATATAGTCGCCATAGCCGGACTTGGAAAAGTCAATATCGGTGAAACCGTCAGCGACCCGGAAAAGCCGGCTCCCCTGCCCCTACCGGCTATTGATGAACCTACCCTGACCATGAATTTCATGGTTAATGACAGCCCCTTTGCGGGCCGGGAAGGCAAATACATTACTTCTCGTCAGCTGCGCAGCCGTTTGTGGAAGGAGGCTGAAAGCAATGTCAGCCTCAAAGTTTCTGAAACCGCCTCTCCCGAAGTATTTGAAGTTTCAGGAAGAGGCGAACTGCACCTGGGGATCTTGCTGGAAACAATGCGCCGGGAAGGCTATGAAATCCAGGTTTCCAAACCAAAACCGATCCTGAATAGTATCGATGGTGAAGTACATGAACCTTACGAAAGACTTTATTTAAATTTACCGGAAATATATTCCGGCCGTATCATTGAAAACCTTGGCTCCCGGCATGGCGAAATGCTTAATCTCCAGCCTGTTGGGAACAATAACATCAAGTTGGAATTTCTAATCCCGGCCCGCTGCCTGATCGGCTTCCGTAGCGAGTTGTTAACTGAGACCAGGGGTGAAGGACTTATGCACCACTTGTTCAGCCATTATGGGCCCTGGAAAGGGAAAATTCCCGGCAGAAGAAATGGAGTCCTGATCGCTTACGAAACCGGGGCAGCCACAGCGTATGGCATTCATAGCGCCGAAGATCGAGGCACTTTCTTTATTCACCCCAATGATCAAGTTTATGCCGGCATGATTATCGGGGAACATAACCGGGAAAACGACCTGGATATAAATGTTTGTAAAAAGAAGCATATGACCAACATTCGGGCCAGTGCCGCCGATGAAAGTATCCGTCTGGCCCCTCCGCAGACATTCACCCTGGAAAAAGCGATGGAATTTATTGAGGATGACGAGCTGGTAGAAATAACTCCGGAAGCAATCCGGATGCGTAAAATAATAATCGGCCGCAATAAAAGGGAACAGGCAGCCAAGGCAAAAAATGATTAGTAAAAAAGATTACCCTAACCCGGCAGGTAAATTCATTCTCGCAAATTCTATCCTGACTACTATTTGCCGACCAACCCTTTGGCCACTTTTACAGCCTCAACGGCATTTTCGGCAAAACCGTCGGCTTTGATCGTATCGGCCCACTGCCTGTCGACCGGGGCACCACCAACCATAACCTTGATTTTTTCTTTCAAACCCTCTTTTTCCAGCGCTTCTATTACTTTTTGCTGCTCGGGCATGGTCGTGGTTAAAAGCGCCGACAACCCGAGGATATCGGGAGCAAGCTCTCTGGCCTGGTCGATAAAGGTAGCGGTGGGGACATCGACGCCTAAGTTGGTGACTGCAAAACCGGAAGCGGTAAGCATTGATGCGACAATGTCTTTACCGATATCGTGGATATCGCCGGCCACCGAGCCGATCAAAACCCGGCCCAAAATTTCCCGGGATTGCTGGCTCTTCTGCATTTCCGGCTCGAGCACGCCCAGGGCTTCTTTCATGACCTCGGCAGCGGCCACCAGTTCGGGCAAAAACATTTCTTCTTTCTCGTAAAGCTCGCCGACTTCGTTGATCCCGGACACGAAACCTTCGTTAATACATTCAAGCGGGTCAAGTCCCGCTTCCAGGGCTTTGCGGGCCAGGTTTTCCCCGTCTTCGATTTCCCCTTCAAGCACGGCAGTTTTCATTTGCTTTAACAGTTCATTTTTATCCACTATTATTTAATCCCCCTTATTTTGACCCCAGTTCCCGGTCCGCTTTTTTAATAATCTCGGCAAATTCCTTTTTAACCCCGTCATCCAGGGGCTCCACCTCGTGGTTATCAATAATCCAGCGGGCCAGTTCAGTCGCTTCTTCGTAGGCACCTTTACGGCCGCTTTCTTCCCAGGCCCCGTAGGGTTTGCGGTCATAAACCCGCGGCCGCCATAAATCTCGCATGTGCTTGCGGGTGTGCTTGGCTGCTAAATAGTTGCCGCCGGGACCGGTTTGTTTGATCAAATCGACAGCTAAAGTTTCATCGGTTACCGCAATCCCCTGGGAGGTTTTGGCAATGATGCTGTAAATTTCCGCATCCATGATCAGGGCCTGCAGGGAAAAGATTTTGGATCCGTTTAGGGTACCGGCCCCGTTAATGATCGAAGTATTGGTTAAAACCGGCACCAGGCCGGCAAAGCTGTTATCCACGGCCGCCTGCCAGTCGGGGAGTTTGGCCCCGGTGGCGAATCCGCCAACGGCCAGGGGAATCTGGTAAAAGTGGCAAATTTCGCTGAACGCGGCGGCAAGCAGAAAGTCTTCCGGTCCGCCGCCGGTATAGCCGCCGGTTTTAATGTCGATCGCAGTTGGGGCTGCGGCAAAGTAAACCGGCGTACCCGGGTTGACCAGCTGCATCAAGACCAGGGGGCTGACCGCATCGACGGTGGCAACGACCAGGTTCCCGGCCATGGTAGCGGGAGCGGTGGCACAGGACATCGGCATGGGCATAAAACCGGTAGGAATGCCCCATTCGGCGGCAACCATGGAGGCTTCCAGGCTGCCC
Source organism: Bacillota bacterium (assembly GCA_046483445.1). Taxonomy (GTDB): domain Bacteria; phylum Bacillota; class Dethiobacteria; order DTU022; family DTU022; genus B1SED10-74M. Next base: position 4,778 of record JAWODD010000054.1, on the reverse strand, counting down.
CCGTCCTGCCCGAGGGGATCGGTGGCGCACTGCATGTAAGAAAATACCGGGCGCTTGCGCAGTTCTGCTTTACTGCCGGCGACCGCTGCCGCCATTTCCAGGGCATAGTGAGCTATATCCCGGTTGATTACCGTTTCGGGCTGGATATGCATGGTTGTTCCTCTCATACTGGCCTCAATTTCATGCAAGGGGCGAACGTGAGCAGGGACATCCTGGGCGCTTACCGGTGGCCCCCAGATGTAGGCGATCTCAGGCAGGTAATCTGCTACCTTGCAGGCCTCGGTAATATCCTTTTTGTTGGAACGGCGCAGTTCACCGCTCAAAAGGTCGTAAACATCAACGGCGCAACCGTCGGTGGATAAATACGAGGTGCGGTCGTCTATATAGAGATCATCTTTCGGATTTCTTCCGCCTAAAACAAAGCGGGTCGGTGCCTGGCGCAGGGTTTTGATCACCAGGCTGGCAGGCAGTTTGGCCACCATGGTTTCCCAGTCCACCGGGCAGCCGTTTTCTTCTAAGACATCCAAAGTGCGGTGGGAAGGAAAGCGCACCCCGGTTTCTTCCATTACCTCCAGGGCCGCTTCATGGATTTTTTCTATGTCGTGTTCACTTAATACTTTAAACTGCAGTTTTGAACACGGAGGGTAAAACGGGCGTTTTTTCATTTCCATACTCCTTTCTGCCGCCGGTGGTAAAACACCGGCTTTTAGAAATTAATGATTAAACCGGGAAGAGTTTGTGTCTAAAACCTGCCCGGATTAAACAAAGATTAAAAATGCTTGCTAACCTTGCTAAGAGACAAACCACTCAAAAGAGAAGCACCAACAGTTTTTTGCTGTCCGCCCGTTTGGCAACGGTTTAATTATAGGACAAGCCGTAGTTTTAGGCTAAACCGGTTTTATTTTGATCAGTAAAGTGGAAGTTCGTAAACTACCGAGTTGGTGGTGAAACCAAGCTTCTCGTATAGTCTGCGGGCCTTTCCATTATCATTGAGGGCACTTAATTCCAGCCGGGCCAGGTTATTTTCCCGGGCCTCTTTAACAGCGTGGTTGATTAGTTTTTCAGCTGCTCCCCTGCCGCGATAAGCGGGGTCGATAATCAAATCTTCCAGGTGACCGTACCAGTTATTGTTCCAGGTAGAAAAATGCCCCATTTGGAGGCTGACGGTGCCGGTCACCACCCCTTCGATCAAGATGATAAAAATGAGAACTTTACGGGGGTGATCAACCGCATAGCGAAAGCTGCACTGGAGCACTTCTAAAGAAGGCTGCTTGTTATAGAATTTTAAGAGCAAACTCCAAAGACGACATACTGCTTTTTCATCGGCGAGAGTGGCCTGCCTTATCTCCATGCGCTTTGTCCTTTCTTGTCTTGAATAATCTTTAACGGGTAAGTTTACCTATCATATTGTATCAAATTTTTTCACGGAGGGAAATTTTATTCAGAAAGAATTTGTTTTTTATATACTTTTCGACGGAAAAATCCGGGTTCGGAATAGCTGTATTAAACCAAAAAGAAAAACCGGCCCGAAGGCCGGCTTGATTGCATACTTTATATGTTTACAAAAGCTATCTACTGTTTTGTGACCACTTTTTCGCCCCGAGCATGCAGGATGTAGAAGACCACAAATACCAGGACCAGAACAATGATCAGCGGAACTATAGCCATATCCATCACTGCTGCCAGGATATAGCCGACCGCTGATATAACAGCAGCCACGATCGCATAAGGCAACTGGGTATTGACGTGGTCTATGTGGTTACAGCCCGCACCGGTAGACGATAGCACCGTGGTGTCGGAAATCGGTGAGGAGTGGTCCCCAAAGATGGCTCCACCAAGAACGGCAGCAATGCACATGGCTGGATCAAGTCCTACTGCCACCGCTACCGGAACCCCAATGGGCATCATAATTGCAAAAGTGCCCCATGAAGTTCCAGTGGAGAAAGCCATAAAGCCTGAGGCAACAAAGATGGCAAAGGGAATGATCCAGTTGGGAAGCGCCTCGCTTACTACTTCAGCGACAAAGGCCCCGGTGCCAACCATTCCGGCTACATCTCCAATGGACCAGGCCAAAATCAGAATGGCCAGAGCTGGAACCATAGCCTTGATGCCGGTGATAAAGTTCTCCATGCAATCTTTCAACGGAAGAACTTTACGGGTAGTATACATGATAATGCCTACAATATTGGCCACCAAAGTCCCATAAACCAGGGCAGTGGCGGCATCGGCATCACCTACTGCGTCAACAAAACCGATATCCGGCTCGAAAAAGCCCCCGGTATAGAGAATACCGATAATGGTCCCTCCGATCAAAACAATAATCGGTACCAACAGGTCCCATACAGATCCTTTTTCGGAGATTTCCAGGTTGGTAATATCCTGGCCTGGAATCTCATCCTTGGTCGTTTCATCGAAAAGTTCACCCTGTTCCAGGGCTCTTTTTTCTGCTTTAGCCATCGGTCCAAATTCAAGATTGCTCAAAGATAGATAGAGAACCATGATGATTGCGGCCAGAGCATAAAAGTTAAACGGTATGGTTTGGAGGAATAAACCAAACGGCTCTATCTCTACTTCCAGGCGTTCAAACTCGGCTATATACAGTGACATGACGTAAGCAATCCAGGTTGAAATCGGAATGACAATACAGATCGGCGCTGCCGTAGAGTCAATAATATAGGCCAACTTTTCACGAGACACATTATAGCGGTCGGTGATATTGCGCATAACCGAACCAACAGTAAGGGTATTAAAGTAATCATCGAAGAAAATAAGGACACCTAAGACCCAGGTCCCAACCATGCTGGACTTGCGAGTGGTAAGGGCTTTTGAAGCCCATTTTCCGAAAGCCTGCGAACCGCCCGAGCTGTACATGATTCCCAGCAGACCGCCCAACAAGACGGTAAAGAGCAATACCCGGGCATTCCAGTCATCCTCCCCCTCAATATCGGCGATATTGCCGACCAACGTTTCAGTTACTTCAATCAATGTCTCTCCGACACTGGCTGTATAAATTAAGATACCGACAACAATACCAACAAATAAAGAAAAGTAAACTCTTTTAGTCCAAATAGCCAGAACAATAGCCAGAACTGGGGGAACGATTGAAACTATCCCCATGTGTTCCATTTTTCATCCCTCCCTAAAAATAATTTTTACAAACTTATGATTTTAAATTATAGCCGGATATCACCTCACTTTTTAGTGTTTTAATATTCTTTATAATTATATATCTCTCAACTTTATAATGTCAATATCGGGAAATATTGACCACTAAGCGCCCGTTTAAGCGAGATTCGGTTCGGTAAGCACTCCCCTAGCCGAAATCTTCGTGTGACAATTAATTTCTTCTTTACTATCTCAATTATTCCTGCTTGAATGTTCATAAAGATTATACTACATGTAGTAAAAAAATAAACGCCTTTAGACACATAGAACATAAAGGGTAGAGATAATATTTTAAAAATAATCCTAATCCTTTGACATTCATATAAACCTTTTCTTAACTATGCTTAAAAAGGTTGCAACAACCCCGTCCCCCTGCTACGCTCCGGCCGTTTCATTCGGCAGGTTCGATTAGTTCTTTGCTGTCCTGGGCCGGGTTGTTGACCAGGGGAGAAACCGGGTAAGCGGCTAGTTCTTCAGCCGGGTAAGGTTTAAGCAGGCGGCTTAAATCTTTTTCTCCAGCCTGTTTTAACCAGTCTTCATAAGCCTCATGCGGAATAATAACCGGCATCCGGTTGTGTAAAGGAGCAACCAGTGAATTGGGCTCGGTGGTAAGAATAGTGCAGGTTTCAAGGGGGCGCTCTCCTTTATCCCAGCGTTCCCAGAGGCCGGCCAGGGAAAAAGGCTTTTTATCTTTGCGACAGATATAGTAGGGCTGTTTGCTGCCGTTTTCTTTTTTCCATTCAAAAAAACCGGTGGCGGGAATTAAAAGGCGCCTTTTCTTAAAAGCGTTCCTAAAGGAAGGCTTATGGGGCACAGTTTCGGCGCGGGCATTGATCATCCGGTTGCCGATGGTTTGATCATCCGCAAAAAAGGGAACCAGGCCCCATTTTAAAAAGGCCGCCTCTTTTTGACCGTCTTCAGGAGAAATTCGCACAGCCAGGATTTCCTGGGCAGGGGCAATGTTATAGCGGGGCGGCAGTTCCGCCCGGATTTCCAAATCAAAAAGCATTTCCAGGATTTTTTTATCGGTGGCCAGGGCAAACCTTCCGCACATTTTATCCTTCCTTCCTGATAGCCGGTGCTTAAGCATAGCCGGCGCTTAAGCACCAGTAAAAATTGTTTTAAACGAGGGCTACATTACCGGTCTCCCGGCACTCTTTAAGAACCTGTCCCTTAAATTCATCACTGAATTCGCTACGTTCGATTACTTATCTACCCCCTGCAAAAAATAGTAACATACTGAACAGAAATCTTCCAAATCTATTAGGGGGCTGGTATGTGTGCCCGGCGGATGCAGTCGAAGTAAATGATAAACACTACACGATCAATAAAAAAGACTGCCTGGTCTGCCTCGATTGTTCGGCCCACTGCAAAGAGGGCGCTATCAGTTACTGTTGATTATAAAGTATCCGGCGTTAATCATTATCGTATAGCTTCTAAAGGAGGGTTTTTAGTGCAGGTAACAAACCTTGAAGACCTAAAAGAATTTTCCGCCTCAGACTTTATCAAAAAAGAGCTGGCCGTAACAGAACATTTTCAGCTGCTTTTGATCTGCTTTGAACCAGGCCAGGAAGTGCCACCCTGCGTGATGGAACGCAGCACCGCTTTTTACA
>JAWODD010000019.1:0-34706 GCA_046483445.1 Bacillota bacterium | reverse complement strand
TTTCCCTTATCTTTGGCTTTTTCGCGCAGGTACCCGGCTTCGATCATTTCCTGCTTCACCTCTTCCAGTGATGAATAGTCGCTGTTTTCCAGGGAATAGAGCAGATTCTGGCAGTATTCAATCTCTGCTTTGGTCTTGTTTAACTGTTTGCGAATCTTTTGCCGCCCCTTTTTGGCTTTTTGATAACGGCTGAAGTGGTGCTGGGCGTTTTCGCTGGCTGTTTGGGCCGGATTTAACGGAATTTCTACATTATTTCCTTCCGGGTCATAGAAATTGGACAAAACTACCCTGTCTGCCCCGCGGAACACTTCATGGCTGTAAGCTAGCAGTAGTTCCCCGTAAAGACGGTGCCGGGGTGCTTTTTTGGAAGCTTCCAGCTCTTTTTCCTGCTGTTTCTTTTTGTTAGCCAGTTTTTTCAAACGTTTCTTTATAATATTCTTTAACTGCCCTTTTAACTGCTTTTCCTGTTCTTCCCTGATCAGTTGTCCGTAAAAATGATCGAGCATTTCACTGATGCTTTCATAGTTAACCTGTTCATCTGCGGGCAGGTGGTTAAGCGCCACTGCGGCATAAAGCTTGCGTTCAGGCAGCAGCACCGGTTCGAAGCGGCCCGCTTCCGCTTCTGTAAACAAGTTTTTTACCGCTTTAAATAATTTTTCGTCTGCAGAATCCGGGGGATTATGATGCTCCCATCCGCTGCGGTAAAGCACCTCTCTGGCGGTAAGCGGGCTCAGTCCTTTCACTGTGCTGAGGAGAGCTTTTTCGGGGGGGGTTCCTTCCTGCAGGTAGTACCTAAAGAAAGCGGAAAACCTATCCCGGTTCATTTCCAGGGGATTGAGCTTGTTTTGGGGCGGCACCGGCCGGTAAATTTCACCGGGGAGAATCGCCCTTTTAGGGTTTTTGTCCCATGAAACCGTTTTAGCAGCACCCAGGATGGTCTCTTTTTCATCTACCAGGATCAAATTGCTGCGCCGATCCATGATTTCGGCGATCAACTTGACAGCGGGCATTCCGTAGGGAGGATCAAAGGCAATTTCTAAAATTCTTTCCAGGGAAGGATTGGAAAAAGTCTCGGCCCTGCCGCCAATTAAGTATTTTCTGAGAAGCATACAAAAAGGGGAAGGTTGATTCTTGTGGCTGAAGCGGGAGTAGGTCATGTGTATCCGGGCGTACTGTGGACTGACTGAAATAAGTAGGCCCGGTTGCCGGCCATGGGAATAGAGGTGGAGGATGATATCTCCCTGAACATTCTCATAAATTTTTTGAACCGGCGACCCGGTAAACTCGCTTCTTAGTTCACCTGTAACCGCTTTCATGATCAGGGTGTCAAAAGCCATTTTCTTCCCACCTCCGCAATCCAGTATAATTGGTAATGATAAACATGGCAAATTTAGCGGCAGCGGCCTTGACAAATATTCCTTGAGATTGACTGTAATTGATGTTAATATAAATCCAGCAAATAACTGTATAACTTGACGATTGAGCAAGCAGTGCAAAGAAATTTGCCCGAAACAGCTGTTATTGGAATAAAGCCGGAAGGATGAAATAAATTGCTCAATAGTATGACCGGTTACGGTCGCGGCAGCAGCTCACAGGAAGGATTTACGGTTACAATAGAGCTTCGCTCTGTTAACCACCGCTACGCGGACTTTTCTTTGCGCATGCCTCGGGAACTTCATTTTTTGGAAGACCAAATTCGAAGGACACTGCAGGAAACCATCAAAAGGGGGCGGGTTGAAGGAAGCATCACTCTTGATGAGATACCTGCCGGTTTGCGGCAGGTAAAAGTTAATTATGATCTTGCCGAAAGTTACTATTATTCTTTGCAGGAACTATGCAGACAACTTGACATTGATGACAATATCAAAATGGAACACTTAATGCAGATGCCCGAATTGCTTAAAACTGGTTCTATCGCCCTGACTGAAGAGCAGGTTTGGCCGGTTATCAGCGCCGCACTGTGGGAGGCTCGGGAACAACTTGTAGAACAGCGCCGAGCTGAAGGGGAAAATTTGTGCCGGGATCTGCTGGAAAGATGTACCAGGCTTGAAGAACAGGTGGACTTTGCCACAGAACGGGCCGAAGAGGCCAGGGATGAATGCCGCCGGCGCCTGGAGCAAAAATTTGCGGAGTTATTAACCGGAGAGTTTGAAGAATCTCGCCTGATGATGGAAATAGGGATCCAGGTGGAGCGCATGGGGATTGACGAAGAACTGGTCAGGCTTAAAAGTCATCTTGACTCTTTCCGCGCCAATTTAAGGGGAAGCGAACTCGCCGGGCGTAAACTTGACTTCATTGCCCAGGAAATATTTCGAGAAGTAAATACAATCGGCTCGAAAGCCGGTGATTATCCGCTAACAAATATTGTTGTAGAAATGAAAGCGGAACTGGAAAAAATACGAGAGCAGGTTCAGAATTTAGAGTAACTGAAGGGGGTTTTTTACTATGAGCATCAAGCTGATCAATATCGGGTTTGGCAATATTGTCTCTGCCGGTCGGATAATTGCCATTATTAGCCCCGAATCGGCACCTGTAAAAAGAGTAATCAGCGAAGCCCGCGAGGCCGGGATGTTAATTGACGCCACCTACGGTAGGCGGACCAGGGCGGTTATCGTGGCTGACAGCGGTCATATTATCCTATCCGCAGTCCAACCCGAAACCGTCAAACATCGCTTGCAATCAAAAGAAGTGGTTGTCGAAAATGAAGAGAACGAATAGTTAACGGGAGGCGCTCAATGGCTGAAGGTATTCTTTTAATCATATCCGGGCCTTCCGGGGTTGGCAAGGGCACTGTTTGCCGTTATTTACTTAAGATAAGGAAAGCCCTGAAGTTGTCTGTTTCGACAACTACCCGCCCGCCGCGGCCCGGGGAAGTTGAAGGAAAAGAATACAATTTTACTACAACCTCCCGTTTTAAAGAAATGGTTGATCAGGGTTCTTTTCTCGAGTGGGCTGTGGTCCATGATCATTATTACGGAACCCGTTGGGATATGGTTAAAAAGCTCATGGATCGGGGAGAAGATATTATCCTGGAGATAGATATACAGGGAGCTGAACAAGTTAAAAATAAAGCCTTTGAAGCAGTTTCCATTTTTCTGGCTCCACCCTCCATGGAAGTTCTTGAGAAAAGAATTATCGGGCGCGGCACGGAAGACCCGGAAAAAATAAATGACCGCCTTAAAACAGCACAGCGGGAAATGGAAGCATATCGTGATTATGACTACCTGGTGGTTAATGATACCGTGGGAAAGGCCGCTTCATTAATCGTTTCGATAATTGATGCCGAAAAAAGCAAGGTGAGCCGCGGAGTTCGGCCGCCGTGCTGGGGAGGTGAAAGCAAATGATCTATCCATCGCTTGATAATCTTGTTAAACATTTTGACAGCAAATATACTTTGGTAATTGCTACGGCAAAAAGAGCGCGCCAATTAAGAAACGGCAGCAGGAAAACAATCAAAAAAGCTTACCAGAATGAAGTTGCCACTGCTTTGCATGAAATAGAAGCAGGCAATATTGAATATGAGCGCATGCGTGATGGCATCAAGTAGGAGTGTTTCCTTTGCAAAAAGTTGTTTTGGGAGTAACCGGCGGCATTGCCGCCTACAAGGCTGCTGAACTGGCCAGGCTGTTTGTTAAAAGCGGTGCGGATGTGCAGGTGGTAATGACCCGGGCAGCCACCGAGTTCATTGCGCCTCTAACCTTTCAATCGCTTACTGAAAAACCGGTTTATACCGAGATGTACGCTGAAAAGAGCGGTGGTCGAATCAGGCATATCAGCCTGCTTGAAGGAGCCGATGTGCTGATAATTGCTCCGGCTACAGCCAATACTATTGCCAAAATGGCTGCCGGCCTGGCCGACAACCTGCTCACCACCTTATATCTTGCTGCCGTTTGCCCGGTAGTAATCGTGCCCTCGATGAATATTAACATGTACGAACATCCTTCTGTTAGGGAAAACCTGGAAAAACTCCGGCAGCAGGGCTGTCATATTATGGACCCAGAAGCCGGGGAATTAGCCTGCGGGGTATATGGAAAAGGACGTATGCCCGAACCGGTTGATATTTTTGCTTTTGCCAGGGCGGTGCTAAAACCCAAGGAATTTAAAGGAATCAAGGCCCTGGTCAGTGCCGGACCGACCAGGGAGCATCTTGACCCGGTCCGTTTTATCAGCAATCCTTCTTCTGGTTTGATGGGGTATGCCCTGGCCCGGGCTTTGCAGGAACGTGGAGCGGAGGTTATCTTGATCAGCGGCCCCACCTACCTGGCTGCCCCCGCGGGGGTTAATATGGTGGAAGTTACCACGGGCGATGAGATGTATGAAGCCATGTTTGAACACTATCAAGATTGCCGCCTGGTAATCAAAGCCGCAGCGGTTTCTGATTTCCGGCCGCTCCGGGTAGAAAAGTGTAAGGTTAAAAAAAGCGAAGAGGTTACCAGCCTTAAACTGGCCAAAAACCGGGATATTCTTTTGGAATTGGGCAAAGAGAAAGGCAGTCGCATTTTTGTCGGTTTCGCCGCTGAAACAAATGACGCGGTTGAAAATGCCCATGACAAACTGCTTAGGAAAAATCTTGATTTGATCATTGTCAACGACCTTAAAGAACCCGGAGCCGGTTTTGCCGTAACTACCAACCGGGTTGCGATTATTGATCGCGGGGGGACGGTTGAAGAGCTGCCCTTGTTGGAAAAAGAAGAATTGTCCCACCTGATCCTCGATCGCGTTGCCTCGCTGCTATAGGGTTGTTTCCAGCAGGTGCGGGGTAATCATAACCTCGATAAATGCGGCGGTAATCAGCAGGAACAATACCAGGGGTAAAATTGATATCGCCTCTTTCCAGATATGGCGGAAACTCTGCATGCGCGTTTTATCCGGCAGGGGTGCGGCAATGCAGTGATAACCGAATTTTAAACCGATCGCCCCGCAGAGGAAAAAGGCGAAAAGCTCGAAAATGCCGTGCGGTAAAAGACCAAACACTATCGAAGGCAGTAAGGGAATTCCATCCTGGGTGTTGTGAGCCAATATTGTTCCCACCAGAGAACCATTTAAGCCAAGGGTAATCAAGGGCAAAATCCCTGCCAGGAAACCCAGTAAAAGCATTAAAGCCATTGAGAAAAAATTGTTCATAAAGACCAGCATGGCGCTGATAACCGGTGGAGTTTCCAGGATCATGGAAAACAGATCGTTTAGCGGTTCCAATTGTCCGCCTGCAGTTTCTTCATCGAATGCTGCGGTGGAGGTAAGATTGGAAAAATAAAAAACCAGGGCTGCTATAAAAAAAATAGATGAAGCCATGATGATCCAGCTGCGGTTTACTTTTATAACCTGTTTTACCGGAAAAAATAAAGTACACATGCTTATGCCTTCTTTCTCGTCTCTATCTAAAGCAATCTTACCAGATTAATGTGAAGGGGTAAATAGATGCCGGATTATGCCGAAGTGATAATCGATCTGGTCAGTTACGGGGTGGACCGCCCCTTTCACTACCGGATTCCTTCCGAGTTGCGTGGTTTGCTCAGCCCGGGTATGCGCGTAAACGTTCCTTTTGGCCGGCGCAGCTACCAGGGCTATGTCCTGCGCCTCCTTGAGCACACCCCGGTTGATAATCTTAAGGATATTACTACGGTAAATGACCCCGAACCCGTTTTGACCGTTGAGCAGATTGCCCTGGCTCACTGGATGTCCCTGCATTTTTATTCCCGTAAAATCGATGCTCTCCATGCCATGGTTCCGGCTTCGTTTCGGAAAGGTAATCGGCCGGGGAAAATTAATATGGTTGAGGCAGTGCCCGGCGCCGGCGAGGAAAACCTGGAAAGGGCGCCGGCGCAGAAAAAAGCGCTGGAAATAATCCGGGAGCAGAAGGTGGTGCCCAAAAACAGGCTTGGTGCTCTGGGCATAACCGCCCAGGTGATTAAAGCCCTGGAGGAAAAAGGCCTGGTCCAAACAGTTATCGCCGATCGACCGGTTGCAGATAAACCCCAGCAGGGTGAGCTTACCGAACCGCACCTGCTGCGCGAAGAGCAAAGGATATGCTTCAACGAGGTCAGGGAAGCTTTAAATGAGAACCGGCCAAAACATATTCTTTTGCATGGAATTACGGCAAGCGGCAAAACAGAAATATACCTGCAAAGCATTGCTCACTGCCTGGAGCAAGGCCGCACTGCCATGATCTTAGTTCCGGAAATTTCCCTCACTCCGCAAATGATCAACCACTTTGCAGGCCGTTTTCCCGGTCGGGTGGCTGTTTTGCACAGCAGACTGACCACAGCCGAGAAAAACCGGCAGTGGCAAATGATTTTAACCGGCCGGGCCCGGGTGGTCCTGGGCGCCCGCTCCGCGGTGTTTGCACCCCTGGAAGCGATTGGATTAATTATTATTGACGAAGAACATGAAAATACTTACAAGCAGGAGGAGACCCCGCGTTATCATGCCCGGGATATTGCCTGGTGGCGGGCCCGCTACCATAAGGGGGTGCTTCTTTTAGGCAGCGCTACACCGGCCCTGGAGAGTTATTACCGGGCCAGGGAAGGCGATACCGTTCTCTTAAGTATGAAGGAGAGGGTCACCCCTATTCAGCTGCCCCCGGTAAACATTGTTGATATGCGCCAGGAATTAAAAGAAAAGCACCGCCACATTTTCAGCCGCCCGCTCCTGGAAGAGTTGAACGGGGTGATCGAGCGAGATGAACAGGCGCTTTTATTCATCAACCGTCGCGGCTTTGCCGGTTTTGTGCTCTGCCGGGAATGCGGCCACGTGGTCCGCTGTCCTTCCTGCGATGTTTCAATGACCCTGCACATGGACCGGCAGATTATGTGCTGCCATTACTGTGCACATGAAGCAAGTATTCCTCTAACCTGCCCGGGCTGCCGGGGCACTAAAATTCGCTATTTTAGCGCCGGGACCCAGCGCGTGGAAGATGAAGTGAAAAAATTATACCCTGATGTCTCCCTGATCCGCATGGACCGAGATACAACAGCCAGCCGCAAAGCGCACAGTCATTTTTACCGCCAGTTCAGCGAAAAGAAGGCGAATATTTTAATTGGCACCCAAATGATCGCCAAGGGGTTTGATTTTCCCGGGGTTACCCTGGTCGGAGTAATTGCCGCTGACACCACCCTAAACCTGCCCGATTTTCGCTCTCCGGAGCGCACCTTTCAGCTCCTGACCCAGGTGGCCGGCCGCACTGCTCGCGGCCCCGGGGGCGGGAAGGTGATTGTGCAGACCTACCGTCCCAACCACCACAGTATTTTGAGCGCAAAAGAACACGATTACCTCGGTTTTTACGAGGCCGAACTGGAAAACCGGCGCCAGCTTGCCTACCCTCCCTTCTCGGAATTTCTACGCTTTTTATTCAGCGGTGGTGATGAAGAAGCAGTCTTTAACGCGGCTTCCTGGTTTACTGAAAAGATAATCCCCCTGGCCGGGGAAGCGGAAGTTTTGGGCCCGGCTCCGGCCTCCTTGTACCGGATTAAAGAACAGTACCGGGTGCACAGCCTTTTAAAAGGAAACAACCTGGTTAAGCTTGCGCCAAAAATTAAAAAAGTGATCCGGGAGTACCACGGGCGGAAAGGCCCGGAAGCGGTGCGTCTGGCAGTAGATTTTAATCCCCAATCAGTGCTATAATTATTAAAAGTATGAAAAAGGGGGTATCTTTATATGGCTCTCAGGAAAATCTTAAAAGACAACCATCCCACCCTGCGCACTCATGCGCAGGAAGTGAAAAAAATAAACAGCCCTGTTTTGCGTCTCCTTGACGATATGCTCGAAACCATGCGCGATGCCAGCGGAGTTGGCCTGGCCGCCAACCAGGTAGGGGTGCCCAAGCGAATCCTGGTAGCTGCCAATGGAGAAGAAGGGGTCTATGAATTAATCAACCCGTTCTGCGAAAAAGCCGAGGGTGAAGCTCTTGGGGTGGAAGGCTGTCTCAGTGTGCCCGGTTGCTATGGTGAAGTACCCCGATCTGAAAAAATTGTAGTTAAAGCTTTAAACCGGGAAGGGCAGCCGGTCAAACTTGCGCTTGAAGGCCTGGCGGCCCGCATTATCCAGCATGAAATGGATCATCTGGATGGGGTACTTTTTACAGACAAAGCCGCCCGGATGATCGATCCGGAAGAATTAAAAAGCGAGGAAAAATCTTGAACGCACTGAAATTGATTTTTATGGGCACACCTGCATTTGCCCTGCCCTCTCTTGACCTGCTTGCAAATTCCGCTCATCGGCTTGCAGCGGTGGTCACCCGGCCAGACAAACCCGTGGGCCGCGGGGGTAAAGCCCGCCAAAGTCCGGTTAAGCAGTGGGTTCTGCAACACGGTGTGGAAGTGGTCCAGCCGGAAAAAATGAACGATGAAAAGTTCCTGGCCTGGCTAAAGGAGAAAGCTCCTGATTTAATAGTAACTGTCGCTTTTGGACGGATCTTGCCTGCTGTAATACTGGATTTGCCCCCATTTGGCTCTATTAATCTCCATGCTTCTTATCTTCCTTTTTACCGCGGGGCCGCCCCAATTCACCGGGCGATTATGGAGGGGGCTGCCTGCAGCGGTGTTTCAATAATTAAACTAACCTCCGAACTTGATGCCGGAGATATTATCATGCAGGAAAAAGAAGCGATAGGCTCTGATGACACTGCCGGAAGCCTCCATGACCGCCTCGCAAAGAAGGGGTCTTTTCTTTTACTGCAGGCAATCAATGCTCTTGCTGAAGGAAAAGCGCGGCCCCGCCCCCAGGATCACAGGCAGGCTACTTATGCACCCCCGCTGCATCCGGAAGAAGAGAAGCTCAATTGGAAGCTTAGCGCTTTTGAACTATATAACCGGATCCGGGGATTAAATCCCTGGCCGGGCGCTTATACCTACTTCAACGGGAAGAGGTTGAAAGTATGGCGAGCGACCCTGCCGGAAGAAAATACACTGGATACTCAGGTTTATCTCCCGGGCACGATCCTTGCAGTCGGGGAAGACTACCTGACAGTAGCCGCCGGCAAAGGGGTCCTGGTTCTTCGCGAGCTGCAACCCGCCGGTAAAAAAAGAATGAATGCCGGTTCCTTTTGCTGCGGTTATCGTCTTGAACCGGGCTGTCGTTTTGACGAGGAGCAGCAATCTTGAGCAAAGATAAAACCCGGCAAATAGAAGCACGCGAAGCGGCTCTGCGGGCCCTGGTCAGGGTAGAACAGGACGAGGCTTACCTGAACCTGGTTATACCTTCCCTGGTGAAACAAATGAAAAGTGAAGAAAGGGCCCTTTCAATACAGTTAGCCCGGGGCACGATACAGCATTTGAACACCCTTGACTGGGCCATAAATCTTTTTTCCCGTCGCCGGGTGGAAACAATGACCCCCTGGTTGCGCAACCTGCTAAGAGTGAGCGCCTACCAGCTTATATTTTTGGACCGGATTCCCCCCTATGCCGCAGTAGACCAGGGAGTACGTCTGGCCCGCCGCTTTGGGCACCGTGGGGTGGCCGGCCTGGCAAACGCTGTTTTAAGGCGCCTGGCCCGTGAAGCCGGCAGCCTACCCTGGCCGGTGAAAGAAGACGATTATCTTCGCTATCTCTCCCTTACCTACAGCTACCCGTTCTGGCTGGTATCAAGAATTTTGGAAAGGATGGAGCCTGAACGGGCTGAAAAGTGGTGCCGGGCCGGTAATACCCCCGCACCGGTTACTATTCGCCCCAACCGCATCAAGGTCAGCCCCGGTCAATTGATGGCCGTCCTGGCGAACGAGGGACTTTTTGTTGAAGAGAGCTCCCAGGTTCCCGGAATGCTGCAGGTAGGCGCCGGGAACTTACCGGCAAAAGCGGAAGCTTTTAAGAAAGGTCTCTTTACTATCCAGGGTGAAAGTTCAGGCCTGGTGGCCCCACTTTTGGTTCCCTACCCGGGAGAAATCCTGGTTGATCTTTGCAGCGCCCCCGGAGGGAAAACCACTCACCTGGCCGAGTTGATTAATGATCAGGGCCTAATTTACGCTGTCGACCGGCATGAAAACCGGCTGAAACTTGTCGATAAAAACGCGCGCCGCTTAGGTTTTAAAAATATTACTTCGATTCAGGCGGACGGGCGCTATATAGCCAGAGAAAATTTGCCTGTTCCGGCGGCTGTGCTGGTTGATGCTCCCTGTTCGGGTCTGGGAGTGATCAGGCGGTTGCCTGAGATAAAATGGCGGCGCAGCGCAGAAGAATTGCCCGAGTTTAAAAAATTGCAGGGGGAGCTGTTGGAAGCCGCCGCGGGACTGTTGCCTGTAGGGGGCCGGCTGCTTTACTCTGTTTGCACCAATGAACCCGAAGAAACAGAGCAGGTGGTTGATACCTTTAACCAGGGATACGGACGGGGACAATTCAACCAGGTTAACCTGGTTTCTTCACTTCCCGCTTCCCTGAAAAATTACCAGGAAGAAGACACAGTAATGCTTTATCCTGAACTTCACGGGGTGGACGGATTTTTTATGGCCCTCTGGAAAAAAGGGCCTGAGGCCGTTTTTTAAAAAGCCATGAACTAAATTTTGCTTGACAGCAGTCTTTTTGCAGGTTTTCGCCGTCTTGCTTCAGTTTAACCGATTTGCTATACTGAACATGATTGAAGTTAGCACGCTAGAATATATGATGGGGAGGGTTAGACCTGTGCAGGTAGCCGGATTGACCAACCGCGGACTGGAACGTTCTCGTAATGAAGACAGCTATTTCGTAAAAACGGAAATCGGCCTGGTTTTTTTAGTGGTTGCCGATGGCATGGGTGGTCACCAGGCCGGCAATGTAGCCAGCAGTTTGGTGGTTTCTACCGCAGAAAAGCTGTGGGAAAAATTAGATCCTGGTGTGCTGCTCTCCACGGGGGGAGCAAGGCAGTTATTGAGCCGATTTATCACAGAAGCCAATGAAATTATTTTTTCTGAAGCCGGCAACAACTTATCAAAACGGGGAATGGGTACCACCATTACCGCGGGCTTGTTGTGCGATAATCATCTGACAATTGGTCATGTCGGTGACAGCAGGGCTTATTTGATCAAAGATGATCAGATAGAGCTTTTAACCAGGGATCACTCACTTTTGGAAGAATTAATTCAATCCGGCCAGGTCGCTCCTGAAGAAGCGCAGAGCCACCCGCAAAGGCATGTTCTTACCCGGGCCCTGGGAATTTCCCGGGATCTGGATATAGATTTTACCGAACAGGAGATTGATGATAATTCTATTCTGCTTTTTTGCACCGATGGTTTGACCAGCCTGGTGCATGATAAAGAAATCCTGGAGTTAAGCCGGGAAAAGCCCGAATCACACAAATTGGCGGAAGCATTGATTAATCTGGCCAATGACAGGGGCGGATATGATAACATTACCGTGGTGGTAGCCACCGGTATTGGAGGTCAGTAAGCTTAATGGTTGGTAAAGTTTTAGCGGGACGCTATGAATTGATTGAAAAAATTGCCGAAGGGGGGATGGCCCGGGTTTACCGGGGCCGGGATCTGGCCCTGAAACGGACGATCGCAGTGAAGGTATTGAAAGACCAGATGAGCGGCGATGCGGCCTTTCTGCGTCGTTTTGAGCGAGAAGCCCAGTCGGCGGCTGCTCTATCCCACCCCCATATAGTAAACATATATGATGTTGGCGAGCAGGAAGGCATTAACTATATGGTGATGGAGTATGTCGATGGCATAAATTTAAAGGGTTATATCAGGGAACAAGGGCGTCTGCCAGCGCATGAGGCCATTAACATTGCCCGGCAAATAGCCGAAGCTTTAGAACAGGCCCACGCCGCAGGAGTAATCCACCGCGATATCAAACCGCAGAATATCCTTTTTTCTCGCAACGGCAAAGTAAAAGTGACCGATTTTGGTATTGCCATTGCCGGTGATGGAGTAACCGTCACCGCCGGAGACCAGATTATTGGTTCAGTCCAGTACATTTCCCCGGAGCAGGCCAGAGGGGAAATAGCCGGAAAACAATCCGATCTTTATTCCCTTGGTGTGGTCCTTTATGAAATGGTCACCGGGAAAGTGCCTTTTGTCGGAGAAAGTCAGGTTGCAGTGGCAATGAAACATATTCAGGAAGAAATAGTGCCGCCCCGAAATCTTGTTCCCGGTATTCCCGAAGCTTTGGAAAGCATTATTTTAAAAGCGGTGCAAAAAGATTCCGCGGAACGCTATATGGATGCCGCCGAATTTCTTGAAGATCTGTTTTATGCAGAAGAAAAAGGGAGCCCCCGGGTGGCACCACCTCGCAATGCTTATACCAATTCCAACAATGATGAAGACGATGATACTATTTTACGCCCTCAGATGACAGGCAATACAACAGGAAACAAACCTGCAAAAAAACCCCGCAATTGGAAATGGTTAAAAGTGCTGGTAGTTATTTTGATTTTAGCCGGAATGATCGGAGCGGGGGCTTATTACCTGAGCAGTTACCTGTTTTTACCGGAAATAGCTGTTCCTGATGTGAGAGGGTTAAGCCAGAATGAAGCCCAGAGAGTGCTTGGAGAAGAGGGTTTAATTCCCGGTTCTGATATATCCTATACTTATGATGATGAAATAACGGTTGGCAATGTGGTCAAAACCGATCCCCCTGAAGGGCGCCTGGTGCGCCAGGACCGGGAGATCGATGTTTTCGTGAGCAAAGGCCCCGAATATATTGTTACCCCGGATCTTAGCGGCCGCACTGAAAGAGAGGCACGCACCATTTTGCAAAACCTTGACTTAACTATGAGTGTAGTGCGGGACTACAACGAAGATGTTGAAAAGGGTGAAATTTACCGCCAGGTACCCGGTGAATCTTTCCCGATTTCGCGTGGGGAAGAAGTGGTGGTTTATGTCAGCGAAGGACGCGGTCCTTTTAAACTAGCCAACCTGGTTGGCTATTCCGAACAGGGAGCGATTGATTACCTGGAAGAAAATGATCTCAGGCCCCGGATCAGGACCGAGTTTTCTATCGGTTCATCAGGACACGTCATCGATCAAAAGCCGGAGCCGGGAGAAGAAGTCCAGCCCGGCCAGTCTGTCGATTTGATTGTCGGCGAATAGGGAGGTTTTATTTGTTCCAGGGAAGAGTGATTAAGGCAGCCGGAGGTTTTTTTACTGTCCGCGACCCGGAGGGCAGTGAATACCTTTGTCGTGCCCGCGGATCCCTGAAGAAGGATAAAAAAGGCCTGATGGTCGGAGACTGGGTCAAATTTGACCTGGTCGAAGACGGGGGTGGTTTTCCCACCGGTGAAGGGGTGGTCGAAGAAATGCTCCCCCGCAAAAATTCCCTGCCGCGGCCGCCGGTGGCCAATGTTGATCAATTGATCGTGGTAATGTCCCTGAAACAACCGGAATGCGACTGGCAGCTGGTCAACCGTTTGCTGGTCCTGGCGGAAAAAGAAAATTTGCCCGCAGCCTTATGTTTGAACAAGACCGACCTGTGTAATGCCCGGGAACAAGGAAAATTGGACAGCAAGGTGGAACAATTTCCCTACACCATATTTTACACCAGCGCTGTTAGCGGCGACGGCCTGGATACATTTAAAGAAAAGTTAAAAGACCGCTGTTCGGTTTTGGCGGGACCCTCGGGGGTGGGTAAGTCCACCCTTTTAAATGCTATTTCCCCGGGGCTTTCCCTGCAAACCGCTCCTGTCAGCGGCAAAATAAAACGGGGCAAACACACCACCCGCCAGGCTTCCCTTTTACCCCTGGAAACGGGAGGAATGGTAGTCGACACCCCCGGTTTTACCCGTCTAAATTTTTTTAATATCGAACCTGAAGAGCTGGCCGATTTGTTCCCTGAATTCAGAGCCTTACATGATCACTGCCGCTTCCGCGATTGCCTCCATTTAAATGAGCCCGGTTGTGCGGTTCGCGAGGAAATAGGCAGGTCGTTAAACCCGGTGCGCTATGAACATTACCAGTATTTTATGAAAGAATTGAATAAACAGGAGGCTTACTAATCATGACCGTAAAAGTGGCACCCTCGCTTTTATCCGCTGACTTTGGCAGGCTGCGCGAAGAAGTGAGAAAAGTGGAGGAAAACGGTGCCGACTGGATTCATTTAGATGTAATGGACGGCCACTTTGTGCCGGCGATTACGATGGGACCGGCAGTGGCCGGGTCCCTGCGGCCGCACACTGGCCTTTTCATGGATGCCCACCTGATGGTGAGCGATCCCGAAGCACATCTTGAACCCTTTGTTGAGGCAGGGGTGGACTTAATTACCATTCAGGCCGAAACTACCGCTCACCTTGACCGGGCGCTGCGTAAAATAAAAGAGCTGGGAGCCGGGGTCGGAGTAGCCTTGAATCCGGCCACTCCACCGGAGGTTTTAGAATATGTCTGGCCCCTTTTGGATTTGGTGTTGGTGATGAGTGTTAACCCGGGAGCAGGCGGACAAAAGTTTATTCCTGAAGTACTGCCCAAGGTGAGCTGTGTGGCCGAGCAAATCAAAACCAGGCAATTAAGCACGGAAGTCCAGGTCGACGGGGGGGTTAACGGCGAAACCGCAAAGGAGATCATTAAGGCCGGAGCGACAGTGCTTGTGGCCGGTTCGGCAATATTTAAGGACGAAAATGGTATTTCTTTAATTGGTGAAATAAAAAAGCTCGGATTGTAACTTGAAAATATTACAAGATGTGCTATACTTTATTTATCCGTTATCTTCGGGGTCAGGTGAGAAGGGTTTTACCCTTCAATTCCGAACCGGCGGTGAAAAGTTGTTAAAGGGAAGGTTTTTGACAACTTTAAGCCCGCGAGCCCTCAAGGGGCAGATCCGGTGCAATTCCGGGGCCGACAGTATAGTCTGGAAGGGAGAAGAAACGGCAAAAAAGCCATGATTTTACCCTTAAAAAGACCCTGATGCTTAAGCGGCGTGCAGGGTTTTATTATTACTAGTTCAAGAGGTGAGCTACTTGGATGTCGATGATCGATTTATGTGGATGGCTTTAGATTTGGCCCGCCAGGGGCGCGGAAGGACCAGCCCCAATCCCATGGTCGGTGCCGTTGTGGTTAAGGATTCAGAGGTAGTGGGCACAGGATTTCACCAGGCTGCCGGCCAGCCTCATGCAGAGGTGATCGCCCTCAAAAAAGCGGGTGAAAAAGCAAAAGGCGCCACTATATACATCAATATTGAACCCTGCTCTCACCAGGGACGGACCGGGCCCTGCACGGAAGCGATTATTAAGGCCGGAATCGGCAGGGTGGTAGCGGCTATGGAAGATCCCAACCCCCTGGTTTCGGGCCGCGGGTTTGCCCGCTTAAGGGAAGCCGGAATTAATGTCACTGTTGGGGTTTTGGAGAATAAGGCCCGCCGCTTAAATGAAGTTTTTATCAAGTATATTACCACCGGTCTTCCTTTTGTCGGGATTAAGGCTGCTATGAGTTTAGACGGCAAGATCGGCACCATGACCGGTGATTCACATTGGATCACCGGTGAAAAATCACGGCAGTTTGTTCACCGTCTGCGGGACAGCAGCGATGCGATCATGGTCGGCATCCAAACCGTGCTTAGAGACAATCCCCGGTTAACCACCAGGATAGAAGGTGGAGGCGGTAAAGATCCCTTCAAAGTTATTGTCGACAGTACCGCCCGTCTGCCCATTGATGCTCGGGTAATTGAAGAAAGCGGTTCCCAGTCTAAAACAATTCTTGCTGTTACCGAGCGGGCTTCCAGGGAAAAATGCCGGGCCCTTGAGAAAAAGGGCGTGGAAGTGCTGGTTTTTCCATCAAAAGAGGGCTGGGTTGATCTGAAAGCCCTGATGCAAAAATTGGCCGAGCGGGAATTGACTGTGGTCCTGGTTGAGGGCGGCGGCAATTTAAATTACAGCCTGCTTGAAAACGACCTTGTTGATAAACTCTTTGTCTTTATTGCGCCCATGATCATCGGGGGCAAACAAAGCCCCACTGCTTTTTCAGGCAGCGGCATTGATTCTCTAAGCCGGGCCTGGTCGGTGGAAAATGTAGAGATGAAACAGTTTGACCGAGACTTGCTGCTGATCGGTTACCCGGTTTCCGGTAAAGTGAGCGAGCAGGAACCGGTAGTAAACAATGAACATTTAAGATAAAAGTTTGCCCCAGCGGATGGTGAAGCAGTTGTTTACAGGATTAATTGAAGAAATAGGAATAGTGCGAGGGATCAGCAGTTCTAATGAGGGAGCCGGTTTTGTTATCGGGGCCGGGGAGGTCCTTTCAGGCTTGAAAATAGGGGAGAGTATTGCCGTAAACGGTCCCTGCTTGACCGTTACTGGAACCGGTCCGAACAGTTTTACCGCCTGGGCCATGCCCGAAACCCTGGATAAAGCGAATTTAAAAGAACTGGCCACCGGAGATCCGGTTAACCTGGAACGCGCTATGCCTTTAGGCGGTCGTATGGGCGGTCACATGGTCAGCGGGCACGTGGATGCTCTAGTGACTCTTTCCGGACGGAAAAAACAGGGGGAAGCTTTGCTTCTTACCTTTGAAGCTCCCCCTGAATTACTCCGCTATATTATCCCCAAGGGCTCGGTAGCCCTGGATGGAGTGAGCCTGACCGTAGTTGAGGTAAATGAAAACAGCTTTTCGGTGGGGGTAATTCCTCACACTGCCGAACAAACCACCCTGGGCTTGAAAAAAGAGGGAGCTGCCATAAATCTGGAAGTAGATATGATTGGCAAATACGTAGAAAAAATGCTCGCGGCCCGGTTTGATGGCGAAAAGGAAGAAAAACAAAGGATCAGTATCTCTTTTTTACAGGAAAAAGGATACCTCTAGCGACAAGGAGTGAAGGTTATGGATTTTAACACCATTGAAAAAGCGATTGAAGATTTGAAAGCAGGGCGCATGGTAGTAGTCGTTGATGATGAAGACCGGGAAAATGAAGGTGACCTGATCATGGCCGCCTCCATGGTAACCCCGGAAGCCGTCAATTTTATGATCCGCCATGCCAGGGGGCTTGTCTGTACGCCTCTCACCCCGGAAAGGGTAGCGGAGTTGGATTTGCCCCAGATGGTTATCAATAAAACCGATCCTCACTGCACTGCTTTTACCGTTTCGGTTGATGCTGGTTCCTGTGCTACCGGTATATCAGCCTTTGAAAGGGCCCAGACAATTAAGGCCCTTATTGATCCTGAAACAAAACCTACCGATCTGCAAAGGCCCGGACATATTTTTCCCCTGGAAGCCAAGCCGGGCGGAGTGCTCAGGAGGGCGGGGCACACCGAAGCGGCAGTGGATCTTTCCACCCTTGCCGGCCTGGGCCCGGCCGGGGTGATCTGTGAAATAATTAATGAAGACGGCAGCATGGCCCGCCTGCCCCAATTGCAAGAGTTTTGCAAAAACCACAATCTGAAACTAATCAGTATAGCCGATCTGATCAAATACCGCATCAAAAAAGAAAAATTGGTCTGGCCTTCGGCCAAAGCTGAGATGCCTACGGAATTTGGAACCTTTGAACTGGTTGCCTATGAGAACAGTGTGGATCACTTGACCCACCTGGCCCTGGTTATGGGAGAAATCGATCCCCAAAAGCCCACCCTGGTGCGGGTTCATTCAGAATGCCTCACCGGGGATGTCTTTAATTCTCTGCGCTGTGACTGCGGCAACCAGCTCAACCAGGCTATGAAAAAAATTGCCGACAACGGATCCGGTGTGCTTATTTACATGCGCCAGGAAGGCCGCGGTATCGGTCTATTAAACAAAATCAGGGCCTATGAACTGCAGGATAAGGGCAAAGACACTGTGGAAGCCAATGAAGAACTTGGTTTTGAGGTGGATTTGCGCGATTACGGGGTCGGAGCCCAGATTATGGTTGACCTCGGGTTGCAAAACATTAAGCTTTTAACCAACAACCCCCGCAAGATTAAAGGACTTGAAGGTTATAACCTTAATATTGTCGAAAGAGTTCCTTTAGAAACCGAGCCTTGCCAGTATAATTGCAAGTACCTGACAACCAAGAAAAATAAGCTCGGACATATTTTAAACATTACTTAAAATAAAAACCGGTAGAATAAAAGGCAGGCCGGAATAAATGATGCCGGCAAGCACAGGACTAAAATAGGGAGGGAACATCTTGAAAACCTTTGAAGGAAAACTGGTAGCCCGCAAGTACCGATTTGCCATTGTAGTCAGTCGTTTTAATGAATTTATATCCAGCCACCTCTTAAACGGGGCCCTGGATTGTTTGAAAAGACATGAAGCGGAAGAAGATCTCATTGAGATAATTTGGGTTCCCGGTTCTTTTGAAATGCCCATGGCGGCTATGAAAGCAGCAACAAGTGAGCGCTATGATGCGGTAATCTGTTTGGGAGCGGTAATTCGTGGTGCCACTCCCCATTTTGAATATGTGGCTTCCGAAGTAGCCAAGGGAATTGCCAATGTTGGTCTGCAAACCGGCATCCCCGTTCTTTTCGGAGTAATTACCAGCGACACCTTGGAACAGGCCATTGAAAGAGCCGGCAGCAAGGCTGGCAATAAAGGCTGGCAGGCTGCCGCTTCCGCTATTGAAATGGCTGATTTAAACAGCCAGCTCAATGTTTCCAGCTAAATGTGGATAATAGATATTTCAAATAAAAGATTGATTATATTAACCATGCATAACTAAACCTTTAAACAAAGGAGCCGGTTGCTTGACTCCATCAACCCGGGAAAAGTTTGTAATTATCGATGGAAACAGCTTGCTTTACAGGGCTTTTTTTGCCCTGCCTCTTTTGCAGAACCGCCGCGGTGAGCATACCAATGCCATCTACGGTTTTACCAATATGCTTTTTAAACTCTTAGAAGAAGAAAAACCCGATTACGTTGCAGTAGCCTTTGATCCTCCCAGGCCGACCTTTCGCTCCCGGATCGAACCTTCTTACAAAGCTCAGCGTGAAAAAGCCCCTCCTGAGCTGAACGAACAAATTTTGCGCTCCCGCCAGCTTTTAGAGGCAATGGGCATCACCGTTTTTGAAGTAGACGATTATGAAGCAGATGATGTAATCGGCACTATTGCCGGACGCTTTGCCGGAGACGGGCGCGAAGTGACGGTGGTTACCGGCGATGCTGACCTGCTGCAGGTCATTGGCGATCAAGTTAATGTGATGATGACCAAAAAAGGGATCACCCGGATGGAGCGCTACGACTATTCCCGGTTAAAAGAAGAGTATGGTTTTGAACCGCCGCAAATTGTCGATTACAAAGCCCTTAAGGGAGATGCTTCCGATAATATTCCCGGTGTCCCCGGAATTGGCGAAAAAACTGCCCGCAAACTGATCGAGGAATACCATAACCTGGAAACTATTTACGACAACCTTGATCAGCTCAAAAAGAAAATTGCAAAAAATCTGCAAGAATACCGGGAACAGCTTGATACCGGCCGCCGCCTGGTCACAATTGATAACCAGGTGCCCCTTGATTTTGCCTGGGCAGAGTGCCGTTTCCAGGAACCGGATTATGATAAACTGATGCCTTTGTTAAATGAACTGGAGTTTAAAAGCCTAATTAATAGATTAAAAGACAGGTTATCGGAATCAGGCTACGGTGAAGTGGAAGAAACAGGTGAAAAAGCAGTGGGTGAACTGGTTAATGAACTTGGACAGTTCAACAAAATTTTGGACTCGCTTGAGGAAAGTGATAATCTTGCCCTTTTGCTCGAACATGAAAAAGGACGTCCTTATTGGAAACAGCCTGTTTTTATCCTGGCCCTGGCTACCGGGGAAGATAAGTGTTTTTACTTAAAGCCCCCTTCTTTTGGCAAACAGGAAGCTGAAATCTGGAAAAGTTTGGCTGCTGCCGGTGAAAAAGGGGTGGAGCTGGTTGTCCATCAACCCAAGCAGTGGTTTCATCTTTTTGAGGAAGAGGGCCTGGCTTCGCCCTGTATTGCCTTTGATAGCGAACTGGCCGCTTATTTGGCTGATCCGGCCCGCGGCGGTTACGAACTGCCGCAATTAATGCAGTGGTATTTGGGCCTTGATCTGGATTATTCCGGTGGCACAAAAAAGGAACAGGCTGCTTTTGAGGATAAAGGGCCGCAGCTGGCCTGGC
This sequence comes from Bacillota bacterium, assembly GCA_046483445.1. Classification (GTDB taxonomy): domain Bacteria; phylum Bacillota; class Dethiobacteria; order DTU022; family DTU022; genus B1SED10-74M. The sequence continues at coordinate 14,767 of JAWODD010000019.1, read as the reverse complement.
AGGCCGGTCACCTGATTTCTTTAAAAGAATCTCTGGAAGAAGAGTTAAAAGATCAGGAACTAATTTCACTGCTCTACGATCTTGAACTACCGCTCACAGGAGTTTTAGCCCGCATGGAGCGCCGGGGTATCACTATCGATACCGGTTACCTACGCGATCTTTCCGCTGAAATCCGCAGCCGCCTTGACGAGCTGGCGAATAAAATTTACTCCCTGGCCGGGGAAGAATTTAACCTTAATTCCCCCCAACAGCTTTCCAGGGTTTTATTTGATAAGCTTAAACTGCCGGAAATTCGCAAGACCAAAACCGGCCGCTCCACCGATGCCCGGGTCCTGGAAGAACTGGCCCCTCAGCATGAAATCGCCGCCCTTCTTTTGCATTACCGGCAGCTGGCCAAGTTGGAAGGCACTTATTTGTCCGGCCTTATCGAATTAATTGATCAGCAGGAGCAAAAGCTTTATACCCAGTTTAACCAGACCGCTACGGCTACCGGCCGTTTAAGCAGCAGCGATCCCAACCTGCAAAATATCCCGATTCGTCTGGAAGAAGGCCGGCGGATCAGGCGCGCTTTTATTCCTTCATCAAAAGAAAAGATCTTTTTTGCCGCCGATTATTCCCAGGTCGAACTGCGTATTTTGGCTCACCTCTCCGGTGATCCAATTTTAGTGGAAGCCTTTAAAACCGGTGAAGATATTCACAGGCGCACTGCTGCGGAAGTTAACCACACAACTTTGCAAGAAGTTACTCCGCTTATGCGTGAAAAGGCCAAAGCGGTTAACTTTGGAATTATTTATGGTTCGAGCGATTACGGCCTGGCCCAAAACCTAAAGATCCCCCGCTCTGAAGCCAAAGCTTACATCGACAGTTACTTTGAACGCTACCAGGGCGTCAAAGAATATATGGACAAGATCATTGCCCGGGCCCGGGAAAAAGGTTATGTAACCACCATGTTTAACCGGCGCCGCTACCTGCCGGAGATCAATTCTTCCAACCACAATACCCGCAGTTTTGCCGAGCGGATGGCTTTAAATACTCCGATCCAGGGTTCTGCAGCCGATATTATCAAACAGGCCATGCTTAGAATTGACAGTATGATTACAGAAGGCGGTTTTAGTGCGGCCTTGCTTTTACAGATCCACGATGAACTGCTTTTTGAGATAGAAGAGTCGGAACTGAACATTTTTGCACCAATGGTCCGGAGGGAAATGGAACAGGCCTTTGAACTTAGTGTGCCTCTTGAAGTAGATCTTAAATGGGGCTACAGCTGGGAAGAATTAAAAGAAATGGAATAGGCGTTTTAAAGGAGTTTTTCATGCCCGAACTGCCCGAGGTTGAAGTAATCCGCCGTGAACTTGCTCCCTTGATTGAGGGAAAAATATTTGCCAAACCGTTGCTCGAGTTTCCTTCGACGATAGAGTCTCCCGCCCCGGATCTGTTTGTCTCCCGCCTGGAAGGACGTAAGATTATCAATACCGGGCGTAAAGGAAAATACCTGTTGATCTATCTCGACCAGGGAATCCTGGTGGTTCATTTACGGATGACCGGGAATTTGATTTATGTGCCGGAAAAATATGAAGTCGAGCCTGAAGAAGATCGCTTCCTGCGCCTCACTCTGCCTTTTAACGACGGTTCTTCTTTGCGCTACTGTGATATGCGTCGTTTCGGACGTCTTTGGCTGGTGGAAAGGGAACGCGAACTTAAAGAAAAGGTTTTAAAAAACGTAGGGCCAGACATTTTTGAAGATCTTTGCTGCGAAGACTTTCTGAAGCTTTTAGAAAATAGAAAAACGGCAAGGCTCAAGCCTTTGCTTTTAGACCAGAACTTTGTTGCCGGAATGGGTAATATCTATACCGATGAGTGTCTTTACCGCTGTGGGCTCCATCCCCGGCGCCAGGTAGCCGATCTTAACCGCGCTGAAGCGGAAGAACTATACCGCCAGATCAGGCAGGTTTTGACTGAAGGGATCAAGTACGGGGGGACTACTTTCCGTGATTATCGCACTTCCAGCGGAGCCCTGGGCGATTTCCAGTCTCGCCTGGTTGTTTACGGCCGCAAAGGTGAAACCTGCCGCTGCGGCACGCCAATTGAAAAAATTACCGTAGGAGGAAGGGCTACCTACTACTGTCCCCGCTGCCAGGAATCACCAAAAGATTAGAGTGAAAGGAATTGATCAGGCAGTGATTATTGGTCTCACCGGCGGAATTGCCTCTGGCAAAAGTACAGTGGCAAGAATGCTTGAACAAAAAGGAGCTTACCTGATCGACGCCGACCAGTTGGCCAGGGAAGCGGTAAAGCCGAATCAACCGGCCTGGCAGGAAATTGTTAACTGGCTTGGGCCTTCAATTCTGCAGAAGGATCGTAATATTAACCGGACTAAACTGGCCAACCTGGTTTTTAATGATAAAGCAAAACTTGATAAATTGAACAAAATAGTCCATCCCTGGGTGGGACAAAGATTGATCTGCTTGTCGGAAGAAATCAGGCAAAAAGATTCCGGTGCCGTTTTAGTTTACGATATTCCCCTGTTAATTGAAGCCGGAATGCAGCAAATGGTTGACCTGGTTCTTTTGGTATATGTTCCCCGCGAAACCCAGATTCAAAGGCTCCAGGAGCGCGATAAACTGAGCCGCGCCGAAGCGGAAAACCGCTTAAAGGCCCAGATGCCTTTGGATGAAAAAAAGAAGTATGCCGATGTTGTAATTGACAACCGGGGAATGTTCTCTGAAACAGCCCGGCAGGTTGATCAATTTTGGAATAACTTGCAAAAAAAGCAGTAAAGGAGCGTGTTTATCATGCATACAGCCACTTTGATCAGGGGAGACGGAATCGGCCCGGAAATTACTGAAGCTACCCTGGAAATAATTAAGGCAGCAGGAGTAAAAATTAAATGGGATGAGGTTACTGCCGGGGAAGGGGCGTTAGAGAAGTACGGCACTCCCCTGCCGGATGAAGTGATCAGTTCGCTTAAAAAAACCGGGGTCGGCCTTAAAGCCCCCCTGACTACCCCGGTGGGCTCCGGGTTCCGCAGCATCAATGTAGCCCTGCGCATGGAACTTGATTTATATGCTAACCTGAGGCCGGCCAAATCATTTCCGGGCGTTAAAGCCCCTTATCAAGATATTGATCTGGTAGTGGTCAGAGAAAATACTGAGGGCCTTTATTCAGGAGTAGAGCATATGGTCGGAAATGATGCTGCCGAAAGCATTAAAATTATTACCCGGAAGGCCTCGGAAAGAATTGCGCGTTTTGCTTTTGATTATGCGCAAAATGCCGGCCGCAGCAAAGTAACCGCAGTGCACAAGGCAAATATCCTTAAGCTATCTGACGGGCTATTTTTGGAAACAGCCCGTAAAGTGGCGGAGGAATACCCGCAGATAGAATTTAATGACTTGATTGTAGATAATATGGCCATGCAGCTGGTGCAAAAGCCCTGGCAATATCAAGTAATGGTTATGCCCAACCTCTATGGCGATATCTTATCCGATCTCTGTGCCGGCCTGGTCGGCGGGTTAGGCATGGTCCCCGGAGCCAATATTGGTGACGAAGCCGCCCTGTTTGAACCGGTCCACGGCAGCGCCCCGAAATACACAGGGCAAAACCGGGTTAACCCTACCGCCATGATTATGGCCGCTGTCTTGATGCTCGGTTACCTGGGAGAAAACGAAGCTGCTTCAAAGATCGAGAAGAATCTGGCCGCCCTGCTTGAAGACGGTAAATATGTAACCCCAGATCTCGGTGGTTCTACCGGTACCAGGGAAATGGCTCTCGCCCTGGCGGAAGCGGTGAGCATGGCTTAGTAAATTTATTAGGCTTACCAGTAAGGTTAAATTATCCTGCCAGTTAAGAAGGGTTTGCAAATGCGGGCAGCAGCAATTTCTTTATCAGGGTTACGCATGGACAGCATAGAGCATTACCGTAAAGATCTGTTCTCCCTGCTTGAAAAAAACAAACCTTCAGTTGCCGTCCTCCCGGCTTACAGTGCCCTGGTTTTAGGATTGGAAGCTGGTATTGTTGAGCCGGGCGAGGATTTTTGTCACACCCTTGAGTTGTACATATCTAATCAAGGTGCCTGGGATGATCAGTTTTTGCATCTGCACGCTTCCCTGGCAGAAAGCTCCGCTATTTACTTAGCTGCCGGAACGGTTACAGAAAGATGTGAGTATAACGGCAGAAGAGAGTTTTACCACACTGCCTATTGTTTTAGCCCGAAAGGTCAGCTATGCGGCAAGCAGAGACAAACCCACTTAACCAGGGCTGAAAGAGAGCTCGGCTTCAGCAGGGGTGAAGAATTTGAAGTATTAGATTTATCCGGCCTCAAAACCGGCTTGATTATCGGCAATGACACCCGTCATCCAGAATCAGGCCGTATTTTAGCTCTTTTGGGAGCGGATCTTATTTTATGCAGCAGCGCCCTCGAAGCGGGATTTAACTGTTATGAACAGGCAGCTGGTATCTGGGCCCAGGTTCAGCAAAACCAGTTTTGGGCGGTGGAAGCCCAGTTAAAGGGCAATATCGCAGGCATTGCTTTTGGGGCCGGTTCTGCGATTATCGGTCCTTGTGAAATAACCCCCGGGAAAAGCGGTTACCTGGCCCGCGGCTATCCCGCTTCTAACCTGGTTACCGCCGAACTGGATGAAAATGCCCGGTCGGGCCTAAAAGAAATGTATCCTTTGCTTTCGATGCTCAACCCGCAGGCATACAAAGGGTTGCTCTCGGAAGGAAATTAGTTTTTATAAAACAGGCTGATATAAAATAAGACGGACAACTTTAGTAGTCTCAAAGCAGACGGTTTTATAACAGTTTTTTGGCATGGATATGCCTGTACCTGCCTTGCTAAGTCTTTGTAGCTGTCAACTGTTAGTTAATAATGCGTAATTTTATCGGCTGATTTCTTCGCGGTTTTTATTTTTAGCTAAACAGGAAGGGGTTAAGACCTTTGGCTTTAGATGGATGGAAGGAAAAATTGTTTCAGCGCTACCTGCTTTGGCAATGCCGACCAGCCCGTTTACAAAAATACTTAAAATCAGTGCTGCCTAAACCGGAGCAACCTGGACCTGTTGATCGAAAAAAAATCAGGGTGGCCGCTTTGCAGGTTGAATTTAAGCTTTTTAAATCACCTTTTGCCTATATAGATGAAATCCACCGGCGGGTCCGGGAAGCAAGGGAAGCGGGAGCCGTACTGGTTGTATTTCCGGAATATAACAACCTGCCTCTTTTAGGGATGTTACCGGGGATAGAAAAACTTGGAGAAGCGAAAGAAGAAGAAAAAACCGGGACTGCAGCAGAAAAAAATGAAGAAGCCGAACCGGGACTGGCAGAGGTTTTCGCTTTTATGAGCCCCATTACCGCTTCATTCGTCCATACTGTCTTTTCCAGCCTTGCTTCTGCTTACGGACTTCATATTATGGCCGGCAGCTATGCGCTTTTGGATAAAGGTAACCTGGTTAACCGCTCTTTCCTATACAATGCCAAAGGGGAATTGGCCGGCAGTCAGGATAAGGTGCACCTTTTACCGGTAGAATATGAATGGAATTTAAAAAGAGGGACTCAGGTCTTTGTAATCGATACAACCCTGGGCAAGCTGGCCCTGCCGGTGTGCATGGATGCCACTTATTATGAAACTTTCCGCCTCCTGGAACTGCAAGGAGTAGAAATTGTCCTTTTGCCAATCGCCAATCTTGAATCTTACAATTACTGGCTGGCCTTACGCGGTATCTGGCCGCGGGTGCAGGAAAGCCCCCTTTACGGAATAAAAAGCGCCCTGGTCGGCAGCTTGGCCGGATTTACTTTTACCGGCAGGGCGGGAATTTTCGCTCCTATTGAACTCACTGCCAACCACGACGGGGTTTTGGCTGAAGTTGAACCTTACGACCGGGAAGCGATGGCCGTGGCTGATCTTGATTTGGAAGCACTGGTGAAACTGCGCCGAGATCACCCCTGGCGGGACTTTAACCCCAACCTCTACCGCCGTTACTTTCCCGGCATTTATCGGGAAATACAAAAGGATGGTAAGTAAAGAGTGGTCCGGTTTGTTTTATTCTTTTTTGAAATCAGCTACCGTACCGCCGGTAACTTTCTTTAAGTTCTCAAATGAAATCGGCAGCAGCGAATGAGAAGTCCCGGCGGAGGTATAGACTAGATCAAAACGCTGCATCGACTCATCCAGAAATATTGGTACGCTTTCATCAATGTCGAAGGGGCAGACTCCGCCGACCCGGTAGCCGGTAACCTTTTCTACTTCATCAGGCTTGGCAATTTTTGCCTTACCACCGCCAAGCAAAGCTTTTACTTTTTTATCGTCTATCTTGATGTCGCCGGCGGCAACAAAAAGACCGTATTGTTGTCCGGAGCGAAATAGAATCGATTTGGCAATTTGGCCCAGCTCAACATTTAAGGCTTCTGCCGCTTCAGCGGAAGTCTTTGTGGTTTTTTCATGTTCTTTAGGATCCAGGTCAAGGTTGAATTTTTGTAAAAACCTCCGCGCCCTTTCTAAGTCGGGATTTTCAGGCATCATTACTCACCTCATCTGTAGAATATTTTTGACCGGAGATTAAACAGGCAACCGGTTACTTAAATTGGTCCAGGCCCTAAAACCCGGGTTATGGCTGTTTCAGTTTATGCTTCCCGCTGGTATGCCTGGACTTCTTTTTCCGGGTAGCGGGAAAAAACAATAACCCCGGCCAGGATAAAGCAGGCCGATACCGGCCCGGTTAGCTGGATGCCGAGCGGTTGAGCGGCAGTGCTGCCGAAAAATTCGAGCAGGGCTCCGGTGATTACAGTGGAAAGGCCCAGGGCCAGTTTCAATATAAAACCCTGGGCCCCAAAGTACATCGCTTCCCGCCGCTGCCCGGATAACTTTTCTTCAAGATCTGATACTGCCGCCACGATGGCCTCGGGGACAATGAAAATAACCGCCAGGGGCAAGCCGCTTAAGGCCATCAGAATATAACCAAAAACTTCCGGAGTAAGACCAAAAACCGGCTGTCCAAGAAAATAATACAGGGGCAACAGGACCATAAAAGCGACCAGGGCAAACATCATCACCGCTTTTAATCCAAACCGCTTGGAAAATAAGTTTACCAAAGGGAAAAAGAGCAGGGCTATGCCGAAAGCGAGGCCAAAGTAGATGGAAGTCTCGTCTTCAGTCCCTCCTAAAAGGACGGTTACATACAGGGGTAAGTTGAGGGTAATAATATTAAAGCCAAGCCAGAAGGTAACATTGCCGATCAAGTAGATAACGAAAGCATGGTTTTTGAAAGTGGTTTTAATCGCTTCAACCAGCCCGAGAGTGGCCGGCTCTGCTTCAGCGTAATCCCTTTCTTTTATCGCCAGGGGAAAATAAAGTAAAACCAAACCGACCCCGGCCATCGCCCAGACCATCCCGTGGAATCCGAGGTGGCCGATTAACATCCCTGAAACAATTAAGGCCACTCCGACCCCGAGCAGCATAAACACCGCCCTGAAAGTGGCCAGATCAACCCGGTCTTTGGTGCTGCGGGCCAGTTCCGGCAAAAGAGCCAGGTAAGGACAGACATAACCGGTAAACAAAGTGAAATACAGGGCCAGCATAATGGCCAGGTAAAAACTGTTCAGGGCGGAGGTTTCTGCAACCGGAGGGTAAAATAGGGCGATGAATACAAAGCAGTAAGCGATCCCGCTGAAAAGCATAAAAGGCATTCGCCTTCCCAGGCGGCCCCGGTGGTTGTCGGACCAGCGAGCGATCACCGGATCGGCCAGGGCGTCGATAGAGCGCCCGAGAAACATGATAATGCCAAAAGCAAAAGGCGGCATTAAGGCTTCAACCCCTTCAAGGGGGCTGGTGATATAGTAATAAAAAAGCCAGGTAATCAACACCCGGTCGATCAAACTAAATCCGCCCGAACCGGTTCCGTATAAAATTTTACCCCACAGCGGCAACTGTTTTACCTGGGACATTATTCTTACGTTCCCTTCTATGTATCTAAGCCTGTGTTTTTTTGCTACAGCTCCAATATATTTATAATACAGAGTTTGAGGTTTTACTGTTATTGCTACGGTAATCGGTAATCTATTCGATATCTTGATTTGCTTCCAGGCATTTATTTTCCTTTTCTGCTTTACTTAAGGCATAGGCCAGAAAACCTGCTGCGGAAGCAAAAGCCGCCCCGGTTGTAACCAGGCCTGTTTTGGGGTTAATGCTTTCGCAGAAGAAACCGTTATCCATTTCTGCCCGTTTGAAAAAGTCGACCGCCCCGGCATTGCAGGCCAGCAGGTCGTTACATGCTGCCAAAGGCCAGGGGTTTTCTGCATGCCTGGAGCCTGCTTCTTCAAAATTGGTCCCCTGGAAAAAGTAACGATTATTTGTGGAACGAATCCAGTGTACCGTATTTTTAAAGACAGTATCATCAAGAGAACAAAATTGATAATGGGCCAGCAGTTGCAAACTGCCCGGAGGGTTGTCATAGAGAGTAAATTTTCCTTTTCCATCGACAGACCAGGCAAACATTGTTCCACAGGGACCTTTTACCATGCAGTGATCAAAGATTGCCTGGAGAAGTTCCCGGGCTAAAATGGCGAAATCGCCCTTGTGACTCCAAAGTTCGCGCTCCTGCAGCCTGGCCAAGAAGTTGAAGGAACGCTGTAGTAACCCATTGTTATAAGTAAGGAAGGGATAGGAAACCGGATCGTCTGAAGGATCGAGGAAAGTGCTGTAAAGGCCCGCATCCGGGTCAAAGTGGTCAAAGACTTTATCAACCAGGGTATAAAGCCCCTTATAAATTTCCGGTTCATCTAAAATTGAATCATCGCCACTTTGGCCAAGGTAATGTTCAAGGGCCAGGAAATAAGCAGCTAACTGGTCCATTTCAAATCCGGGGTAAAGAAGGGTTCCGTTAATGTAATGAGCGTGATCGCCTGCATTTTTGAGGTGATGCCTAAAAACAGTGATTAAAAGGTCACGGGCTGTTTTTTGATCGGCCATTAAAATGGCCGGAAAACTCCACAGCAGGGTGTCCCTGCTCCAATAAGCCGAGCTCACGTAATAACGTGGACTGCGGGATGTAAGAGGGACCAGGTCTTCACTGTCAAGAGACCGGGCCAGCGAATAAAAATAACAGAAGAAAAGATTACGGTTTAGAAGTTCTCCCAGGCCGCTGTCAACCAGGTTAGTTTGACGGCTTTTCAACCACAAAGCGGTTTTTTCTTGCAAGTTTTCATAGCCATGGCGGCGAAGATCTACGCAGGTTGTTCCAGCTCCGTCAGCTTCTAAGTTTACAGCGGCATATAGCACTACCTCATGGGTCTTGCCCGGTTCCAGTTTTGCTTCTTGAACAGTTTGAAAACAGCTATTTTCTTGATTGATTTCCCATCCAGCTTCCGGCTCGACCGCCACAGCCATGGCTGCAAGCGGAAGACCCTTAGTGGCGTCCAAAATTAAGCTGTTTGTCCACCGGTCATGCCTGATTCTGCGTTCGCCCTCGACCGGGTGACGATTAAAGACAATATAATTGAAACCATTCCAAAAGCCCTGCCAGCCGGTCTTGAGCTTAACTGTTTTATCGCTGTGATTACTGAAGCGGAGCTGGTAACAAAACCCTTTGAAATTAGGTGGGGCGATGATCATTCCCTCAAACATCCAGCCCTCCCGAGATTCCATCTTAAAAGAGGGTAGCCAGTTCAATTGATAACTCCAGGCCAGGCTGGTTTTATCTCCATTTATCAGCTGCACCGGTTTTTCCTCCACCTCCAAAAACGGAGCCAGGAGAGGATTATCTGTACTGCCGGAAAACTCCAGTAATCCCCGGTAATCTAATCGCAAAATGTTTAATGATCTGATACCGCCTTCCGGATCGATGTGTGGAAGCGATACATACTCGTTACCGGTCAGAGTAAGCGTATCCGGTGCGGTTATTTCTTCAGGAAAAGTCATCAGAGCTTTCGGCTTTTCAGTTTCGCTCATTTTGCCCCTCCTTATGCAACTCTCAACTTTAGCTTTTTATAATGCTTGGTATCTTTTCGCTTTAAAATAACAAAAACCTTCTTTTGTTTACCAGTTCCAGGTAGCTTTGTGGAAATATTTCGTCCGGGTTATCCTTGACGGGAAAGGCAATAAACCTTATAATCTTAACTGAATTGAAAGGAAAAAAATATGTCGGGATGGCGGAATTGGCAGACGCGCACGGTTGAGGGCCGTGTGGTTAATAACCATGGGGGTTCAAGTCCCCCTCCCGACACCACCTGAAATGGAACGTGGAGAAAAATCTCCACGTTTCGTTATTTCTTAGTGGTTTTTAAACAGGACCTTTCATTTTTTTAAGCTCTTTTTTGATAATATACGGATTTGACATACTCGTTATTATTGCAGGGACTTTTAGTGCCGATTTTTTACTTTTTCATCCAGTGATTTTATTATTTACAAGTGAAAACTTTTTGATATCCGTGGTTTTAATTGTTAATATCCAGGAACTGTTATGAATTTTTGCTGAAGGAGTTCTTCATTGACTGAAGAATTAAAATAGGAGAATAAAAGTAAAGGAATAAAAATATGTCGGAGAAGGTGTGCAAAAGATAGAAATCTGGTTTAATCAAGGTAAAATATATGGGATAATAAGCAGTAAGCAATTGTGACAAGTGAGGCGCGGTTATGGAAACTGAAAATAAAGCATTCCTGGTAGCTATATTAATGGTTGTACTGGTTTTCGGGGGAACTCTGGGTTACATGGTAATTGAAGGTTTGTCTTTGTTGGACAGTCTTTATATGACCATAATCACTATTTCGACTGTCGGTTTTCGCGAAGTGCAGGATTTAAGCACTACTGGTCAATTATTTACCATAATTCTTATTTTTTGCGGTTTGTTTGTAGCTGCTTTTGCAGTAACCGTAGTTAGTTCTTTTGTTATAGAAGGTGAATTTAAATATATAATGCGGAGGAGAAGAATGGAAAACAGCCTCAATAAGCTTAAAGATCACTATATTGTCTGCGGAGCGGGGGATACCGGTTACTATATTATTAACCAGTTCATGAAAGACAGAGTTTCTTTTGTGGTAATTGACTCTGACCCTGCCAAGGTTGATCAGGTAATAGAACATGGCGGCCTGGCCATTGAAGGCGATGCCACTATCGAAGAAGATTTGCTGAAAGTAGGTATTAAACGGGCTAAAGGACTGCTTTGTTGTCTTTCCACCGATGCTGATAATGTTTTTACCGTCCTTACAGCGCGTGAGATAAAACCAGAGCTCTATATCATTTCCCGGGCCATTGATGATAAGGCTGATCTAAAATTAATGAAAGCCGGCGCGGATAAGACTGTTTCACCGAATGAGATTGGCGGTGTACGTATGGCTTCGCTGGTTATGCGCCCGGCGGTTTGTTCATTTTTAGATGTAATAACCCGGGCCGGGCAGATGACCGTCGATCTTGAAGAAATAGATATAACAAATAAATCAGAGCTTAACGGCATTACACTGGCAGAAGCACGGATACCAGAAAGGACAGGGTTAATCGTTATAGCGGTTAAGAACAAAGACGATGAAACAATTTTCAACCCTGGTTCCGATTATACCATCTCGGAATCAGACACTTTAATAGTTATGGGAAAAGAAGAGAAAATCGAAAAACTATATACCCTGGCCGGGAAGACAAATTAGTTCCGGCGGTCATAACGCTTGACTGCATCACTATGCTCACCTGATTTTACCAGGCCGCAATTGGTTTAGCCGGTTTTAACCTAAAAGCAATCATTCTGGAGAATAACAAAAATCGGTGATCAAGATAACCAAAAAAAGACGTTCTGAACTGCGCAATTTGCTTTATCAATTGGTTTAATATTGGTTGCCAAAAGCCAGAAGTTAAAAATATTGTATCACAATTTTTAAACCCGGCACAAGAATCAGTTAAAATCGAAAGCATTTTTAAAACAATAATAAGATTAGGAGGAAAAAGATGCCAAGACTATGTGTTGATGAAAATAAGTGTACGGATTGTAGGATTTGCCAGTTGGTATGCTCAGCCCGCTACAACGGGATATACTCCCCCAAACTGGCGCGGATTAGCAAGAAAGCTGGTATTATGCCGGATACAACTACTACAGATGTATGTCAAAATTGCAGTGATGCACCCTGTGTGGCAGCTTGTCCGGAAGAGGCACTTTTACAGTCCGGGGGAGAAGGTATGGTAATTCTGGATGAATCTTTATGTACGGGTTGTGCCATCTGTGTTGATGAATGTCCCTATTATGCTATTTGGCTTAATGACGAAACAAGTTTAGCCTACAAATGTGACCTCTGCGGAGGCAGTCCTGAATGTGAAAAACGCTGTCCTACCAGGGCCATTTATGTTTGTGAAGAGGAGGCAGTGTAATGTTTAAGTATGGTGGCTATGCAGGAAATATTCTTAGAGTAGATCTAACCGCCGGGACAACTGCAGTTGAAACGCTTGATGAAAAAATGGTTCGCGAGTTAATCGGCGGAAATGGATTGGGAATCCGCTATCTTTATGACAACGTCTCGGCAGGAACAAATCCGCTGGCTCCTGAAAATGCTCTAATCCTAATGAATGGCCCTGTCCAGGGTACACGAGTTCCCGCAGTGGGAGGACGCACTGTAGTGCTGACCCGTTCCCCTTTAAGCAGCTTTTTAATCGATTCCTATTACGGTGGTCACTTTGGTGCTGAACTAAAATTTGCCGGTTTTGATGGAATAGTGATAACCGGTCGGTCAAAAAAGCCGGTCATGCTTGTAGTGAAAGATGGCAATGCCAGGATTGTTGATGCCAGCTTTTATTGGGGTATGAAAACCTTCGAATTCCAGGAAAAACTGTGCAGTGAAGAGGCTTATCGGGACAGTGAAATAACCTGCATCGGCCCTGCGGGAGAAAACCTTTCGCCGATGGCTTGTATTATTTCCGGTGTACATGCCGCAGGTCGGGGCGGAGTTGGTGCGGTAATGGGTTCAAAACAGCTGAAAGCTGTTATTGCTACGGGGTCAGGTGGTGTAAGTGTACCCGACATAGAAGCCTTGGAAAAATACTGTGACAGCATCGTGGAGCGCATGCAGGCAAATCCCGCAACATCTAAAGTACTGCCTACTTACGGTACACCTGCAATTGTTGCTGCCAATAATAACCTGGGCTTGCTGGGTACCTGTAATTACAAGATCGAAGTATTTCCTGAAGCCGATGCTATTAATGGTGAAGCGTTGCATAACCAGGCATTTATTAAAAGCGCTTCCTGTTTTTCCTGCCCCATAGGTTGTGCTAAGTTATTCCGAATGGAGGGCGAAGAATACGGCCCGGTTGAGTCGGTTGGCCCGGAATATGAAACACTTTGGGCTTACGGGTCTAACCTTGCCAACAGTGATCTTAAGTCAATTATTGCTGCAGACCGGTTCTCTGATGAAATGGGCCTGGATACAATTTCAGCAGGCTCGGTTATCGGAATGGCAATAGAAGCTTTTGAAAAAGGTTTGATCACCACGGCTGATACCGGGGGGCTTGAATTGAAATACGGGGACCCAGCTTTGATGATAGCATTGTTAAAGCAGATTGCGGCAAATGAAGGATTTGGGGCAGTGCTTGGTGCCGGTGCACGGGAGTTTGGCCGCCGGTTTAACGCTGAAAAGCTGGCCATGGAGACAAAGGGCCTGGAAATTCCGGCTCACTCTCCGCGTGGTTATCCCGGAATGGCGATCGGTTATGCTACCTCTAACCGCGGGGGAAGCCACCAGGATGGAAGACCTACCGCCGAAAGGGGGGGTGTAGTGAATCGCAAGCAGATAGAAGGCAAAGGAGAATACATTGTTGATGTGCAACGGATGACCACGCTAGCCGATTGCCTGGTTGCTTGCCGCTTTACAGAAGGAATTTTTGGGCCAACCGGCATTTCGGAAGATTATGTGTATATTATGAAGTACGTTACCGGCATGGATTATACGGTTGAAGAGCTGGTCGATGTTGCCGATCGGGTTTATGCCCTTGAAAGAGCTTTCAATGCCAGGGAAGGGGCTTCCCGCAAAGATGACACTCTCCCTTACCGCGTTTTGCATGAGCCGATTCCGGATGGCCCGGCAGCTGGCGAGTTCATGGAACCTAATGTTTTTGAAAAAGAGCTTGATGCTTACTATCACAAGCGGGGCTGGGATGTAAAAACTGGGCTGCCTACCGAAGAAGCCCTGCGCCGTTTGAAGCTTGATGATATTGCCAACGATTTATATCAAAGATAAGTAAACATAAGCCTCCTATCCGGTTTTAAAAGGGCAGGAGTCCTATCTTGGTGGATTATCTATGGAAAAAGAAACTATATTAGTTAAAGTTAAGGTTGAAGGAATCTATCCCCCTGGTGAAGATGTGGTGGAACTGCCGCACGGTGCCACACTTAAAGTTCTGTTGGACAATTTGAAAAATATGGGAAACCGCTTCGTGCCTTATCTATTTGATGCGAAAACTGGTGAGTACCTCGTTAAGGTGGCTTTGATTAATGATGAGAGCGTGCTTCAAAAAGATTTTAAACGGGTAACCCTATTAGAAGGGGATAGGGTTTTTTTTATTCTACTTGTTAGCGGGGGATAGCAGCCCAAAAAAATAAAAATTCAGCAAAATATTTTAATAATATTTATTTGGTTGCGCAATAATTGGAAACTTCTTGCGCAAGCCATTTTTTTAATAACTAATACTAGAGCGAGAGGTAGTGAACGCGATAGCTTGACAAAAGTATTTGTAAATAATAATATAAAGGCGTTATATGAGGTTGAGTATAGCGATGTTTATCGGAGGTGCCTCAGTGAAAATTTCAT
>JAWODD010000044.1:0-6194 GCA_046483445.1 Bacillota bacterium | reverse complement strand
AGGCGGCGGTGGTCTTCATGGGTGCCTGCAGGTTTTTGTTTTTCCAGAACACCGTAAACGTCATCAAGGCTCACCTTTACAGGCCGTATTACCACCTCATTTTGCTCATTAACAGCAAACTCGACCTTTTCCCCATAGGCGATATCTAATTTTTCCCGGACTGCCATTGGAATTGTGACCTGTCCTTTCCTGGTCACAGTACTGAATTTTTTCATAGTAATACCCCTAACTATAGTAATACGCATTTTAAGTGTAATACACATTGCAATGAGTGTCAAACTGCTTCTGTCAGCTTGTAAAGTGGCAGCGATTGAGCAAAAACCACCGTGTTGCATGAAATAGGATGCCCTGACTAACAAGTTTAAACATCACCAATAAAATTTTGAAGGGGTAGGGTGTGTTCAGGAAAAATTTCAGCTATTTTTTGATCCGCTGTAACGAGCTTAACGCTAAGATCTTTAGCTAAAGCGATAAACTCACAATCATAAGCAGATAAATTGCTTCCCTCCGCCAGGGCTAAAACCAGCCTTGAGTTAACATCATACTCGTTATTCTCCATCAACTGCGAAGCGTTTTCCATAATATCAACAGTATCTTCCAGGGACAAAAACTTTTTTTTAATATATTGAGACAAAACACTTCTCAATTCACTTCGCCATAAAAGCGGCGCTGCCCATTGTGGATTTTTCAATAAAACATTTTCTGCATGCTTTGAATACTCGCCGCTGATAAAGAGATAAGCAATTATATTGGTATCCACTACAATCATAATCGTTTAATTCCTTTTATTGAATTTAGTTCGTCGTTGCCAATCGGGTGGGCGGCAGTTTTATCGCGCAGTTTGCGGGCTTTTCTAAGAATCTGCTCCGGTGTGTGTGTCTCATCTTGTACACTGTTTTCAATGCAGACAATGATCTCCTGGTTTATGCTGCGGCGGTTAATCTTAGCGCTTCTGTTTAACTTTTCATAAAGATCATCGGGGATATTTTTTACAGTAATATTAGCCATGCTATCCACCTCATTAAACGGTTCCATTATGCAACCATTATTCCATCACTATTATGGCTTGTCAAGAACTCACTAATCGAAACAGGGTCGTCGAAACAGGGGACGGTTCTTTTAATTCTATGCCAAGAAGTGTTAGGAGGAAAAGCTGCACATGCATCTATCAATTAGTTTCACGGGGGATCAATATAATGGGAACACAGAAGAACCGTCCCTTTGTGCATCTGGGGAAGCACGAACCCCCATCGGCCCCAAAATCAATATAGCGGCCAACAAGCCATATACTTCAGGTCTTTATGCTCTTTATTTCTATTGCCCGGGAAATAAAGCTTCAAGCAGGTTAAGTTTTTCTATAGCGGTTGCAGGTGTTTGCATAAATAACAAAAGCTATGATCGTTACTGCAAATAATATCCACCCCGCATGGATAGCCCATTCTGCTTTGAAAAATCCGCCTGCTGCAGGGATTATCAACGTTCCTGCCAGGGCACCTTTCCATACTTAATCAGGCAGCCAGGCAATACTAAAAAGAGCGCCAGGGAGAGATGGAATAAAACCAAAGTCATCATGAAAGACTCCTTTATTATCATATTAATGATTTTTATAAAAGACAAAGTGCGTATATTTTAGCTATATGTCTTTTTATTATACCCGTACATACTTTTGTTATATAGCTTACTATCAGCAAATCCCCTTAAAAATAGCCTCCAATTCTCCAGCAAAGCTATCCAATAGTGTTCGTCTATAATTAAAGGCGGATCGATCCGCAGGGTATTCTGCTCGCAGCGGAGCGATGCTATATAACCCTTCTTAAACTACCAGTCATGGATCGTGGCGGCAGGCTGGTCATCTGTCCCGTTAAACTCTATGGCAATCATTAAGCCTTTGCCCCGGAGCTCTTTTATATGATCATTTTCACGGCTTAAGTCTTGTAGTTTGTCCAGCAGCCTGCTACTCAACAGCCCAGGTCATCGTTCTGATGAGACTGCTGTTGTAAAAACCGCAATTGGCTATCTTTAGTTGATGTCAGGTGCACCATAACAGGTAGATTCTTCTGTGCTGATGAGGTTGAACAGCTGTCTCGGGCCAGTTTTTTAGCTAAAAAGACTGATTAAAGTGCATCAGCACTCGCAAAGCCCTTAAGGTGTTCCAGCGGCTTGGCTTGCCCGGCTGTTCCATATCGAAATGAACCTTTCCGGGATACCTGGCCTGCAGGGGCCAGGTGCCGTCTTTCCTGCGTTTAGTTTTGATAATTGCCAAGGCATTGGCCATGCGGGGATCAAAAGGCCGGTTGGCAAAATGAAAATAATTAAGAGCGCGCAGGATGTCATAGTGCCAGCGGGAGGGGAAAGAAAGCATGGTCATTTTCGGATCCATGGGTTCACCGGTGCGGTGAGACTGATAGAGCTGATGGATCAGCAGCTGTTCCTCACCAGCAGCTATAGCTTTTTCTACTTCTGACAACCTGTACCGGTAGCCTGCCTGGCTGTAGGCCAATAAACCCTCGAGAACATTAATTGTAGTATGCACTGAAAAGTGACGGTCCCCTTGATGATAAAGGCAGTTCCAACCTCCCTCTGGCAGTACTGTGCGTAATAACAAATCTACTCCGTTTTTTAGGAGGTCTTCTTCGGCCTCAAAGTAAACAGCTACGCCCAGGAACATGCCATCGACACAGATATCACTAATGTTAATTGTTTTGGCGTATGCCAAACCGCCATCGGGGTTTGGCTCTTTTGCTAGAACCATTTTAACTGTGTCGCGGCAGGCCTGGTTTGAAGGTGGTAACCCCAGGGTTTTTAAATCAAGCAGGGCGTAATGGGTGCAGGTCCACTTGGGCTGATAAAACTCCCGGCCCCAATGGCCATCAGGCCTTCTGGCCTCAAGTAGTTTCCGGCCCCATCCTTCGGTGGCTATTCTTTTCTGCAGGGTTGATAAATTGGCAGTGCCCGCTTTAAGCAAATCACGTTTCACCTGGTATACGATGGACACATCGCCTTCCAGCAGCCAGGCCAGGTTTTTATTATAAAGATTTATGTTAGTCTCCATAATTAGATTATAGCACCAATAGTATGGTTAAAAGAATAGTGGGGTCAGACCATTACATCCTTTCCCGGTACGACCTGGACTCAAGAGTATTGGTATCGATTGTTTGTATATATCTATATGTTTTTGGCCCGCTCCGGAAGGCCGATTTTTTACAAAATTATTTTTGTAAACATTGAATTTGGGACAGGGGCCCTCCGCTGGCGGGAATCAATTCTATTATTGTATTTATCAGCATTATTTAGTACCACCCATTCTTTCTAAGAAATATTCTTTTTGAAAAAAATATTGGCAAAGGATTGCATAAACGGGAGATAAGTGTTATATTTTATACATGATATTATAAATATATAACTAACTGTATAAAATAAATAACATTAGGAGGCGTTTATGATGAAAAGAAATCCAATTTGGTACCTGGGGTTTGTAGGGATTTTGGGCTTGCTCGGCCTGGTGACGAATAATACTGGGCTTTTTGGGCTATTCGGATTTTTCGGGTTCTTTGGAATGGCAAAACAGGCAGATGATGAAATGCTCCGGCATAATCTGGCTAAAGCTGGGTTTAATGCTTTTATTGTATCCCTGGTCGGGTTTCCAATTGCAATTATTATTCTAACTTTCCTTGGTTCTGCAGAAACAATAATTGGGTTTTTTGCAATTTACTTTGCCCTTCTGTTTATAACTCAGGTCTTAACTTTCGTTTTCTCCTTCAATTATTACGAGAAAAGGGGAGGCTTAAGTTGAAAGTAACCTTCAAAACAAGGATAAAGGAATTACGTGCTCGATACGAATTGACACAGGAGCAATTGGCCGGTAACGTTGGAGTAAGGCGTGAAACGATCAGTCATATTGAGAAAGGCAGGTATAACCTGTCTTTGCTACTGGCATACAAAATTGCCCGGGTTCTGGAAAGCAGTATAGAGGAAATTTTTATCTTTGAGGAAACCCCCTTATAGAGATTGAGGGACATGAGTAGGTGGCATCTTTTCTTTCATAGGCTTCATATAGCTGCCGGAGAGGTTATATTTATCCCTGAGGCTGTTTAATACTTTATACATCTCTTCTTTATAAAGCTTGCCTGCACTTCCTGTTTTATAGAGCATCCTGAATTGATCTGTCAGTTCAGGATGCTCATTTTGGATAAAAGCAAAAAAGCGGGATCGGGTATTACCCCTTAAGTATAAAGTCCCCGGAAGAAGGTAATCAACTTTGACTTCTCTGCCCCTGCTGCACAGTTCCTGTAAATTTTCCCGGTGATCGGTCAAGTAAGGGATGATTGGCATAACATGAAGGCCCAGGGAAGCATTTGTTTTTCTAAACTCTTTAAACACCTCAAACCTCTTTGCGGATGAAGCAGCGCCCGGTTCAATTTTTTCCCTGACGCTTTCATCCCAGGAAGTAATAGTCTGTGCCACATTAATGTATGTGAGACGAGAAAGCTGGTCAATCAGGTCGTAGTCCCTCAATATGAGATCTGATTTGCTGGAAATGATAGCCGGGTTTTTATATTTGATTAACAGTTTCAATACCTGGGGCATAAGGCGGTAGTGTTGCTCTGCAGCCTGATAACTGTCGGTAACGCCGCCGATATTTATAACCTCACGCTTCCAGCCGGGAGCCTGAAGTTCTTTTTCCAATACTTCAGCAATATTGATTTTCACCAGAATATCTCCGGAGAAATCTTTATAACCCAGGTATTGATGGGACGAGGCTGCATAACAGTAAACACAGTTATGAGAACAACCTCTGTAAAGGTTTAGATCCCAGCCGTAAGGAATCTTCCTTTTCAGCTTGTGCAGGGCGCTTTTAGCCTCGACTTCTTTGTAAACAGGATTTATATTCACCTTAATATTATACAAAAATATAAGCCCTTGTAATAGGGGTAACAAAGGGTACGGTTTAGTTTGCCCCAATGTGGGAATATGGGGTAGGTCTTGAAATATATGATATGTAAAAATTTAGGATATTCCCTTGATATTTCAGCAAACCTATACTAAAATTATAAAGCTAGGTTCTAAGAAATTGGAAGATTAGCCGTGTCTGACACGAAGGGAAAACCAGCTGAAAAGAAAGGCGTAAGCTTTGATTGGAAACTGGAACTATCCAAGAGCGTCAGCAAGTGGCAAGGCACCAGAGTGGAAAGGCAAAAGTTGAGGTTGAAGCCTTAACCAAGCCGGGAAACATTGGAATACCTGCACGAAGGAATTTGAGGAACTGGGCTGAAGCTGGAAGGGATTGTTTTTAGAGACGGTTGATGAAAATTCAAAAAAGGAGAGCCAAGTGAATTGGCAACCAAAAGGTACCATGGAATTTTAAATAATCTGGGGAAGCACGACCCCCCATCGGCTCCAAAATCAATATAGCGGCCAACAGGCCATATACTTCAGGCCTTCATGCTCTTTATTTCTATTGCCAGAGAAATAAAGCTTCAAGCAGGTTAAGTTTTTTTATAGCGGTTGCAGGTGTTTGCATAAATAACAAAAGCTATGGATGCTAATGTGAATAATATCCACCCTGCAAAGATAGCCCATTCTGCATTGAAAAATCCGCCTGCTGCAGGGATTATCAATGTTCCTGCCAGGGCACCTTTCCATACTTAATCAGGCAGCCAGGCAATACTAAAACCTTATTATACATGAGCCATCCCCTTTCTATATCCTATAATTGATTACTCTACGCTGCGGGATTTTTTGCTTCCGGAACACCAGTTTTGCTTTCACGTGTCAACCGTATGACACCTCAGTCGCTTATTATTAAATTACAATCCGCTATTAAAAAGCAGGATTAGTCAAACAATTGCAGAATTGAAAATAGTAGTTTCAAAACCTCACGATATTCTTGCATCTTTCGTAGAATAACTGACATCCTGGAGGGAATATGAGCCAAAATAACAATAATCAAATTGAAAGCCGCCTTTGGAGTGCGGCAGACGAACTAAGCGCCAACTCCAAGCTGAAATCATCCGAGTATTCAGTGCCCGTGCTTGGGCTAATCTTCCTGCGCTATGCCGATCATAAATTCAGCGCCGTTGAAGCCGAGCTGGAAGGGCAAAGCACTGGCAGGCGTAAAATCGGGCCGACCGATTACCAGGCCCGCGGTGTAATGTACCTGCCCCCGGAAGCACGCTTCTCTACTCTGCTTAACC
>JAWODD010000030.1:0-20985 GCA_046483445.1 Bacillota bacterium | reverse complement strand
GTACACTTTGCAATCTGTTTATTTGCGGTTCTACTTCTTTTTGATGCCACTCGTGAGTCATGTTTATTGACTGACCATCAGGTGATAATAAAAAGATATAGCTGCGCTCCACCTGAAAAAATTCCCCGCACTCTTTCAAGGCATAGTGTACCCCTTCATCAACCTGATCAGCTGGTAGCCTGATAAAATGTGAAGCTATTTCTGAAACCATCTTTTCGAATTCATAGTGGTAGCGTAAAGCTTCTTCCGTCTTCTTGCGCTCGGTGATATCCCTAAACTGTTCAACTACCATAGTTACGTTACCGTCTTCATCCAGTATTGGGCTGCTGCGACAATCCAGATAAGCGCCCAGTTCCGGAACATATTTTTCAATGTGCACTAATCCCTTGGTTTGCACCGCCTTCCTGGTAGCACATTCCTCGCATTCACGCTCAAGCCCGATAAGTTCGTAACATTTCTTCTCTTTCATTTCCTCCGCTGTCATGCCATACAGGTCATAGCCGGCCTGATTATAACGTTCTATGCTGTGATCGGGTCGCTGGATGCATAAAACATCTGAAACTCCATCAATGATACCTTCAAGTAGTTTTTGCTGGGTTCTTAGTTCCTGCTCTGTGTGCTTAATTTCAGTTATCTCTCTTACCCACTCCACGAAAAGTTCTACGTTATTATCATTGTCCAAAATGGGGATAACGCGTAGATCCACCCACCTTCCATCGGGCAGCTCTACATCTACTTGAAAGGCTTCTTTGGTTTGTAGAACGGTTACTGCCTGACAGTCGGGACATATATCATCTAAACCCCTGTAGGTCCTGTAGCACTTGGTGTTTAAAAACCTTCTATCTTCGGGAACTAATGCAAATCCGTTCCAGTTGCTGTAGATAATGTTCATATCGGGATCCTGGATGGAAACCATATCCGGTATCAGGGACAACATTTTTTGAAAACGTTCTTCGCTCTGGCGCATTTTTTCTTCTGTCTCTTTGCGCTCGGTGATATTGGTCAGCACACCCTGAACACCGACTACTTGTCCCTCTTTGATTACAGGTCGGGCAGACGTTCTCACCCAGGCAATACGCCCGTCTTTGGTAATAAAACGATATTCAGACGCCGCATTGTCCCCTGACATTATCTTAAAAAATTGCTCCATTCGGCCTTCCAGATCATCAGGATGGACAATATCGGTGAAACGCATTTTGGTCAATTCAAAAGGAGTATAACCACTAATATATTCAACACTTGGGGAAACATAAGTAATAGAGGCATTTTCATCAAGGATATAGATTACTTCATTGATATTTTCTACAAGATTACGGTACTTTGCTTCGCTTTCTCGCAAAGCTTGTTCGGTTTTCTTGGATTCTGTTATATCCCGGAAAACAGCAACAAAATATCCCGGTTCATCGCTGTAAGCTGTAACAGCATACCAACGCCCTAGTGGTTTGGAATAAGCTTCGAATTTGGTGCTCTCCCCTGTGTGTGCTACCTTTCCGTACGTGGTAATCCAGTCAAAATTAGATATTTTAATACTGGGCAGGACCTCGGTTACTTTTCTGCCCAGCACGTCTTCTTGGGATAACCCCGTCAACTCTTCAAAATTCTGGTTCACCTCGAGGAATACATAGTCCACCGGGATTCCTTTTTCGTCGGTGACAATCCGGTGGTAGGCAAAAGCATCGGGAAAGTTTTCGATTGATAATCGGTACTTGTCATTTCCGGGTTCCATGTGGCAATTATCCATATGGCAATTCTCCTTTCTACCAATAAAATCTATATATTCGTCAATTATTTTTTAACTCCTGCTTATATAAAGAATCTGATTTATTGCTATACGGCCCGGGTATCAGTCAGTTGAGTTTTCTCATTGCGGTGTTTTTGATCTAGTTTTTGCGCGCACCAACCCTTTTTATGGGAAGGGAATTGAACTGTTAGTGCAAATCATATACAAGGCAGTAATTACACTAAGGCCTGCCAGATTCCCTACAGCAGCCGCAATACGATCAGTGTCCGTCCCTATTAAACCTTACCTGAGGCGGTGTCGCCAAGAAGGCTTTGACGGGCTCAAATCCCAGACACATAGCCAACGCAAAAAACCGCATCCCGGAAGAATATTCATAAACGGGAGCAGGTCTTGAATTATTTGCACAGTCACTATTTTAGATCTATTTAAATAGGTTTCGTGGCTGACGAATGGTTATTTTAAATTTCTAGTTGACATTCCAGTAGCTAGAACCTTTACAATGTTAATTAGTTGATGGTTTATTGATTTTTTAAATGAAAGCCAAGTTTTTGAAGGTCAAGCTAAGGGGGAGCGCGATATTTTGGATCAGAACACAAAAGACAGGTATTATTTAATCAGCGAAGCTTCAAAAATTACCAAGTTGCCTAAAAAAACAATTAGGTATTATGAAAATATTGGTCTTATACCGCCCTTGAAGCGCAATCAGGGGAAATACAGGATTTTCAGCAAAGAAGATGTAAGAAGGCTTGTGCTTATAAAAAAAGCTAAATACTTGGGAATTTCTCTCCGGGAAATAAAAGAACTTGTGGATCTAGCTTTCGACAGTAACTGTAAAATATTTGAAACGAAATTTTTACAGTTATTAGCTGATAAAATAACCGAAGTTGATGAAACAATTAATGACCTGCATGAATTTAGGAAGGAACTAGTTAGCATAAAAGATTATATGCACAATAACCATGAGCAGTTTTCAGAGGACTGCCGGCTGGAAGAATGCGAGCAGTGTGCTTTTATTGATGATTAGTTTGTTTCCTAGAAATTTTAACATTATAGGGAGGATGCATATCTTGGAAAAGAAAAAAAGTATCAAAAAGTTTGTTAGTGAAGCTTATGGAAATATTGCCAGCGAAGGTAACAGCTGTTGTGGTCCCCCTTCATGTGCCCCTGATCAAAAAGCATATTTAACAGGTATCGGTTATTCGGCAGAGGAAATAGATAAAATACCAGAAGAAGCAAATTTATCATTAGGCTGCGGAAATCCTACCGCTATGGCCCAGATAAAAGAAGGTGAGAGTGTTCTTGATCTTGGCTGTGGTGCCGGAGCAGATTGCTTTTTAGCTGCTAAAAAAGTCGGCCCTGAGGGAAGGGTAATTGGAGTGGATATGACACCTGAAATGATAGAAAAAGCCAGGGAAAGTAGTATGAATAATGTGGAATTTCGCCTGGGTGAAATAGAAAATTTGCCCCTGGCTGATAACTCGGCAGACATAATCATTAGTAATTGTGTCATCAATCTCTCAGCCGATAAATCCAGGGTCTTTGAGGAGATTTTTAGGGTATTAAAGCCCGGGGGAAGAATTTCTATATCCGATATCGCCCTGACTGAAGAATTACCTTCTCCCATAAAGGAAAGCGAGCAGGCTTATCTAGGGTGTATCGCCGGTGCTTTATTGATCCATGATTATGAACAAATAGTAAAAGACCAGGGCTTTAAAGATGTAGAAATAATAACTCATGACAGTTCAGCTTGTATAGCTTCGTTCACTAATGATCCTGTGGCCAAAGAGCTTTTAGCTACTTCAAAAAATTATGAAAAGGACGTTACTGAAAAATTACAGGAAACTGTCAAGAGTGTAAACATCAAAGGAAAAAAATAGTAGGAGAAAAGAGAAGCATCTGGTTAGAGCATATGGCAGTTATCCTTGCAGGAAGGTTGTTTCTGTAAGATAAATCAACCAAACAACAAATTTGCCAGCAAACCAACCAGTGAAGGAATTGCTATATAGATGCTATATTTGAGGGCTATAAATCGAGGACCTAAAAAAGCTAATTCATAAGGCAGGTGGCCAACATTAATCATTCCCCAGGCTGTTATCATGGCAACTGCAGTCCCGATTGTTACATTATCGCGAAAAACAGAATCAAATAGGGGGAAAAATGCAAAGGGCCCTCCTTGGATAAGTGCACCTATCGCAGGGCCGATGATTAATCCTTTCCAGCCTGCTTCTTCTCCCAGCCAGGCTTTTAATGCTTCTTCAGGTATAAGTAAATTAATGAACCCTACGATAATAAATGCAAATAACAAGAGAGGTAGAACATTAAAAAACATTTTTTTTGCTTCTTTCAAGCCTTCTATGTGTTTACCCTGGCGGTATGCAACAACGATCAGTCCCACCGCCATTATGGTTAGGACCACAAATGCATCAGTCAATTTGTTCCCTGCCTTTCTATGATTTATTTAACTGCCGTTGTTTTACTTCTTCTTTAATTTTGTCTGATTGCCCGGGTAAAAAAAGGTTTACCGCTCCTCCCACCAGGATGGGAATGGCAAAAGTAATTAAGAATCGAATGACTGTTAGCTCCACCCCTACAAATGTTATTTCTATTGGTAGCCGCGCAATATTCCAAAGTGTTTTTGCAGCTACAAAACTAAGCATTGTTCCAACATTTGCCCCTGCTATCATTAAAGTTGCCATTAACGGATAGAAAAAGAACGGCCCACCGGGAACCAGTGCTCCGATCAATGTTCCCAAAAATGGTCCTTTCCAGCCTGCTTCTTTTCCAAGCCACTTAGAAACCATTTCTTTTGGCACTAAAATGGAAACCAATCCGGCAACAATAAAAGCGACAATTAGAAGGGGAAATAACCTTAAAAGGGTTTGTCCGGCTATAGAAAGGCCGCTTGAGACTAATAAGAAGCCACCCTGAATATAGGCGATTAATGCTAAAATAAAAGCAACCGCTGCCATTCCTAGCACTGTTTTATTCATGTCTTTCTCCTTCAAAAATATCTTCATATTTATAAGCTGTCGTATCGAAATTAAACAAAATGCAAGCTGTTTCCTGCAACATCAGGATCAATTTATCTAAAGAACCGCATTGGCAAGGGGGCAGGGGATAATATATTAAAAATATCAAACAGGAGGATTGATCTTCGGCTTATATTTATAGAATTAATTTTACTGTGATCAGGTATCTAAGGATTTTGATAAAGACAAAATACCAGCCGCCAGCGAAAAAATATAGCTGGAAACATGGGTCATGCATTAACTAATTTTTACATTTCACCTTACTTCTCCATATTTGAACGCAACATATTCAATAATAACCCCATAAATAATGCCAGCTATAAACCCGACTGGATCTCCAAAGCCTGTAGAGCTATAAAATGCAAAAGATACGAGTAAACCAATACCCATCCCTCGATAAAGCACTTTAGGCAATCCCAATTTTCCATCTAATAAACCAATTACAAAACCCATGAGCAAACGGTTGTACCAAAAGGCAAATAAGTAAAAAGCATTTAGATCGAAACCAGACCTTATAGATACACCGACAATACAAACCACACCGAGGATTGCTCCCGTAACAAGTGAAACTTTCATTCTTTGAGTAAGCATAACTTTTTATCACTCCAATTCAGCTTTTATATAAGATTATTGTATCTTATCACTACAGCAAAATCTATGAACATAAAAAATTTAAGGTAGTAAAATGCCCTTAAGGGTTCGATGATACGGTGATTTTAACTTATAATCTACCCAAAAAGTGGTATAATGGTAAAAAGTATTCTTTTCATTCCAGGCCTTTATCTGGCAAATTAATAAACCAGCTCCCTGTCGAGGTTGCTGCAGTCAAGAGAACTGAGCTAGAGCCTTTATGGGATTATATAATGCGGAACCATCACTTGATGCTGCATGAAATTGTCAAAGAACGAAATGTTATTTCGCTGTATTACTACTTAAAACAATGAGATAAAGTAGACAATATAGCGCTACATTGTTATAGTTTAGATTGATTATGGTAACCCTATAAAAAACCGAAACGCAAACCCACGGATCTAAGCTTTTGACTTTGACAACCAGGCTACCGGAATAGTCGAAAAACGTTTCGGTCCCCGGGTAGCAGACATTTTTAGTTATTATTGTAAAATAAAGCATGGTATAAGCTTGAAATTAGGAGGCAAATGGCATGGGAAAGGAGAAAGACAAATACCGCCTGCTGGTAGAGAATTTACCCGACGCCTTTGCTTATCATCAGCTGGTGGTGGATGAAAACAATAATCCGGTAGACTACATTTTTATAGAGGTAAATCCTTTTTTTGAAGAGATAACCGGGTTGAAAAAAGAAGATATTCTGGGCAAAAAGATTACCGAGGTCCTGCCACACCTTAAGTTTTCTGATTTTGACTGGATCGGTGCTTACGGAAAAGTAGCGCTTACCGGGAAAAGCATCCATTTCGAAGCTTTTTCAGTACCGCTGGGTCGCCGCTACGAAGTTATTGCCTTTAGTGATGAAAAAGGTTATTTCATTACAGTGTTCAAAGATGTTAATGAATTAAAAATAGAAAACGAGAAGACAAAAAAAATAATAGGTTATGTCTATAAATGCCAGGAATTTTCAGCGGACACATTGGATTACCACTTTTTTACAGATACTATTATGGAATTGTCCGGAGCAAAGTTTGTTATTTTAAATTTAATTTCAGAAAAGGACAAAAGCAAAACCGTTACCCAGGCCGTTTCCGGTGCTACTGGCAATCTTTCCTGGATAACAGAGCTGCTGGGTTTTGACCTGGAGGGCGCTGTGTGGGAAGCAGCCTATGAAGAACTGGGCGTTGGCAGTAAAAACAGGCTGGTTTATTACCCCTCCTTTTCCGATATCGGCTATTACAATAATTCTGCCCTGATACCGGTATTAAAGAAGATAGAAAAATCCCTGCTGCCCGGTGGCCTGTATGCTATGGAAATAAATTACCTGGGAGAGCCCTTTGGTATTGTGGCTTTGATTATCCCCAAAAATCAGGACCTGGAAAATAAGGAGCTGCTTGAGCTTTATATTAATTATCTAGCATCAACTATTAAGCGTCTTCGGGCAGAAAAATCGTTGAGGAAGTCGGAGGAACGTTACCGGGCTCTGGTGGATAACATAAACGAAGCCATAATAGTTGCCCAGGAAGGGGTAATAAAATATGTTAATTCCAAGGCAACCGAGCTTTCCGGTTATTCCAAAGAAGAAATGCTATTTTCTTCCATAACCGATTATATTCACCCCGATGACCGAGATATGGTTTTGACAAAACACCGCAGGAGGTTAGAAGGGGAAGAATTCGAAGCTCGCTACCAGTTCCGTATAGTTAAAAATAATGGAGATATCAGGTGGGTGGAGATCAGTGCGGTGTCGACTGAATGGGACAACCAGCTCGCTACCCTCAACCTGCTTTTGGATATTACCGAGCGAAAAAATGCAGAAGAAAAAATTCGCTTCTTGAGTTATTATGACCAGCTTACCGGCCTTTATAACCGTACTTTCATGGAAGTGGAATTGCACCAGCTGGATAACAAGCAGCAGCTGCCCATCAGTATCATTATGGCCGATCTAAACGGGCTAAAATTGGCAAACGAGACATACGGGGACGCTGTAGGAGATGAAATGCTAAAGTGCACAGCAGGTATTATAAAAAATTCCTCCAGGGAGGAAGATATTATCGCCCGCTGGGGCGGTGACGAGTTTGTTATCATTTTACCACAAACCAAAGAAAAAGAAGCAGAAGCTATAATCAATAAAATTACCGAAATATACCACGAGACTTATATAAAAGGTATCCCCCTTTCCATAACAGCAGGTGCTGCTACAAAAAACAGAACAGGTATTGCCCTGGCAGAAATTATAAAAGAAGCCGAAAACGATATGTACAAGAAAAAGCTTGTTGAAAAACAAAGTGAAAAAAGCAGGCTTCTGGAAGGGTTTATGAAAACGCTGGCCGAGAAAAGTTTTGAAACCGAAGCGCATGTGCAAAACATGCAAAGGGTAGCTATAAAAATTGGCGAGAAGCTGGGACTCCCCGAAAGCGAGCTTAACCGTTTAAAGCTACTGATAATGCTGCACGATATGGGCAAGACAAACATCCCCGGAGAAATTTTAACCAAGGAAGGTTCTTTATCGCCAGAAGAATGGAGGCTTGTGAAGCAACACCCGGAAACAGGTTACAGAATTGCCCGCGCTGCAGAAGAGTTTGCCCACGTGGCCGAAGATATTCTTGCCCATCATGAACGCTGGGACGGAACCGGCTACCCGAATGGGTTAAAAGAAAAAGAGATACCGCTTTTGGCAAGAATCACAGCTGTTGCCGATGCTCACGAGGTGATGACCAACGGCAGGCCTTACAAAAAGCCCATGAGCAAAGAAGAAATTGTTAAGGAATTTAAAAGATGTGCCGGTAAACAGTTTGACCCGGGGCTGGTGGAAATCTTTCTATCAGTTTTGGAAACAGAAATATAGTCAAAAGAATAAAGATTTTTTTAATCGGAGGCCGTCTGTTATGTCCCAGGATGAAAACCAAATCGAAACCCAAAAAGAAGAGGTTGCTACTCTTAAAAATCTCTTAAGTGTCTCGGAAAAATTACTCCACATGTCGGCAGAATCAATTGACTACCAGGTAATAACCGATGGAATGAAGGAGTTATCGGGCGCCTGGATTGTCGGCCTAAACACATATGAAGAAGGCGGCACCAAAAGCGTCACCAGGGCCTTTAGCGGTTTTCCCCCGGCAATCGAGCAGGCCTCGAAAATTCTCGGCTTTCCGCTTACAGGCAAAGAATGGGAAGTCATCCCTGAACGGGTGCGCAGTCTACAGGGAGGCAAACTTGTCCAATATAACAGCCTCTATGAAACATCCTTGGGTGCAATATCCAAAAACACAGCCCAAATACTGGAGCGCACCTTTAATATCGGCTATGTTTATGTTATCGATTTTTCCTACGGGGAAAGAGAATCGCTCGGTGATATTATTTTCTTTATGAAACAGGGCAAAAAGATCAAAAACAGGGAAGCGATTGAGGTTTACGCCGACTTGATCGCCAGCATATTGATGCGTGTCCGAACTGAAAAAGCCTTACAGGAAAGCGAAGCCAAATTCAGGTCTTACATGGAAAAAGCTCCCGTTGGTATTTTTGTGGCAAATAATGCAGGACGTTACATTGAAGTTAACCGGGCCGCATGTGAGATGAGCGGATATACAGAAGAAGAACTGCTCAATTTAACCATCCCAGACTTTACCGCTCCGGAGTTTTTAGACAGGGGAGTGAAATCGTTTGAAAAATTAAAAGAAGAGGGCTATGCAGAAGATGAAGTTATGGCACGTAAGAAAAACGGGGAGAAGTTCTGGATTAATTTAGTTGCAATAGTAATTGATAGTAACAGATTTATTGCTTTTTGTCAGGACATTACCGAGCGCAAGCAGGCAGAAGAACAAATCCGCTATCTGAGCTTTCACGATCAGCTCACAGGACTTTATAACCGTTACTTCCTGGAAAATGAAATAAAGAGATTGGATACTGAAAGACAGCTGCCCCATAGTATCATAATGGCTGATTTAAACGGTCTCAAGCTGGTTAATGATACTTTCGGACACGAGGTGGGAGACGAAATGTTAGAGCAAACAGCTAAAATTCTAAGAGACTCCTGCCGCTGGGAAGATATCATCGCTCGCTGGGGAGGGGATGAATTTGTCATTTTCCTGCCCCAAACTACAAGAGAAAATGCAAACACTATTTGCAATAGAATAGATGAGCAGTGCGAAGAAACTTATATTAACGACATCCCTCTTTCCCTGGCCTTGGGTTCTGCAACCAAGAACAGCACCGAGAAGGCCCTGGCAGAAACAATAACCGAAGCAGAAGAGTATATGTATAAACAAAAACTTGCAAAAAGACAACAGATAAACAGTGCGGTGCTAAATACACTGCTCAAAAATTTAGAAGCAAAAAGCTTTGAAACAGAAGCTCATTACTTATGCATGCAGGATGTGGCTCAAAAAATCGGCAAGAAAATAGGGCTTTCTGAATCGGAATTAAACAGGTTAGAAATATTGATTCCAATGCACGATATAGGGAAAATAAACATTTCTGAAGAGATATTAACAAAGAAAGGTTCTTTAACAGCAGAAGAATGGGAAGTTATGAAAAAGCACCCGGAAACAGGTTTTAGGATTGCCCGCGCTTCTGAAGATTTTGCCCATGTGGCTAAAGAAATTTTGTCTCACCATGAGTGCTCAGACGGCTCAGGATATCCGCAGGGGCTAAAAGGAAAGGAGATACCCTTGCTGGCCAGGATAACAGCTATTGCTGATGCTTACGAGGTAATGTCCACTGGACGGCCTTATAAAAAAGCTATGTCCCGAGAAGAAATTATTGCTGAAATAAAAAAAGATGCCGGCAGCCAGTTTGACCCGGAGCTGGCAGATGTTTTCCTGAAGATTTTAAAAAAAGAGGATTAGCTGCTCAAGGATAATGCCGCTGCCACAGCCGCATAGAAGAACCATGCCCCTTTGTGTTGATTCTGTTCCCTAATCATCACCGGGAAGACTCCTCAAAAATAAAAATCTCTTCTATACTACTTTCCAGAGCCGGGATTCCCTTATCCTTGCTCTGAAGTTCCCCTTCAATTAAAATCTTCCCTCTTCTCATAATATTTGAAGGAGAAAACAAAAGTGCTGAATTGCGCTAATGCGACCCCTCTTTAAGATTTTTCGATCAACTGCTATTTCCCTATTACAGGGGCTTATTTATTTGGATAAGGGTAAACTAAAAAAGCAGAGAGTTAGTGACGAAAATGGTCTAATATAGAAGAATTACCTGGATTCCTAACAAAAAATGCTCCTAAGAAGGAACTTTTCATGTGACGTGGAATTCAGGATTTACTTACTGATCCTGCTTTTGCTACCCAGCAGGTGAAAAATTGACTTGGTATCTGGATCCACGTTGCCGAAGAAGATAAAAATCAAGATCTCTTCTATAAAACCGATAATATAAATTATCACGACCAGGCGAACCAGTAGTGTTGTATCAATCCAGAATGAAGCAACCAAAATAAATAAAACCATAACTGCGTTCTTGCGTAGAATCATAGTGTGCATCATTACCGGCTTTCGAAAAAGAATCCCTGAAAGAATAAAGGAAAACCCGAGCAGTGAGAAAAAAACCACCAGGTAAATCGTATTTGCAGCTACTGCTTCGGGTTGCAGCAAGTAGAGAAAATATGCTGAAGAGATATAGAAGAAAAGATCAGCCAGTGAATCCAGTTCTTTTCCAAAATGAGATACCTGATTTAGCTTACGGGCGACAATGCCATCAAAAAAATCTGTAGAGCCGACAATGATATAGACAATTAAAAAAACCTGGTTCAATCCAAAATAAAGCAGCAGGTAAAGCAACGGCAAAAAGATAATCCTTGATGCAGAAAGCAGGTTTGGCAGGGTAAGCTTAACTGGCATGCTGATCACTCCTTTATTTTTTCTCTCAATTTTGCCAAGAGCTGGCCCCGATAATCCGGTTTACTTTATCGTCTCATATACGAATATATTAAAGTATTCTTGTAAAAAACCACCCGATCATTATGCCCTTAAGGATCAGCTTTAGGGGGAACGCAAACCAGAAACCGAGGGAAGCACCCACACCGGATCTGATCGCTTGATCGGTGCGGCGCCCGAAGAAAAATTCAGCTAAAGCGGCCCCGAGGAAGGGCCCGATTAAAAGACCGATCGGGAAAAATAGTAGGCCAACCAGTAAGCCTACAACGGAACCCCACATTGCAGCCTTGGAGCCACCAAAATATTGGCTACCAATGGCAGTTGTCAGGTAGTCAACTCCAATTATGGCTAAAGCCAGAATTATTTGGCCAATAAAAAAGTAAAGACTGAGTTCGTCAAACCCTGCGATTAAGCCATAAATTACTATACCGACGACCATAAAGGGCGCTTCTGGAATCATCGGCAGGACAGTACCAACCAGGCTGGCTAAAAAGAAAATTGAAACAATTATAATTGCTATTATATCGCTCATTAAATACCCCCGGGTGGCTACTTATATACGATATCAACCCCAAAAAGGTCACTTCTATCCCAACAGTAACACAAAACCTAATCTGGCCTTCTTGTAAATGCTGTAAAACCATTTTTTGATTAATAGGATCCGGCTTTACTGACTTATTAAGATCACCAGTCAATACGGCATAACAAGTCTAGTCATTATCATCAATCAACTGAACATCTTTTAAAAAGCTTCAGTAAAAATTTATCTTTCTGAGCCTTGTCAATATATAACTAATTCTACTAAAACCGGGGCTATCCTTCAAATGTCAGGTAAAATTATCAATGTAGGCTACTACTATCAATCGGAGCAAGCCCATTACAATTAATGTTCTCGAGGGTTTACTGGCCTACAACAAGGAAGACTAACGGTACAGGTTGTCAGAAGTAGAAAAAGCGTTAGCTGCTGGTGAGGAACAGTTGCTGATCCACCAGCTCTGTCAGTCTCACCGTACCGGTAAACCCATGGATCCGATAATGACCATATTTTCTATACTACCCCGCTGGCTTGAAAATTAAATCTAAGATTTAACTTAAACTTAGACAATATCTTGATGCACAATATTGATAGGTTCATTTAAGCAGCTTATACATTACATGAGCGTCGACTAACCCGAAGCGGCTGTGCCGGAAAGATTTTGGCAGCGTACCGGCTATTACAAACCCTTTTTTCTTCCAAAGGTGTACTGCGTTTTCATCTGCCGGTATTCATCTATTTGCCCAGGCTAAAGCAAATTCACATAAAACATCAGCCAGACCATCCCCAGGCTGCTCAGGGCAAGGACACTATAATGGAGGCGCCCTCCAACAGTCCAGTATTTTTTAATCCAGCCCAGGACAGCGAAAAAAAACATGGCAGCCGCAGCTGCGGCTATAATGTAGGGCAGGGCCAAAACAGTATCCAGGCCGGCTGGTTCCCCAAGGAAGCTACGGGGCACGCCAAAAGCCGGGTCAATGTCCGATACTACGCCCATTAGAGCGGTGATAAAGACCAGCAGGAACAGCCCGTAAACAACTGCAACCAGGCGGGCAGCCAGGGCGGATTTCGGAGCGCCGCTCTTTTCTTTTCGGATCACCCTTCCGACCGAAGCATAAATCCAACCGGCAATCGCTGTTACCATCAGCAGCAGGGTACTACCGGTCAAAAGACCAGCCGTGGTCCCGCTTCCGTACCATGGAGCCCTGGTATAGGTGAAAACCGGCCCCTCGCCGCACATCATCATCCTGCCTGCACTGTCTTCGACAAATACAATTTTCCTAGCCAGGTCGGTCCCTTCAGTATAACGTCTCTCATAAACCCCGGGTTCTACCTCGACAAACTGCTGAGGATAACCGAGCACATTAACAAGCAGGTAACCATCCTGGTCCACCCCAACCCTGGCTCCTGATAGGAGGCGGAACAGCTTTTCCATCGAGGTAAAGTTAGCCCGGTTCGGTAAATATTCACCCGTTAATGCGGCGGCCCGTTCCTTGCTGCCTTCAGGTAAAGGGAGTTCATCTGTTTCAGGAGCAGGGTAATAGCGGTCCATCAAAGCTGTGAGCAGAGCTTCCCTTTCCAATCCGGTCCCCCCGTTATAGGAAATAAAGAAACCGACGTTTTCTTCAGGTAAAAGATAGAACCCAGTGGCAAAGAGGAAAGTGTTGCCCCCGTGATTAATTATCCGCCTGTTATTTATACTCTGCTCGAAAAAACCGTAGGTCATCCCGTCCTGCTCCGGGTGCTGGGTAAACTGCCTGCTGTGCATTTCCCGGGCTGTAGATTCTTCCAGGATACGAGCATCCCCGGAACCTCCTTCCTGCAGGTGGGCAATCATGAACCTGGCCATATCTTCAGCAGTACTGCTCATGCTGCCGGCAGGCAGGGCACTGATATATTCGAAGCTGCCCCTGTAGTAAGTTCCGTTATAAAAGTTGTAGCCATCAGCCATGCTGGACTCGAGGTCATCGGGGAGGGGCTGCCGAAAAGTGCTGTGCTCCATTGCCAACGGTTCATAAATATTTTCTTCCACGTATTCAGCAAAAGGCAGCCCCGAAACACGCTCGACGATGTAACCGGCCAGGGCGGCGCCGTAATTGGAATAAGCCATCACTTCCCCCGGCGGGTAAACCCGGACCGGAATATTCTCCTTAACATAGTTTCCCAGGGTGAGCATCTCTTCAGGCTTGAGCACAAAAAGACCTTGACCTTTATCTTCAAAACCGGGGGTGTGGGTTAATAGATGGCGCATAGTTATCGGGCCGGGATCATCTGATCTATCCCACCCGTAAAGTCGGTCAGGGATCTCAAAGTCGAGATATTCATTGACATCAGCATCAAGGTCAATCAAATTCTGCTCAACCAGCTGCATCACCGCAGTCCAGGTAAATAGCTTCCCGGTTGACCCAACCCGGAAAAGGGTTTCTGCCGGGTCGACCGGGATCCGGTTTTCCCGGTCGGCAAAACCGTAACCCTTGGTCAGTTTTATTTCTCCATCCTGGACTACGGCCACTGTGGCTCCAACAATATTATTTTCATCCATCTGGCTGTAGATAACCCCGTCAATGAAAGCTTCCAGTTTGTCGGTATCATCTGCAGGTGCGGCCGCAGCTTCTGCATTCATAAGAAGGAAAAAGACCGCTACCAGGGCCATCAAACATAAAGCTTTTATTAATCTGTTCATTAATTGGCCTCCTTCTCAAGCTTACCCCGAATATTTATCATCAATTAAAATACAGCTTTATTTTATACTCTGCATCATTAAAATGCCACCATTCACTCTAAATAACGGAAAAATCATTTCTAGCCATTACCAGGCATTTCTACTTCCCTACCACTTTGATCAACTAAAGTCACATCAACAGACGCTCCACGGTTGTGGTTGGAAGCTACTGCGGGGTCGCCAGGATATAACTCCTATCATTCCTAAGTCTCTGAAGATATGTATTGATAAAAATTGACATATTGAAACACGGAGTAGATAGGTCTTGAAGGTTGTCAACAGCCCTGCCCCCCCTGACAATCATACTTCCGGAAAAGCATACCTCACACAAACCTCGCTAAAAGGAATTTATACACTAAGGATGGCTATTGGGCAGAGAACGATCACAGAGAAGCATGTCTGTCTGGCCTGGGATCTTATCAGTAAACATGCTTACGAGCTTACCAGTAATAAATCTTTTGACAGAAGGTTGAAGGTTATATATGTTGGTATGTAAAATGAGATGGGTGATGGGGCTCATAACCGCATCATCACCGCTATATAAATCCTGCGCTACATCAAAACAAAGGGGTCAGTTCTTGAAACATAAGTTTTTTTTGAAACCAAGAACATAATTTTAAGTCAAAAGTTTATTGCCCAAACAGCCAGGCTAGAAAAGGCAATCGCCAGGGTAAAACTTAACAGTGTCCCGATAATAACATATTCAGCAATTAATTGAACTTTCGATTCTTCGAAACGCAAAATTGATTTTGCTGCCACTAAAAATCCTATGCCTAAAGGCTGACCGATCAAAATTAAGATTAAAACTAACATTCTTTCGAGTTGGCCAATCAACTTGCCACCATTTTTCAGGCCCTCTGTTGGCATGTCGTTTTCTTTAAAAATCTCTTTCATGTATCGTCCGATAAAATGGCCGGATCCAAGCACTATTACACTAAAAGCAGCCAATGTAATTATTGCCTTATAGCCAATTCCCGTAAAAACTATAATCGGCAAGGTAAAGTTTGCAAACAAAACAATTAGCAGCAGACCGGCTAGATGTAATGCCTGATCAATCACCATCACCTTTGTAGAATCCGTGCCCCCTGTTTTGATCTGCTTTATGTAATCAATAAAAAGATGAGAAATAAATACTAACAGGGGAACCAGCCATTCTGTCCAGTTCTGAAGCAATAGATAACTTACCAGGGCATGGATGGCCGCATGAATGATTAAATAGAAAGGATTGTTCTTTTTACTAACCAGGCTATCAGGTTGAAGCAAAAAATCAGCGATAAAATGGGCTGCAAATAATACTGCAATGTATTTTTCCATTTAACCCCACCTAACAATATCGCCTTATAGGGCGAATTATGGTAAATATCGAGCTTTAAGGCGATATTCTATAAAATCGAGATATTGGCTAAGGTTCTTCCAACCTGCTCCATTTAGTCTCTTATTTACAGTTGATTGAACCAAACCCAGCTCAACAGCAATTGTTTTCTGTTTTACTCCAAGCAAAGCAGGAATAATTGCTTCTGCCTGTTTTTCAGTCCAGTTATTGGTAATTTCTTCTAGCAATAATAGTGTATATGATAAAAAAGCGTAATCATTTAATTTGTTTTTAACTAAGGCATCAGGAAGTTTCATGACCAATCGCCTTGATTTGTCCATTTCAGCCAAAGCCCTACCCGAGAGTGTAAAGGCTTCCCCAGTCGATTCAGATATACGCTCAGGATTAATAGTACTCTCATCTATTTTGCCCCAGGCCAGGGCAATACGGGTATCGGCACTTAAACCTTTAACCGCTTTTACCACGGCTCTGAAATAAAGCACTGCTCTAATAGATAAATGCACATGTTCCATGAGCACCTGCCAGCTGTCACCACTAAAAATGTCCGCTTGTCCAATGATCGCACCGGGGTAAGCCGTGTTAAACCTTGCCTGCCCATCTTTGATGCTCTGAATAACCACCTTAAGATTAACAGAATCAAGCTTAGCCGATTTTACTATATCGCCTGTCAGCACTGCATAGATATCACGCTTATTCTCTATTATCATCAAAGCGCCCCCTTGTGGCTATCTCTCCACCTCAACAATGATAAATAGGTAATTCCTTAAATCATGCAAAAAATCCTTCTTACAATCTTAAAAATGACCAGTGGCAGTACCCTCCCCAGGCTGCTCATTTACCAGCTGGGTAAATACATCGTGATTCTGTTTTGGATGAAGGAGATATTGATCTGATTCTTTTCCCCAGTTTTTGCTCGCAGGGTGCTTGCGGGGTTTTTTACTTGTACCACTTAACCCCCCATTGAAATCAACAAGCTAACCGCTAAATTTTATTAATGGTTTCCGGCACGATCACTTTCTTGTTGAGCTGTTCCCATTTTGGAAACAGTTGCTTTTTGCTTAAGCTCACCAGATCTAAAAAGCATGAAAGTGGTCAGATCTTACAATATCATATTTCCTGTCCTTCCATTCACACTATCCTGCTAATCGTGGCTTAATGAATATCCAGGCCTGTTAAACCTATAAATATGTTGGATTGCAAGATCTGACCCGAATCATTTTTTTCTCAGCGGTGACCCCAAAGCGTCACCGGTTTCAATAGCAGAAATGTTGTAATTTTTAGCCTGCCTTTCCACTATCGATTATTTCGAGTAGAATATAAACATCAAATCTTAATGAGGGTCATCGATGAGCAGCTTATTATTTCTGATCAGATACGGGGAAACAGCCTGGAACAGCGAAGGGGTATTCAGAGGGCAAAGCGATATACCCTAAAATAAGAGGGGTCTCCAGCAGGCTAAAAAACCGCTGATTATCTTAAGTCAGTTGATTTTACTGCCGTATATTGCTCACCCTTAACCAGGGCCAGGCAAACAGTTGATGCTATTTGCCTGGATAGAGCTATTAAACCCACTCCAGTTAATGCTTCCACCGATATTAGCTTTGGCCCCTGGGAAGGTAAAAGTTTTATTGAGCTTGAAGCGCTCTATCCCGAAGCAATTGAAACCTGGCAGGAAAGAACTGAAAAGCATAAACTTCCGGACGCAGAAACATTAAGCGAAGCAATGAGCAGATCCTTTAATCAAATGGAACTACTTGCCCATGAAAATCAGGGCAAAAATATTGCCATTGTCAACCACCGGGTGATACTAAAGTTACTGATCCTTACCGCATTAAGATTAGACAGTAAAGGCTTTTGGAAAATTAAGCAGGATACCTGCTGCATCAACATGCTGGAGTTTGAAGATAAAAAGGCTTTGTGGTAGTCAAGATTAACGAAACCTGTCACCTTCATCCTCTGATTGAATCATACCGGAAGCACGACTTCTGATTGACTAAATATTAGTCCTTCTCCGCACCATGTAAACTACAGCGGCAACTGCAAAAACCAAAAAACCAGGCAAACCAAAAATGTGGCAAGGTTCTGGTCTTGATCTGTTTCAACCTGAATGGAGTCTTTTTGATCATTTGCGTAAGAACCACAATGATGGCACTATCCCAGCATGAGCATATGCAAAAACCTGTCTTAGAAAAGGGCAGCACAGGAGAACGGCATGATGTGACCCCCTGTGTTTCTTCTTTATTCGAACTCCAGCTCTTTTGTCTGCCAGACCCACAGGGTAGGATCATCAGCAGTTTCCAGGTAGTGAAGCTCACCGTTGGCAGCTCCCAGAATAACTACCAGATTTCTCTGATCCAGCCAGTAAAAAGGATAATCTCCTTGCGAATCGTCAGTTACCTGGCGTATTTCTTCATCATCGAGGTCCCATATCCATAAGTTCTCTTCTCTTAAGCCATACCGGGTAAAAGCTATTTGCCGACCTTCGGGATCAGCAAGGGGACTTCTCAAGAAGCTGCGGTCGTCCCAATCCTCTACCAGAATGGTTTGACCATCAAGATCGAT
Organism: Bacillota bacterium; assembly: GCA_046483445.1. GTDB lineage: Bacteria > Bacillota > Dethiobacteria > DTU022 > DTU022 > B1SED10-74M. The sequence goes on along the minus strand of JAWODD010000030.1, from coordinate 2,563 downwards.
CAATTTTACAGAACTGTATTCTTCCCTGTGAATATCTAAAGCCATTGCCTCACCCTGGGGATGCCAGGTATAGTATTTTAAAGTGTACGCCTGTCGAAATCAAAAGAGTTAAGCAATTCTTTTTCTGGGTACTCGTATAACATCAATTGCCCTTCAAGTGTTCCAAGCAGATAGTTTTGATCAGGGGACACCAGCGGCGTCTCTGTTCTATAGTGAGGCCTCTCTTTGCTAAAATAGACTTGATCTGATAAGCCTTCTGCGCTCACGTCCGGGGCTTCTTCATCCTCATCGGGTGTCTCTGCACCCCTTTCCTCTTCAGCAGGAACCTGCTCTGCGCAGCCGACGATAAACAATATCAATACCACACCGATAATCACGACCAACCCTCTCGCCGGCAGATTCAATCCAAACATTTTGAGTTCACCTATCCTCTAATAAAATAACCGCCAAAATACCAGCGGCAAATTGTATTAAGATCATAATATTTTGCATCGGCTTAAGTAAACAAACGAAGTTGCTGCTATAAAAACAGTGATACAGCGAATGAGTAAAATTTTAATTAATCCAGGATACTCATTCATACTTTAAAAATAGACCAAAACACAAGAGTAGCCTCTTTGAATTTTGAGATGCAAAGAACTATAATCCCTTTCAACCTTGCTATCTGTCGAACTCTTCTTCAAATTCGTCATAGGGTATTCGTAATACTGTCAGTGTAGAATTTAGAGAGGGCATATACAGTGATTCTTCGTATAATTCTTGGTATAACCGATCATCATTTGACCAGGCTTGAAGAGGAACTAAGCCTGCATCTTCTGTATCAAGTGAAGTTTCTTGGTATAACCGCCTAGCAATACTTGAACTTTTTAATTTGCCGGGAGCAAGATACAGATCAAATGACTTAGATTTTTTCAGTCCACTTCTCATATGTTGCTTCACTTACATATTTAACATTGCCCAAATCGAAATAACCACGTCCAATATTTGGTGTTCTAATACATGGGTAGCCTTCATCTGTATATTCAGGCGTGTTATGCTTTGTATCTATTATGAACTCTGTTATATCAGATAGTTTTCTTGTCATTATGAAGGTTCCTCCAACAACTTCACCACATTCTCCGCAATCCGCTCTTCCAGCTCCCGCGCTTCTGCATTAAGCAGTTCCAGTTTTTCATTCAACTCTTCAAGGCGTTCCTTGAAGTCAAATTCTTCTTCCTCGCGTTCGGTCACACCAACATAACGCCCCGGGTTTAAGCTGTAGCCCTGCTCTTCAATCTCCTCAATGGTGGCCGCCTTGCACAGCCCCGGCACATTAATATATTCAAGCTCCGGGAAGTTTTCTTTCAACAGCTCCAACCCACCGTGCAGATCCTCTGGTTCTTCACCCCGGTAAAGGCGGGCGATGTTGGCCAGGTATTCCACCTGCGCCGGGTTCCAGTCACGGTGGGCCCGGTCGAGTTGGCGAAAAATGTGGCGGGCATCGATAAAGAGAACCTTATCTTCCCTTTCAGTGTCTTTTTTACCCCGATCAAAGAACCAGAGGGTACAGGGCAGGGTAACGGTATAGAAGAAGTTTGAATCGACCGCTACCATTACATCTACCGCTTTATCTTCAATCAGCTGCCTGCGGATATCCAGTTCAGAAGCGCTGGCATCGGAAGCGGAATTAGCCATAACAAAACCGGCCCGACCTTTTTCATTTAAAGCGCTGTAGAAGAGTTGAATCCAGATGTAGTTGCCATTATCTGTCCGCGGCAGGCCAAAGGGAAAACGGGGGTCGTCTTTAAGACGTTCCTTGTCGATGCGGTCCACGTTGAAAGGCGGATTGGCCATGACATAGTCAAACCGGTTCGGGCTGGTGTGCAGATCTTCATAGTAGGTATTGCCCTGGCGGATATCGCCGCCTAAACCGTGTACGGCAAGGTTCATCCTGGCCAGGCGTACGGTTTCGGAGACTCTTTCCTGGCCGTAAATGCTGATTACTTCTCCGCCGTTATTGCGGTGCTCATCGACAAAGCGGGCGCTTTATACAAACATACCACCGGAACCACAGGCGGGATCGTAAATCCGCCCGCTGTAGGGTTCGATTATACTAACGATCAGTTTGACGATGCAGGTGGGAGTGAAAGACTCGCCTCCCTTTTGCCCTTCACTCATGGCAAACTTGCCGAGGAAGTACTCGTAAATTTTACCGAATGCATCGCCTTCGATATCCATCGGGATGGAGTTGAGCAGTTTTAACAGCTCGGTGAGAGCAGAGTTTTCCAGGCGGTTATAGGTTTTCGGCAGAACATCTTTTAAGTCGGGGTTTTCAGCTTCTATTGCCCGCATGGCATCATTAATAGCCTGGCCGATATTACTACCCTCTGGCAGGTTAAGCAGAGTAGAGAAGCGTGCTTCCGGGGGCAGGTACATTACACCGCGGGCCTGGTAATCGGTCGGCCCGATTTTACGCCTGCCAGTGCTTTGCCCTTCCAGCTCGGCTTCAACGGCGCTGAATTTATGATCGGCATAGCGCAGGAAGATTAGCCCAAGCACGGGCACTGAATACTCGGATGATTTC
>JAWODD010000046.1:0-28177 GCA_046483445.1 Bacillota bacterium | reverse complement strand
GAAATAAAATAATCGGTATTTTATTAATCTTATTTGTAGCAGTAAATTTTATTCCATCACAATATCTTATTAATGAACCTGGTCCAGCAATAAAACTAAGTGAGATAATAACTGTTGAAGATAGTTATAGAGAAGATGATTGGGGTGGCTTTTACCTTACTTCAGTCAGTCAGAGGAGGGCATCCTTCTGGGATGTGGCTATATTTTATTTATTTCCCTCTAAAAACAAGGAATTAATTCCTGTTGATTCAGCCATTCCTTCTGGGATGTCAGAAACAGAATATTTAGACCTGATGCATGAAATGATGGTTGAGAGTCAGTTATCTGCTCAGGCAGTTGCTTATAGAGAGCTTGGCTATGAGGTTGAGATGACAGGTGAAGGTGTTAAAGTTGTTGACCTGGTTGAAGGAGGCCAGGCAGAAGATATTCTTAAACCTGATGATATTATTGTGAAGATAGACGATAAAAAAGTAGAACTTGCTTCAGAGGCAGTTGAATTAATAAAGTCTTATCCTATTGGAACTGAACTTGTCCTTGAGGTTAAAAGGGGAGATGATATTCAGGAGTTTGAAATTGTGACAGGGGAACATCCTGAAGAAGCCGGTCAGTCATCAATAGGTGTCTATATAACTACTGCAGACCTGGATTATGATATGCCTGAATTTGTCAGTTTTTCTTCAGAAAATATTGTAGGTCCTTCGGCAGGAGTGATGTTTTCTCTAGAAATATATAACCAATTAACTGAAGAAGACATTACTGAAGGCCAGAAATATGCCGGGACCGGAACAATTAATTATGAAGGAGAAATTGGTAGAGTTGGCGGGGAGCGTTTAAAGATCCTGGCTGCAAATAAAACTGAAATAAATAAATTTATCCTTCCTGAGGAACATGGAGTTAGTTTAGAAAATCTAAATTTTGAGATTGAGATAATCAAATCTTCTAACTTTGAAGATCTTTTAGATCGATTAGCCGCTCAGTAAAATCTCTATTGCCGGTTCTTGCTGTTTTATCAGGGATAAGCAGGGAATAAAGGTTACTGGCATTTAAGTCCAGGGATAATTGATATTTTAATTTATTTGAAGTATTAAAGTCCGGTATATTTAAATAATTTGCTGGTTGAATAATTATAGGAATGGAAGCCATTTTTGTTGCACTTATCTTTTATACAGAAAGCCAACTTTTCCAGCAAATTTATCCTACAAAATACCGACCTATTCAAAATGATGTTAGCAGCTTGGCTATTTAACCCGGATATCTCAGCAAATTGGTGAATAATGCTCGATTTTGGCCACACCCCACCCAAGGGGCCCTGACCCAAACTTTTTAAAAATCGATATTTTGTCTGGGCCACCAGGCTGCGGATCTTATCCGGTTTCTTTTCTTTGATTCGGCCTACAACCAGGTCCAGCATTACACATAGCGCCAGGCCAGCCCGCAGCTGCATCTTTTTTGCCCGCGAATTAAGGGCCTTTCAAACCCAAAAGAAACATCAAGCCTGCTGTTTTCTCTTTCGGTAGCAACCCGCATTTTGTAGAGCTCTTTCCGTTTGTAACTGGAACGGGCTGTAACTGGAACGGGCCACCGGGGTAAAGAAAGATGCGGGGGTCTTCTTCCAGCGGGATGCGGATCGCTTTGTTCACCGGGCATTGTTCTTTGCCTGCACAGCTGATGCCGTAATGACAGGCCGAGCAGCGGTATTTCAGGGTCTGCCTGTCTTGCTCAAAACCGCCAAAAGCCATTTGCCTCATTTGCCCTTCTTTGGGACAGTAACAAAATACATTCCCGCAGTAGTCGTATACGACATTGGTTTGCCCACTGGCCAGGCTTGTTTTATCACCGTCTTTCCACATATTGCGGATGTCAATAATCGGTTTAATGTTATAGTGATCGCGCAATCTCACGATCAGCTTCCTGTTATCATACCCCCGGTCAGCAGTAAAGTACTAGCATTTCTCTAAAAGAGTAGGTTTATTTTGTTCCACTTGCCCCAGTAGCCGGTGGACTTCGGGCTCTTCAGCTGCAGAGGCTTCAGTAACACTAAATGCTACCGGGAGTTCATACTTGGTATCTACGATCAGGTGCAGGTTGTAACCAAACCAGTTTTTTGTTTTTTCGATAAAAACAGTTTCGATATAGTAGGAGGATTTTCCTATTAATACTACCAATGTTGTTATATTGAAATTAGATCGGCTAGATCAAATCTAGCTAATTGTCAGGATTTTACTGGGGTCAATTTTACCGCTTCTGGTACATGCAGCAGGCAAACCCCATTTTAAAGGCCCTCTTTGGGGTAAATTTTTGCTTCCGCCTGAAAGGCCTTAGTAATCAGGCCTTGTCAAATATCGCAAATGGCTCGAAGTTACAATAGATTGGAAGGGGGCATAATTTGTCTACATAAATTAATGCATCCAAATCATAATATCTTTAAGTTTTCCACGAATTGATCAAATTCCTTCAAACAAGATTCCGCCTGTTCAGGATTCCTGGAAATGTAACGCATGATTACAGCCTGGAGTAAAAGGAGAACGGAACAGCTAGGATCGGAAAAAGAAGTGTACTGCTGGGGTATAACCAGCAGGTGATGGGAAACCACCTTCAGTGGGGAAAGAAAACTATCAGTTATACCTACTACCGTAGCCCCTTTTTTTCGAAAGGCTTCCCCCAGGAGCTGGTCAACACTGGGATAACGGGGGAATGATATTATATAGACCGCAGTTTTATTGCAACATGATAAGTACTGGTTATAAATATCTTTACTATCACCGTTTAGAGTTATAACCTTCTTTTTTACCTTGCCCAAGTTATAGCCAAAATATTTTGCCAAATAAGCAGAAGCAAATGAACCAACAACAAGAATTTGCTCAGCTTCACAAATTGTATCAACAATTGTTTCAATTTCATCAATAGAAATGCTATCAAATAAGCGGTTAATGTTTCGCTGGTCATTATTAACTACCGTTTCCAGGATATTGAGCTGATTGAGCTGCTCGCCCTTGTAGGTATTGCGAATAGTTTCAAAAGCTTCCAGTTCGTGCTGGACAACTTGCTGTAAGTCCTCAAGCATTTCTGGAAATCCCGCATAGTCAAGAAAAGTGGCCAGCCTGACTACCGTTGCTTCACTTACATCAGCTTCTTTGGCGATCTGGGCAATAGTTTGAAAAGCAGCAGTTTTGTAGTTATTAAGCAGATACTTAGCTAACTGTGCCTGTTTGGGGGTTAACTCTTCCCCCTTTTCTTTTAGCTTTTCAAACAGTGAATTCTTCATTGAATTCTTCAATAAAGCTACTCTCCTCTGCTTAGAATTCGCCATTAGACTGTTTATTTATTCAACAACAGGGACCTTTTTCCCTTCTTTATAGACGGCTGCAATATTGTTCAACAAAGGGTCCAGCCCCTTTGTTAGTTCACCGTCAACAATTACAAAATCGGCAATTTTCCCTTTTTCCAGTGTGCCGACCAGGTCATTAATACCTATTGCCTCGGCCGCAATACGTGTCCCGCTGCTTATAGCCTCAAGAGGGCTCATGTATCCCTCGTTGACATAAATCACTAGTTCCATAGCATTCGTTCCATGGTAGTTATGAGTGGTCCCGGCATCAGAACCAAAGGCAACTTTAATTCCGGCATCAATTGCTTTTTGAATATTTTTACCACGGGTTTTGCGCATTTCAATATTTTTCCGGACCATAAAATCGGGTACGTTTTCAGTCTCTGCATGTTTGAAAATGTGGTAACCGGCTGCATAGGTGGGAACAAGGTAAATGTTTTTTTCCAACATCATCTCTATGCCTTTTTCGTCTAGAAAACTACCGTGCTCAATAGTCCTGACTCCAGCCAGGGCTGAGTTAACAATACCCTGGGCCCCATGGGCGTGAGCCGCCACATGCAAACCCAGCTTATCTGCTTCCTCCACTATGACCTGCAGTTCATCAAGATTGTACTGCACCGCTCCAGGCACTCCACCCGGGTTCATATAAGCACCGGTAGCCATTACTTTTAAAAAGTCTGCTCCTGCTTTAAGTTGCAGGCGAGCTGCCTTCCTGACCTCGTCAACACCGTCCGCCTCAATATACATGCCCTTAAAATAATCATTACCCAAAGCAGTCATACTAATAATCTGACCGGAAGTTAATATTCTCGGACCATTACACCAGCCATCTTCAACAGCAGTCTTCACCGCAAAATCAATATGGTTAACACTACCGGCATTTCTAATTGTAGTGATGCCCTGCTGTAGGGTTTTTTGCATATTGCTGGCCGTTCTAATCGCCCTTAGTTTATCTTCTACAAAGTTTTCATCATTGGTATCAGCAAGAGCATGTAAATCCATGTGGATATGACAGTCAATTAAACCCGGTATGATAGTCTTTCCATTCAAGGCGTTTATATCTGCACCTTCAGGACAGATAAACCCGTCGGCTTTGCCGGCATATATTACTTTGTCTTCTTTAATAGCCAGTATTCCTTTATCTATTGGTGTGCCGCCATTGCCATCAATCAACACGGCATCTTTAAAAACTATGGTCATTATGGCAAGCCCTCTCTATTTTAATATAGTGGGGAGCAGGAGCGGTCATCTCCTGCTCCCCGTAAGAACATGGGGGATCTGTTTGTTAATAACTTACATCATGGACCAGGACATTACCCAGTGAATCCAGTCTAAAACCATTAACTTCATCAACTACAACCGCAGTATAATCACTGTGAGCAATAGGGACCAAAACAACATCACGATGTATTATTTCTTGCATTTCCTTGTAATATTCTTCTTGCTTTGCAGGATCGTTAGTTCCCAGAGCCTTGTCAGATAATTCATCTAACTCGGGATTTTCATATTGATTATTAACTGCTCTTAACACAAGAAGGTTAAGAAAGTTATTCGGGTGAGGCACATCAAACCAGCCAATAAATCCAACCTGATGTTCATGTTCTCTCAGGATATCACGATGGGTGCCCCATTCATTAACAATTACATTGGTATCAATACCAACATCTGCTAAATAACTTTTAAATATCTCAGCCGCATCTACAGGTCTGCCAACATATGCTCTTGATTCAGCAAATACATGGAGATCCATCGAAAAACCATCTGGCAAACCTGCTTCGCTCAATAGCTCCATAGCCTTTTCAGGATCAAATTCATAAGGCTCAATATCATGGTTAAAACCCAGAAGAGTAGGTGGCATTGGATTTATAGCTCTGGTCCCCAATCCTTCGTAGACATTGTCTACAAGGGCATCAAAATCAATCGCATGCATAAATGCCCGGCGCACCTTAAGATCATCAAATGGTTCTGCCTCATGATTTAGTGTTGCATAAAATAAGTTTGAACCTGCAACCTGAAACAGCTCAAGATTGTCACTTGACATAATAGTGTCAAGTTGTGCAGGAGAGATTGGTTTAATTGCTTGAACATTACCGGATTGCAGTTCCATCAAGCGTGTTGATTCATCAGGAACTACTTTCCAGGTAATTGTATTTATTTCAGGAATTTCTCCCCAATAATCTTGATTAACAGACATTTGAACATATTCATCCTGTTTCCATTCATCAAACATGAAAGGCCCCGTGCCAACCGGGTTCTGGAAATAGTCTTCACCATGTGTTTCTACTGCTGTCGGGCTGACAATAAATTGGGAATAAATACCCATATACATTAAAAATGGACCAAACACATCATTAAGCTCAATCTCTACTGTATATTCATCAGTTGCTCGAACTTCCTTAATTGCGCTTGATAGCAGCCAATCCATGTAAGCCAGTCCCTGGTCTCCCAGGCCATAATAAGGATGTTCCTCATCTAAAATACGCATAAAACTAAACTCTACAGCCTCAGCATTAAAATCAGTCCCATCATGGAATTTGACCCCTTCTCGGAGATAGAAAGTCCAAACTTTTTCATCATCTGATACTTCCCAGTCAACCGCCAGAGCCGGTTCAATTTCTAGACTGTCATCGTTTTTAAACTTTACTAATCCATCATAAAGGTGATACATTAAATCAATCTCACCTTCATGATAGGCATAACCACAATCAAGAGTCTTTGCATCAGTTCCTCTCGCGATAACAAAGCTTTCAGGAGATTCTTCAGAAACAGTCTCGTCAACCGGATCTGCATCAACCGAAGAATCTTCACTTTCAGCACCACACCCCACTAAGAAAAAAACAACCAACAAGGTAAGAGCCAGTATCAAGGTAAACCTTTTCGTCATTTTTGTTCCACCCTCTCATCAAATAAATTTTCATCACTTAAATAATAAATAAACCAGATACCTCAAGCTTTAACCCCTCACAACTCACAATTACAGATTGTTTTTATTTTCACCCCCTTGCTTCATCTTAATGTTAGCCAGCGACTGCCGTATTCTAATAATCGTTTATTTGCTATTATCTTTTTGATCTTGATAAAGATGGCAGAACACTTCATGCCCTTCAGATATTTTGCACCTCTCAGGTGTAACATAACGACATATATCCATCACTTCAGGGCAGCGGGGATGGAAAGCACATCCCTGTGGCGGATCAATCGGACTTGGTATCTCGCCTTTAAGAGTAGCTACTTTCATGCCGGTTTCCGGATCAGGGATAGGAATAGAACGGATCAGGGCCCTTGTATAAGGGTGACTGGCATTATTAAATAGTTCTTCTTTTTCGGCAATCTCTACTATTTTTCCCAGATACATCACTGCCACCCTGTTGCTAATATGCTTAATCACATTTAGATCATGTGAAATAAAAATGTAGGTCAGGTTAAATTGTTTTTTCAAATCTTCAAAGAGGTTAATGACCTGGGCTTGAATTGAGACATCAAGGGCCGATACCGGCTCATCAGCGATAATCACCCCTGGGTCAAGGGCTAAAGCGCGGGCAATAGATATTCTCTGCCGCTGTCCACCGCTGAACTCATGAGAAAAACTGTCACTATACTCTTCCCGCAACCCCACGAGTGACATCAGCATCTTTACCTTTTCAGCCCGGCTTTTTCGATTGCCGATTTTATGAATAATCATCGGCTCAGATACCAGCTTCAGCACTTTCCACTTCGGATTAAGGCTCGAATATGGATCCTGGTAAACTGTCTGTACGTTACGCTTGAACTCTTTCAAATCAGCTTTGTTCATTTCAAAAATATTTGCACCTTTATAATATACTTCGCCCTCTGTCGGTTCTTCCACGTAGAGCAGAAGCTTACGGGTAGTTGATTTGCCACAGCCAGATTCCCCGACCAGTCCAAGGGTTTCACCTTCATAAAGATCAAAATTAATCCCGTCAACAGCTTTAAGCAAATCATACTTTGTAAAGCTGTCTACTTTTTTAATCGGGTAATGCATTTTAAGGTTTCGAACAGACATTAATGGTTCCATACATACCTCTCCAGCAATTAATTGTATAACCAGCAGCGAACTGTTTTACCATTTATCTCTTTAACCGGCGGTACCTCTTCGACGCAGACAGGCATCCGTTCACTGCAGCGATCATTAAAGCGGCAACCAGGTGGAACTTTAGACATATGAGGAACGGTTCCTTTAATCTCCTCCAAGCGGTCCTGTTTCCTGGCGATCTGAGGAATTGTCTTTAACAGCCCCCTTGTGTATGGATGCAGTGGATCAGCAAAGATTTCCTTTACCGGTGAATATTCCATGATGTGACCGGCATACATAACCACTACATCATCGGCAACCTGGGCAATGACCCCGAGATCATGAGTGATCATTAATAAACTGGTTTGAAGTTTGTTTTGCAAATCATTCATTAGATCCAGGATCTGGGCCTGAATTGTAACATCAAGAGCTGTTGTCGGTTCATCGGCAATCAGAATGTCCGGCTCACAGGCCATGGCCATGGCGATCATCACACGCTGCCTCATCCCTCCGCTGAGGCGGTGCGGAAAATCCTTCATTCTACGATCCGGGTTGGGAATACCAACCAGCCTTAAAAGCTCAATTATCTTGCTTCGAACCGCTTTCCGCTTCTGCCCCTTATGCAGGGAAAGCACTTCTGCCATCTGGTACTCCACTGTAAAAACAGGGTTAAGCGAGGTCATCGGTTCCTGAAAAATCATTGAAAGCTGGTTACCACGTATTTTATTCATTTCCCCTTTTTTTAGTTTGAGCAGGTCCTGATCTTTATAATAGATACTCCCGCTTACCGTAGCATGTGGAGGCAGCAGGCCCATTATGGCCAGGGCTGTAACGCTTTTACCACAACCTGATTCCCCGACCAACCCCAATGTTTTGCCCTTACCCAGGGCCAGGTCTATACCATCAACAGCGAGTATTTTGGCACGGTCTGTCTGGAATTCTATTTTTAAATTACTAACCTGTAATAAAGGCGAATCAGACAAAAGCGCACCCCTTTCCAAGTCTTATCTATAAACGAAGCTTAGAATCTGTTGCTTCCCGCAATCCATCGCCAAAAAGATTGAATGAGAGAACTGCCAGAAAGATCATGATCCCTGGAAACACCGTAATCCACCATTGTCCAAGAATTAAGAAATCCTTGCCGCCGCTAAGCATCGCACCCCATTCAGGACTGGCCGGATCGATACCAACCCCGAGGAAACCTAGGGCAGCAGTGTATAAAATGGCGTCACCGAGCAACAATGTTAAATAAACAATTACCGGTGTGACAACATTAGGCAGAACATGACCCAGTATTATCCAAATACTGCCCCCTCCCATGGCCCGAGAAGCTTCTACGTAAGGCATTTCTTTTATTGTTAAAACAGACCCACGCACGATCCTGGCCAGGCTGGGAATGTAAATAATTGCAATAGCCAGCATGGCTCGGTCCAGACCCGTGCCAAGGGTGGCCGCAATGACCAGGGCCAGTAGCAGTGGGGGAAAAGCAAGCAAAATATCAATAAATCTCATGATGACAATATCTACAATTCCGCCAAAATATCCGGACACCAGGCCGATTGACAATCCAACTGCCGCGGTAATGGCAATTACCGCATAACCAACACTCAATGAAATCCTGGCCCCGGCAATAATTCTGGAAAAAATATCTCGGCCCAGGTTATCAGTTCCTAAAATGTGTTCCGTATTGCCTTCCCAAAAACCAGGTTCAAACTTTGCAGATAAGTTAATTTCAATCGGGTCATGAGGCGCAATATATGGACCAATGATGGCAATAAGCATTAATAAAACCGCAATAAAGAAGGCCCCCACAGCCAGTTTATTTTTTTTATAAACGGTTATGACTTGCTTAAGCTCGCTGTTCAATGCCACACCTCACTTCTAACATTACTATTCATAACGTATGCGAGGATCAAGATAAGCATATAAGAGATCCACAACAATATTAATAAAAATGAAAGCAAATGCCACAAAAAGAACAACTCCCTGGACAACTGGATAATCCCTGAAGCCAATAGAGTTAATTAATAAGCGGCCAATACCAGGCCAGGAGAAAACTGTTTCGGTTAAAATTGCCCCACCCATCAACTTGGCAAGCTGCAACCCAATAACAGTTACTACAGGAATCATGGCATTTTTAAGAGCGTGGACGTAGACAACTTTTCTTTCTCTTAAACCTTTCGCCCGGGCAGTACGAATATAGTCTTCACTTAAAACATCAAGCATACTCGAACGGGTTACCCGCACTACCAGGGCCAGGGATACCGTTGCCAATGAAAATGCAGGCAACAGCAAATGCTTTAAAGCGTCAATGAAACCGCTAATATTTCCACTAACCAGGGAATCAATAAGATAAAGACCGGTAACGGAAGGGATAACAGTATCTGTGGAAAGACGGCCCGAGATCGGCAGCCAGCCCAGCATGACTGAAAAGAAGAAAATCAGCATCATCCCCAGCCAAAAAATAGGGATCGATACACCGAGTAAAGAAAAACCAATCATAGATTGGTCAATAATTGTATTTCTATGCCTGGCTGCTGTGACTCCAAATACAATGCCAAATAAAACGGCAATAAATAAGGCAACAACGGTGAGCTCTATCGTGGCAGGTAAGCGCTCCAAGATCTCCTGGAAAACAGGCTGAGTGCTTCTGATTGAAGTGCCAAGATTACCCTGCAGGGCACTGGTAAACCACCGTAAATACTGGGTATGCAGTGGCAGATCAAGTCCGAGCATTTCTCTCATTGCTTCACGGGTTTCATCAGTAATACGATCCCCGATCATAATATCAATCGGATCACCCGGAATCATATGAATCAGTAGGAAAACAATAATGCTGACGCCAATCAGGGTAGGAATAGTAAGGGCTATTCTCTTGATAAAATACTTGTATAAGGCCATCTTAAACCACCTTTTAGTATTTTGCTCTAGCCAGAAGTGGAGAAATATTTATTACACTATATCATAATAAAGAATGATTTACAACATTATTTTTATGAAATATTTCTTTCTTTTTAGAAAGCACGGTTGCTCATTCACATAATAAGGTTTTTACCGCCTGTTCGGAAGGCTCAAGAAATAACTTCCAAAACTAAAATTTACCCTTCTTTTGGACAGTTTGTGTGCTAATGGACTGGTTATGTCGATTTGCTTTAAAAACAAGTGGAAATTTATGATTGTGCTCAAAGAAAACTATCTAAACAGACGGCTTCCGGGGCTTTATCAAAACTTTTAAAGAAGCGGTAATTAACAAAGAATTAGACAAAGAAATGCTCATTAGAATTGCTAAATCACCCGGCGGGCTGCGGCTGGTCACAGAAGAAGATTGGAAAACAAGAAAAACGGTGGCCTGACAAGGTAGCAGTCTTTTAGTATGGTCGATGTTACCAGTTCTTGCTCGACCATGGGGAAAGGTGTGCATAAATTGACTCGGCTAATCCCTGATGCTGCTTTGAAGCGTAAATACCAGTGATCGCAGCAGTAACTTTTTTGGTTTGCTCGGAAGAAAACTCAATTTTATAGCCAGAAGTGCGGTGAAAAGGTATTTCATGCGTCAGCGCTGAAAACACTAAGAATTTGTTGACACATTCTATATTACATATTATGATGTGTATATGGAGGTGTATAGGATGCGAACCAATATTGTTATCGATGATGATTTAATTGAGGAGGCGATGCGTGTTTCCGACTTTACTACAAAAAAGGAAGTGGTTAATAAAGCGCTGGAGGAATTTGTGCAAAACAGATCCCGCAAGGATTTAAAAGAACTAAAGGGCAAAATATACTTTGCTGATGAGTATGATTATAAGTTGCACAGAGAGGGTTACCGGGATGATACTGGTTGATACATCTGTGATTATTAGTTACCTGAAGGGCAAAGAGGGGTGTAAAGTTTCATTGTTAGAAGAAATTCTGGATCGGGATATTCCTTATGGAATTTCCTCTTTAACCTACCAGGAAGTGTTGCAAGGGGCTAAAGACGAGAACGAGTGGAAAAATTTACAGGGATACTTATCCACCCAAAAGATATATTATCCTGAGCCGGTGCTTGATACATACGAAAAAGCGGCCAGGCTTTTGTTTGATTTGAGGCGGCAAGGAATTACACCGCGAAGTTCGATTGACATAATAATTGTGTTGACAGCGCTAGAACATGGACTTGCCTTACTGCATGACGACCGTGATTTTGACATGATTGACGAGCATGTTTCCGGTCTGCGCATCCTCGAGCGGTTCTAATGATCGGAGAGGTGATAATGAACATATTGGAGGATTACCCTGAGTTGGGATAAGAAGATATTCAAGCTTTGCTTCTTTATACTGCAGAGCGAGTTGGTGAAGAACAAGTGTTTGTGCTTCGTGAAGGAAATTGAATATGGTTGAATTTGTGTTTATAAGATAAGCAGTCTGCTCGAAGCGGTAGAAAATAAGCAGGAAATAGAAGTGGTGGAAAAAAATTAAATATGGCTGAATTTGGTAAAATTAATAGATAGAAGCCGTACTTTAAATAATGAGTGGTATCCGGATAATACCATAGGGACCAAACTGTTATTGGCAGCTGAGAACTTGCTCCACGTATCCGGTTGCCCGCCTTTCCAGGATGAGGTGATGAAAGTTTTAGTTTTAACCAATAACCAGCCTGGTTACCGGGAGTAGATCTTTCTAGCCGCATCGCAGGCGGCAATAGTCGCCTGGCGCAAGAAATCCTGGGCGATGTGCAAACGGGATTGTTTCAAGGCGTACCTCTTTGATTTGTTTTCTTCTACCGGTTCATACATATAGGTATCCATGGTTACTTCAATCTGGATTACATGCACATCGTTTTGCGGGTCACTGTGGTTCCTGGTGATAAAACCGCCTGAATAAGGTTCATTTTTAGCATAGGTCAAGCCCAGGCCGTACGGTTTGATCCCCCGGCGTAGGGTATTGACAAATGCGGAAATGATCTCGGGGTGGGCCGAGGTATCATCCAAGGTCCCGATTACGATGTTGTCACGCTCTTCTCCTTTATCGTGCACCCGGCCGAGCCCGACAGAAGTCATTGAGTGGGCGTCGAACAACAAAGCATAGCCCTGCTCGCGTTTTAAGTTTTCGATCAGGGAGCTTATGATCTGGTGGTAAAGATCATAATATTCCAGGATGTTTTTTTCTTCCAATGGCTCATATGATTCCTGCAGCATCAATTCATCTTTAATATTATAATATTCTGTCGGCGAATTTGTGAGATGATTGGGAACATGTTTGCATTCTGAGCCTTCCCGATCGCGGTTCATATCCACAAAAAAAGGAGCCAGCCTGGAGAGAACCTGGAGCCCGCCGATAGCTTCAAAAAGGATGTTGCTGAAAAGATCGATTTCCAGTAAAGATTTTGCATCGAGGGTAAAATTATCTTTGTACTTTGCAGGAAGCAGGACCCCGGAATGAGGGATGGATAGAATGAATTCCGGGTTATAGGGACGGAATTCGATTAAATCCCTGGTGGAAAGGGTGTATTTTTCATCGCTGAAGACGTCAAAAACCCTGACCGCTTCCGAATGCCCCTGGTAATGGTAATCAATGTCCCCCCAGCGTTCGGTTGGTTCGGTAGATATAGCTTTGATACTGGGAAATATTACTGACGGAGCGCCCAAGATTTCCCGTTCGAGCCGGTCCATTACAATGTTGCTGAGAGAGATCCCGTAAAGCTCGAGCAGACCTTTCCCGCCGGGAAAGGAGTTAACCTCAAATACTTTACCGGAATGAAGCATATCGACCGATATAAGCCTGCTTTCAGGGTAAGCTTTTTGCACCGCCCTGGCGATTTCTTCCTGTTCCGGAGTAAGAGTATAAGCAAGCTGAGAGGCTCCCAGGCTGAAATTAGTTTTCCATTCGCCCGGTGCAGAGATTCTTTGCATGCCGCCGAGAAACTCGCCGTCGAAGAAAGTGGCAACCAGGTCTCCCTGGTTAACTTCGGGGCAGTATTCCTGCAGAATTATGTGCTCGTAGTTGCTTAAGTACATTTTGATTACTTCATGCAGCTCGGGGTCGGTAAATTCAATTCGGTGCACATCATGACCGCAACCGTAACCAAACCGGTCTTTTAATACAAAATATCCTTCTTTATTGGGCAATTTATCGAGAGCTTCCAGCGCTTCCTTTAGTGAACTGGCGGCATAAGTAACCGGTTGCGGCAAGTTGGGTACCCGTACGGCCAGCTCGTACTTATCGTTGGTGGAAAGAGTGGCGGCCACACTTTCCATTAAAATACCTTGTTTTTCGATGGTTTTGATAATATCTAGATTGGGGGTTTTAGAGTCTCTGACATCATCTGCGCGAAAAAAACAAAGGTCCAGCTCACTGAGGGCTACCGGGCGTTCATCAATTTTTTTTAACATGGGGTAACATTCCAGCGGGTCGCTCTGCCAGGTCGAAGGCAGTTCAAGCACGGAAGTCCTGGCAAATGCTTTGCCCTCATAAATAAAAAGATCCTGCATACTGAAATGGTAAAGATTGTGTCCGCGCGCTGCTGAAGAACTTAACAACTGGTTTATTCCAGAGTTATAGAGGTCGACTTCAAGGTTGGAATAGCTAAGTCTACCGCTTTCAAAAGCTATATTAAGCAACCGTTCATTTTTATCCATTTACACTTCCCTTTCCTGGATAACATAATCTGTGTTAAAGTTAGCAATTATTTAACGATGGTAATTATAGCGAGTAAAGTAGGGGTTGTCAATCAAAATTTGCTTTTCCGGAAAGTTTTTTGACTGAAGTAGATTTGTTAAATTCCAGGGTTTCTGCCTTATGGGTAAGGGAATTTAAATAAAAGGAAATCATCCTTGATTTGGAGAAGGATATATAATAGCAACTTAGCTTTTAGTAAAATTTAAATCCACCATATATTAACAAGAGGTTGTTTGTGATCATTCAGATAATCAGCAAGATAAAGCAGCAAGATTATATTAAAGTGCTCGCTATTCTTACTATTCCCTATATAGCATTATCTCTTAGCCTTAATGGTTTTTTGGCTCTCTTGCCTTTTGTGCGCGATGAATTTGCCCTCAGCAGAACCGAGGTTGGTTATTACTCTACCTTCTTTTTTATGAGCTCTGCAGTGCTTGCTGTTTTTACCGGCAGTGTTGTTGACAGGATTGGGCCCAAACTGGGCTTAATCTTTGGGGTAACCTTACTGGGTTCTATGAATATAATATTTGGGTTTTCTCCCACATATACCGTGCTTTTATTTTTAGCGCCTATCGCCGGAATCGGTCAAAGCATTATTAATCCTTCTGTTAACAAAGGAATTATTATTGAAACCCCTCCCGCCAAACATGCTGTTTCTATGGGAATAACCCAGTCCGGGGTGGGGATAGGAGGCCTGGTGGGAGCCAGTTTGCTGCCGTTTTTTGGAGAAACTTTTGGTTGGAGAATAACTGTACAATTTTCCGGCCTTTTTGTTTTATTGATTGCCCTTTTAGTCTATAAATATTATCGTGAAGGCGCCCGCAGTGAAGGTTCAGAAAAAGATCAGGCAGAGCCAAAAACAAAACATAGTTCCTTAATAGATAACCTGCGTTATTTTTTATTAAATAAACAGTTTGTATTTGTCTGTTTTATCGGTGCTATTTTGGCCGGTTCGAGTATAGGTGCAATTTTTTCCCATTATGCAGTGTACCTCTCTGAAGATTTGTCAATGAGCCGGGCGGCTGCTGGGCTCGGGCTTGGTATTTTCCAGGTTGGCGGAATTATCGGACGGCCGGTTTGGGGGTGGATTTCCGAAAGGTTTTTTAAAGGGAATCGAAGCCAGGCCATATCCTTTTTAGGCTTAAGTGCCGGGGTGATATATTTACTGCCTGCTCTTTTATTTGATGAAATCCGATTAAGCCTGGTCATTGTTTATATCTTCTCATTTCTCTTAGGCCTTACCGTTTTTGGCTGGGGCGGTCTTTATTTTGCTACTTTAGCCGAGTATGCCGGAACAGAACGGGCCGGTTCGGCAATTGGTTTGGGTTTACTCTTTAACCGGTTAGGCATCCTGGTAGCACCGCCAATTTTTGGGTTAATTGCCGACGGACAGGGCAACTATAATTACAGCTGGCTAATTTTCGGCGCAGTGATTGTTTTAACTTCTTTATTGTTGATGCGGGAGCAGGTTACAAAAGGTGCTTCTCTTGTTTAGGTTTGATAATATATAGTCATATAATTTAAAAGAAACATTTAATTGACAAATAAGCTTTTATGGTTAAGTTGTTTTAAATTTTCAGGGATTCAGGAGGATGACAAGTGAAACAAAAACAAAAGGATATTCTGTTTTACGGCAGCATGATGGTAGCGGCCTTAATTGTCAGTTTTTATGTAAGCCCGCTCTGGGGCGGAGCAGTATTATTTTGGATTGGTATCGCGGCAGCGGTTTTTTATGCGTTCGCCATGTTTGGCGCAGCTTACGGGCATAAGCTAAAAAAATAAAAAAGAAAAAGGTATTTATTACCGCCTGGTCGCTAGAAAGTTTTTCTTGCTTTATTACTGTGGGCGTGTTATAATTTTTCAAGTGTTTAAAAAGATGAGAATAACGCAAACTAATCTAGAGCCTTTGCTTGGTAGAGGAATTAGAGTTTGACGAAATTCCTCTTTTTAATTAAATACCTAAGTAAAGGAGAATAAGTTATATGCAAGGTAAAGTAAAATGGTTTAACCCTGATAAAGGGTATGGTTTTATTGAAACAGAAGAGGGCAATGATGTATTTGTCCATTTTTCCGCTATCCAGGCTGAAGGATTTAAAACTCTCGAAGAAGATCAATCTGTAGAATTTGAAGTAGTCGAAGGCAACCGCGGTTCTCAGGCCGCTAACGTTGTTGCTTTGTAAATTAGTTTAGAAGCTAAGGTTTTAGGGCATTCTCTCGCTGGACAAGGGCAAGGGAATGCCTTTTATTATTGGAAAAATCAAGAATTAATATGCTGAAAAGGCATTACAAACGAAAGGAATTATATTATTAAATGGCAACTTTTTATGAATTTAGTTTGAGTGAAACGGTAGTAAGGGCCACGGCCAGGATGGGATTCGAAGAAACCACTTCAATCCAAGAAATGGCTATTCCCGTGGCTATGAAAGGTGAAGATATTATCGGTCAGGCCCAGACTGGAACCGGCAAAACCGCCGCTTTTGCTATCCCTATGCTTGAAATAATTGAGCCGGGGCAAAAAGAGATCCAGGGCCTGGTCCTGGCTCCCACCAGGGAACTGGCGGTCCAGGTGGCCGAAGAAATAAATGCCCTCGGCCAGTTTAAAAAAATCCGGGCCCTGCCAATTTATGGCGGCCAGGATATTCAAAGACAGATCAAGGCCTTAAAAAGTAAGCCGGAGATTATTGTCGCCACTCCCGGCCGGTTAATGGATCACATGCGCAGAAGGTTAATCAGGCTGCAGCATCTTAAAACCGTGGTCCTTGATGAAGCGGATGAAATGCTAAATATGGGTTTTCGGGATGACATTGAAACTATTCTCGCCGAAGTGCCCGGTGAGCGGCAAACCATGCTTTTTTCTGCTACCATGCCGCAGCCGATAAAAGAATTGGCCCAGCGTTACATGCGCGATCCAGAATTTATTAGGATCAAACCCAAAGAAATCACGGTTCCCAACACGGAACAATACTATTACCGGGTTCAGGAAAAAGAAAAATTCGAGGTGCTGTGTCGCCTTTTGGATCTGCATGCCCCTGAAGCGGCAATAGTGTTTGCCAGGACAAAGCGGCGAGTTGATGAGCTTTTTGAGGCTTTAAGTAAGCGTGGATATTCTGCAGAGGCAATCCACGGGGATCTTACTCAATCCAGGCGGGATAGCGTTATGAAAAAATTTAAGAATGGAACCACTGAAATCCTGGTGGCCACCGATGTGGCAGCCCGGGGATTAGACATAGGTTCAGTAACCCATATTTACAATTTTGATATTCCCCAGGATCCGGAAAATTATGTGCACCGCATCGGCAGAACCGGGAGACTGGGCAAGGCGGGAATTGCCGCGACCTTTGCTTCCAAGCGGGAACTAAATCAATTGGAGCAGATAGAACGCTCGATTAAAAGAAAAATTTATCCCCGCACTGTTCCCAGCTTCAATGAGGCTTTGGAGGGACAGCAGCACCTTACCGCTGAAAAATTGATGCAGGTTATTGAAGCTGGTGAAGACTTGCCATACAGGGAAGTTGCCCGGGAGATGCTTGAAAACACGGATTCCCTCTCTTTAATGGCTGCAGCCTTAAAGCTGTTGACCAAAGAACCCGACCGGACCCCGGTGAATATTACTGTAGAAGAACCGGTAGATTTTAAAAGCAAGAAACGATCGGGCAGTAAAGATAGCAGGTCGGGTTTCCGGAACAAATCGGGTGGTTATAAAGGCAAAAGCGGGCGCAAGAGAAAGCATCAAAATTATTAAATGCCGGGATTTAAATTTTAATTTTCGGCAAGTAATAAATGGAAGGGATTACCTGTGAATTTTTTTAAAAACTTTAATCCTGCTTATCCCATTATGCAAGGGGGGATGGCGGTAAGAGTATCTACGGCACCCCTGGCCGGTGCGGTAGCAAATGCCGGAGGGGTTGGTGTAATTGCCGCCACCGGAATGAGCGTTGCAGAATTGCGCCGGGAAATCCGGGAAGCCAGGAAAATTGCCGGCACCGGGATAATCGGTGTAAATGTGATGTATGCCGTGCGTGAATTTGCCGACCTGGTTAGAGCCGCTCTGCAGGAAAAAGTAGACCTGGTCATATCCGGGGCCGGTTTTTCTCGGGATATTTTCGGTTGGGGAAAAGAAGCCGGGATTCCGATTGTAACGATAGTTTCCAGTGCAAGGCTGGCGAAGATAGCGGAAAAGTATGGGGCTGCTGCGGTCGTTGCCGAAGGAGCGGAAGCCGGCGGTCACCTGGGTACTGATGTTCCTACGGCCAGGATTCTTCCAGAAATTAAGGGTGCTGTGAAAATTCCGGTTATAGCAGCCGGTGGGATTACCGATAGTAAAGATATCACAGAAATGATGAGCCTTGGTGCTGATGGAGTCCAGATGGCCACTCGTTTTGTGTTAAGCGAAGAGTGTGCGGTTGCAGAATCTTTTAAAACCCATTACTTAAGGGCCAGGGAAGAAGATGTTGTGATTATTAACAGTCCGGTGGGCATGCCCGGGCGGGCGATTAGGAATAACTTTTCAGAAGCACTGGCTCGGGGGGAAAGTCCGGAAATTGATTGTGACGACTGCCTGAAAGTTTGTTCCCGGGAATACTGTATTTTAGCCGCCCTGGAAAACAGCCGGCTGGGTAAAATAGATCAGGGTCTGGTTTTTTCGGGCCAGAATGTATTTAAAATAAAAGAGATTCTTTCAGTAAAAAATATTTTCCAGAACTTAACCGGGGCTTTTAAGGGCCGGGAGTAATTGCTAAACCATATTTTAACGGAAAAGCAAAAAATGTTTTTCCGTTATTTTTTTACTTTGTAAAATATCCCTCGTTCTTTTCTTTCCAGTTCAATTTTATCCTGGGCCAGCAGGTGGTTGATATATTTTTGTATTTCTGCAGGGCGCAGGTTCAAAGATTTACACAGGTCATTTGCCGTGCAGGGGCGCCGGCGCAGCAGTTGTAATATTTGCCGGTTTGAAGAATCATCAAAAGCGGAGATTTTTTTACCCGGGGTAAAATTGCCGATTAGTTCAGCTTTGTTCAGGTAAGTGGCGATCTCTTCCATTTTTTTACTGTCGGCCGGTTCGAGCCACTCTTCAGTGCCGGGTCGGTCCAGGGTGCCGAGCTGAATGCTGTCGGGTTTGATTTTTTCAATGGCTTCCTTTAATGAAGCCAGTTCCTCTGTAGTATCATTAAAACCCGGAGCTATTAAAATTTCCAATCTAATCTCGCCACTGTATTCACGGCGCAGGTTCACCAGTCCTTCAATTATTTCCAGGCAATTAAGGCTGGGATGAGGCCGGTTGATTTGTTGGAAACCTTTTTCGCTGGCAGTATCCAGCGAAGGAATGATCAAATCGGCTTTTAGCACCTGCTTGCGGACCTGCTCTTCTTTAAAAAGGGTACCGTTTGTAAGCAGGCAGACTTTGTATTCCTGGTAGTTTTCTTTTAAGTAATTGATCACCTGTTCGATTTTTGAGTGTAGGGTCGGCTCTCCCGAACCGGAAAAAGTAATGTAGTCAAGCTGTGGTTTCATCTGCAAATAATGGTTTAATTCCTCAATGACTTCTTTCAAAGGTACATATTCTTTTCTTTCTACGGTTAAGAAAGTGGTTTTTCCGCACTCGCAGTAGATGCAGTCAAGCGTGCAGGTTTTAAAAGGGACCAGGTCGATACCAAGCGAAACCCCAAGCCGTCTTGAGGGAACCGGTCCGAATAAGTGGCGAAAGCGCATGGAATCCTCCTATGGGTTATAATTTTGCCGGCCAACTTAACTACAGCCATTAATCTTCTCTATCAAGAATACTATAGCAAAAAAATATTGTTGATGTATACCCATAAATAAGTTATAATTAATTATAGATATAAAACTATTTTATTTGACGGAGGTGGAAAGCAGTGAAATTGGCTGTATCGGCGAGAGAAAAAGGGTTAGGTGCCGAAGTTGATCAACGGTTTGGCCGCTGTCCTTATTTTGTGATGGTGGACTCAGACAGCGAGGAAGAAATTGAGACCATCGTTAATTATAATGCAGATTCAGCGGGTGGAGCAGGTCCCCAAAGTGCTCAATTATTATCAAAACATAAAGTTGATGCAGTAGCAACCGGCAATGTTGGCCCTAATGCTGTAAATGCTCTTAAGGCAGCAAAAATTAAGATTTACACCGGGGCTGACGGGACTGTAGAAAGTACACTCAAGAGGTTTAAGGAAGGACAGTTGTCGCAGGTAACAGAAGCAACTGCCGGCCCTCATTCAGGGTTGAGGGGACAACATTGAGCCTGAAAATGAAGCAAGACATGTTTGTTCAAACCTAATAAGAATTACTTAAACCAGGAGGTGTAAATGAATGATTATAGGTGTGGCCACTGAAAATGGCAGGGTAGCAGAACATTTCGGACGCTGTCCCGAATATACATTATTTAAAATTAATGGCAATCAAATCAAGGAGCAATGGGTGATTACCAATCCCGGCCATAAGCCGGGTTTCTTGCCGGGATACCTGGCCGATATTGGAGTTAACCTGGTGATGTCCGGAGGAATGGGCCAGAAAGCAATGGCTTTGTTTGCGGAAAAAAATATAGAAACCTGTACCGGGGTGTCCGGGCTGGTTGAAAATGTGGTTAACTCATACTTAAGCGGGTCGCTTGAACCTGGTATGAGCAAATGTGACCATCAATACGGTGGTCATAGTTGTGATTAATAAAGGCTTTAGTATTTAGAAAGGAGGGGTTGATATGCCCGGTTTGAATGGAAGCGGACCTATGGGTAAAGGCCCCGGAACTGGAAAGGGTTTGGGTAGATGTCGCGTCGCCAGGACAGATATTAGACGTTTCTACCCTTATCACCAGGGTAAAATGGCACAGCGTTACAGAAGAAACCCGAATAGCAGGCGCTACCGTTATAGATAGTAGCAATGTTGATAAGAAATCTGGTGATTTTTAAATCCGGGGATTCTCGATGATTGCGAGTACGGATGGGGTGTTCGGTTAAGTGAAAACCTTTTCAAGCGAGGTGATCAATATGTTTAGAGGAAGACACTGGTATGGTCCCGGTTTTTGGAAAGGACCGGACTGGTTTCCGGGTGCCGGCGGCTTTAGAGGCGGTCGGCGCGGCTGGTGTCCTGGTTGGGGCCCGTGTCACTTTTGGCCTCCCCATCCTGGACCATATTACGGCCCTGGATTTTCCGAACCGGAAGAAGAAAAAGCATATTTAAAAGAACAGGAAGAAGTATTAAGAGAAGAACTAAACGCTCTTGAAAAAAGAATCAGTGAATTGGAAGAATCACAATAGAGTTTTAAAGGTTGCTCCTGCCGGAGTTGTCCCGGTCCGGCAAGCTGTGAAGCAGGTGTTGCCGGGCCGGTAAAACTCCGGAAAAAAATGGACTTGATGATTTTTAAATAGTTGGCTTGTTAGAGTAGCCGGAAAAACTTAAAACTAGGAAGATAAAAATTCTGCTCTGAAAAAGCTAAAAAAGCGGGGAGATAAGGGATGAACCTGGCTATAGCCAGCGGTAAAGGTGGAACCGGCAAAACAACTGTAGCGGTTAATCTGGCCTTATTTTTGTCTCAGGAAGAAAAAGTAGAATTTCTTGATTGCGATGTTGAAGAACCCAATGCCCATCTTTTTATAAAGCCAAAATTTGCAAAAGTTAAAGAAGTGGGCATACCAAATCCAGTTATCGATTTTGACAAATGTGATTTTTGCGGTCGCTGTGCGGATGTATGTGCTTTTAATGCTCTAGCGGTATTGCAAGAACATGTAATGGTATTACCGGAATTGTGCCATGGTTGCGGCAGCTGCACCTATTTCTGCCCGCAAAAGGCAATTTCGGAAGATGATCGTACAATCGGGGTCATCGAAAGCGGAAGGGCTAACCGACTTGATTTTGTCCATGGCTGTCTGAACCCGGGTGAAGCGATTTCACCGCCTTTAATCGACGCAGTAAAAAAAATGGCAAACCGGGATGAAATGACGATCATTGATGCACCGCCGGGAACTTCCTGTCCCGCTATTAGTGCTATAAAAGGTAGTGATTTTTGCATCCTGGTAACAGAACCGACTCCTTTTGGATTAAATGATCTTGATCTCGTTAATCAAACAGTAATCAAGCTTGGTGTCCCTGCCGGTGTAGTGATCAATCGTTGTGATATTGGAGATGGACGGGTGGAAGAATATTGCCGGAAACATAGCCTGCCGGTACTTCTAAAGATTCCTTTTGACAGGAAAGTGGCTGAGTTATATGCCCGCGGTGAACCGGTGGTTTTTAACTTGCCCGGTTGGCAGAAAAGCTTCAGGCAACTGTATGATCAGATCAGGGTTTCGGCTGAGGGGGCGTTTTCGTAATGAAAAAAATAACCGTTATTAGTGGTAAAGGCGGAACCGGTAAAACTTCCCTGGTGGGAGCTTTTGCCTCCCTAGCCGGTGGAGATGTGGTGCTGGTTGACGGGGATGTCGATGCTGCCAACCTCAGCCTAATTACAGGATCTGATCTGCTTGAAACACATGAATTTTATGCTTCAAAGGTAGCAGATATTGACCGGGAAAAATGCAATTCCTGTGGCCTTTGCCTTGATTTATGCAGGTTTGAAGCAATTTCAAAAGATTACCTGGTTGATCCTGTTAACTGCGAAGGTTGTTCATTTTGTGCTCATGCCTGTCCTGAAGGGGCGATCAATATGCGGGAGAAGACTTCGGGGCAATGGTATGTTTCCGATACCAATTATGGAACATTAGTGCATGCCCGTTTAGGTATAGCCGAGGAGAATTCAGGGAAGCTGGTGACCACGATTCGTAACCGGGGCCAGGAAGTGGCCGAGGCTTTCGGTAAAAAATATTTACTTATCGATGGACCCCCCGGGATCGGTTGCCCGGTTATCGCTTCTTTAGCTGGAGTAGACAAGACTCTTATCGTTACCGAACCTTCAGTTTCGGGAATTCATGATTTGGAAAGGGTAATAGCTTTATGCCGTCATTTTGAGGTTTCTGCCGCAGTTTGTATTAACCGGTATGATTTGGCGGAAACTCAAACTGCGCGAATTGAAGATTACTGCTGTAAGGAAGGTATCCCTTTGGCCGGTAAACTGCCTTTCAATCGCAGCTTTGTAGAAGCTATGGTTCAAGGTAAGCCGGTGACAGAAGGTATTAACGGAACGCTGTTTAAAGAAATCAGCATAGTTTGGGAAAAATTTTTGAAAAAGTAATAAAACGACTGAGATAGATGCGCTTTTTAAATAGATAAGGGAGGGTTTAACCCTCCCTTATCCGGTTTCAGGGGAATTTACCTGCTCGGCAGAAACCGATCACAGGGCACCTTGATTATTGTTTTTTCGGGAAGAAGGAGTCAATATCCTCCCCAGGGCTGTGCTTGGTAAGCAGTGATACCACTACAAGCAAGACAAAGGAAACACCCCAACCCAGGTAAGATTCCGGGATATCATTGGGGTTGCCGGCAAGCACCCAGATGATTGCAATACCGCCGCCGCCGATGATACTGGCAAATGCACCGGTAGTGGTGGTGCCTTTCCAGAAAAGAAGCCCCAGCATGGGGAAGAAAAGACCGGCTGCACCGAAGGTGTAGGCATAAAGTATAGCTTCAAGCACTGTCTCAACACTGTATGCCAGCCAGATAGCCAGGACTCCGAGAACCAGGGTCATAATCCGGGCCAGCTTGGTTAGTTCCTGGTCGGTGGCATCGGGCTTGATCCGCTTCTGGTAAATATCCCTGGTAACCACCGCTACCGGGCCCATTAGGCAGGAGTCGGCTGTAGACATAACCGCTGCCACATAAGCAGCAAGGACGAAACCACCTATTCCGATAGGCAGGTACTCCATCATCATTGACGGAAGAGCCAGTTCAGGGTCAATATCGAGCAGCTCCGGCATGAGAATACGGGCATACATACCGATTAAAGTAGTTCCGATGGCAAAGAGGGGAAATTCTATCGGTATTCCGGTGAGAAAGATGCCTTTCTGCGCGGTTTCGGGGTCCTTCGCTGCAATAACTCTTTGCAGAGTAGCGATAGAAATAAACCACACCGGGAATACAGAAAGGAACCAACCGAGACCGGTAACCCAGTCTACGGCAAAAAAGCCCATGAAATCTGCAGTTTCCGGGTCGGCGGCAAAATGCGTAGCCATGCCGTCCCAACCGCCGACAGCAACCCAACCGATAGGCACCATCAAGAAAATTACACCGACCAGGAGGATGGCCATCTGGAATACGTCGGTATAGATAACCGCTTTTAAACCGCCCATGGTGGCATAAGCGAGAATTACCGCCCCGGATACCAACAAGGCAGTGTTAAGGTCCAATCCGGTGGTAGTGGTCACCAGCCTGCTGCCGGCAATAACCTGGCCGCCAACAAAGGCAAACCAGGAAAGACCAATAACAATTGCAGCCACCAGGCCGGTCTTGGAGTCAAAACGCTGCTCGAAGATATCGCCGGTGGTAATCCCCTGGATTTTATCAACAACCCTTTTTATTTTAGGTACCATTAACCAGGCGACAACAATTGCGCTGATTGCTGAAGTGGTAATAATCCAATGTCCGGCAAGGCCCATGGTAAAGCCAAGGCCGCCCATCGCAATGGTAAATCCACCGCCAAGGTCTGTAGCCGAAGCCGATGCGGCAGTCCTGGTTAATCCCATGTCACGGTCTGCTGCCAGAAATGATTCCGACTCACTTTTTTTCTTCTTGCTCATCATGATGCGGTAGCCGATCCCAAGAAGCACAATAAAATAAATAATCATCATAACAACATCAACTACGTGAAGCTTAGGAAGAGCTTCCTCCATAAATAATTGGCCTCCTTTAAAGTAATTGATAATTCCAACACCGTAACAACTTTTTTCTTCTCCAAGACCACCCCCGGGTGGTGCTTTTTACAGCACCATAATTTTCCAGTAGGATGTAAAATTATTATTACCCTCTTGTAAGCGGGCAATCGTCAGTAATTTAAATACATAGATTTTTGAAATTCAATATTTTATGGCACCGGTTTGTTCGGGTTAAATTGAACCGTTTCCTGTAGTATCTGCTCTCTTTTACTTTCGGTAGCGCTGATGCGGGTAGTAATTTCCAGGGCCAGCTCATCGGAAACTATGCCCCTTATCTTTCACCAGCTTGTCTCGTTCTGATCCAGATAAAAACCTCTAACGTGAATATGTGTTAAAAAAAATTTACTTGGGTTGAAACTGATTGCCCAGGTGCTATTTGCGGTTATTCTTATCTTAAGCCTATAATTTATGTTTAACGCTTGAGCACCGCAGATGCTGGATTCGAGTTAAATCTATTTATAAGTTACCAAGTGACTCACAAAAAATCATTGGTTCTAAAGGCTAAAAATTAAAACAATTTTTTATACAACTTGTATATGGCAGCAGGATAATATTGATATGGTTTGTACCAAAATATAGAACCCGGTTAAGGCAAATAGAAAAACTGACCGGTCACGATCCAATGGATCCTTAACATTAGCTAAAGTTAAAGGTAGCCTTACATGTTTAATATTACCCCTGGGCTTGATGCAGACCTTCACATTTTACTATCACTTGCTGTTGTAATTGCTTCGTTAGTGATAAGGTTATGGATGGGCTATAAGAAGATTATTTTTTAGCCCGGTAAAAAGCAATTTCCCGGTAGCCGGTTAAAACCCGGTAGATGCCGCTTAAAAAATGATCCAAATCGGGGTCGCCGGTATCTAATTGGAAGGCTCTGCCCTGCAAAGATTGCATTTTGACGGGGGTTGCTACCACGAGGATATGTTCCCGGGATACCCGGCGGATTACTTCCGGGCTGAACTGTTGATTGCCCCGACCAAAAATAAAGCCCTGCCCGCCAATGGGGGTTACCACTATTGTTGCCCTGTTATTATCAGCCTCTTCAAGCAGCATCAGGCAATCTTTTTCATTAAGATCGCGGTTGATAATTCTACCGTTTTTCACGGCATCTACTCCTAATAGGGTTCCTTTCTGTCCCAGCCATCGCAGTAATTCCCGGGTGGTTGATCCCGGACCGACCAGGTAAAGCATTTCCGGATCCATTTCTTCGGCGAAAAATGCCGCTAGATCCTGCTGGTTTGCCTTTTCGGTGGCTGCGCTCCCCGCCTTGAGAGCCTGCAGGCCTTTTTCCACCCGGGGGAGCTTCAGGTATCCGAAAAGGCGGGCTTTTAACTGATCAGCTCTGAAGGCTTCTTCATCAATATCCATGACTTCTGCTAAAAAAAAGCGGGGACGACCACCTTTGATCAAGTTTAAAACAATTTCTCCGGCGTGCTGGGGAGAAATGGCATAAACAGAGGAATGGATTTTAACTCCGGCAGGTACACCCAGGCATAACTGGTTATCTCCAACAGTCGAGACTATATCCCGGGCTGTTCCGTCTCCGCCTACAAATAAAAGCAAGTCCACAGATTGCTCCACCATCAATGCAGCGGCGCGGCGGGTATGATCAGGGGAAGTTACTTTTCCGATCTCCAAGGGGAGGATTTCAAATTCTAATCCGCAGGAACGGGCAACCTCTTCGCCCATACTTCCCGGGCAGGTCAGCAGGCTAAATTTTTGCTTTGCCTTTTTGAGGTGATTTAAGACCTGGGAGGCCCGTTCCGGGGCTTTTGCAGTGGCTCCTCTTGAAAGCGCCAGCTGTAAAATGTCTTTACCATCGGTGCCTTTTAATCCCACCGGGCCGCCCATGCCGGCCACCGGATTTATAATTAAGCCCAAACGAAACAATATTTTCACTTACCCTTCTCTAAGTTCGAAGTAGCCTGCATAACGGTTTTGATACATCCGCCAGGTGATAGCCCAAAACTCAGGATCGTCTAAATATTTGTGTTCCGCAATATGGTGGATTACACTGTTGTGCGGGGCTGTCTTAAGAACCTCGGGTGTGGTGTAGGCTTCTTCAATTATTTTTTCTAAAACAGCCAAATACTCATCTATTTCGTCTTTGGAGTAGGACTCGGTTGGTTCTATGGTAAAAGGTTCCGGCACGATAAAGGGTTCGTGACTGTTCCATATATGGCAGCCGAAATCGCTGATCCGCCTCTGGACTTCGTCGAAGCCGCATCCGGTTTCATCTTTTAAGGGCTGGAAACTATAGCGAACTTGTTCCATGCGGTGCTCCCCTTTGGCGTAGGGAGCTTCTGTTCCTTTCATGGCCAGCACTTTCCTAAAGATATAATTGTTATTAAGCACCGCCACCCGGGAAACTTCCAGCATTCCTTCGGTGCCAAGGTTCATAATCCAGGCATAAGCCCTAATTATGGCCGGGATCACCCCGTAAAAATCTTTTACTTTCCCTATGGTTTTTGGTAGATCATAATCAAGGTAGTATTTCCCGCTTTTTTGGTCAAAGCTTGTCAGGGGAACCGGCAAGTAGGGGCTTAAAAAATCCTTTACACCCACTACTCCGCAACCCGGGCCGCCGCAGCCGTGAGGCGAAGAAAAGGTTTTATGCACGTTAAAAAAACACATATCGAAACCGGCTTCTTTAGCCCTGGTAATCCCTAAAACCCCGTTGGCGTTGGCTTGATCATAGCTGCAAAGCCCACCGTGCGCATGGATAAGATCGGTGAACTCTTTAATCCTTTCATTATAACAGCCGATATCTTCTGGGTTTGTGATCAGAAGCGCTGCGGTCCGATCCGAAACAGCTGCTTTAAAGGCTCCAAAATCGGGACGACCGGTTTTGGGATCCGGGTAGATATTGATTACTTTAAAGCCCTTGGCCTTGGCCACGGCGTAATTGGAAGGATGGGAGAACATGGTGGTAATTATTTCGTCTTTGGTGTCTCCCAAACCCTGATCGTCGATCCAGGCCTGGATCATCGAAACTATAGCCAGGATTGCATGGGACCCGCCGCCCGGTTGCAGGCTAAACCGATCCATGCCTGAAATTGCTTTAAAATATTGTTCTAAGTTGAACATAATTTCCAGGGTGCCCTGGAAATTATGTTCATCTTGCAGGGGGTGTAAATCAACTACCTTTGGTGAAGAAGCAAACTTTTCGTTTATATTGGGACTGTATTTCATAGTACAGGTGCCCTGGCCGATATCAACATTTAAATCAGCCCCTAAATTTTCCTGTGATAGGTGCAGGTAATGCTTAAGCACTCTCATTTGTGACATTTCCGGTAAGGCCGGAGGGTTGGAACGCAAAAGCTCTTTCGGTATCAGTTGATC
>JAWODD010000012.1:0-32131 GCA_046483445.1 Bacillota bacterium | reverse complement strand
TTCCGATTATACCATCTCGGAATCAGACACTTTAATAGTTATGGGAAAAGAAGAGAAAATCGAAAAACTATATACCCTGGCCGGGAAGACAAATTAGTTCCGGCGGTCATAACGCTTGACTGCATCACTATGCTCACCTGATTTTACCAGGCCGCAATTGGTTGAGTATATTTATTTTTTTCCTTAATCGATTTCAGCTTGTTTTGATCTCGCTTTTAAGAAAATACTTTTAAAACTTGTTTATTTGAGGAATCCCTGGGTTAGTGAGTGAACGCGATAGCTTGACAAAAGTATTTGTAAATAATAATATAAAGGCGTTATATGAGGTTGAGTATAGCGATGTTTATCGGAGGTGCCTCAGTGAAAATTTCATATGCCAGGACCGAGGATTCTGTAGGAAAAGTTTTATCTCATGATGTAACCCGCATTGTCAAGGGAAAATATAAAGGGCCGGCTTTCAAAAAAGGACACATTATCAGGGAGCAAGATGTTTCATTTCTGCTTGATATAGGTAAAGAACATGTTAGTTTTTTGGAACTGGAGGAAGACGAGCTTCATGAGGATGAAGCAGGCCTGGCTATTGCGCATGCAGCCGCCGGGGAAGGGTTGAACTTCAAGGGCCCTTCTGAAGGGAAGGTCGACCTGATTGCTAAATATGATGGTCTACTAAAAGTTGATGTAGAAGGTTTGCGGCAGGTTAACCAGTTGAGTAATGTTGTTATGGCCAGTTTACATACAAACAGTCCAGTAAAGAAAGGTGAGGCAATTGCCGGAACCAGGGTAATCCCCCTGGCAGTTAACCGTAAAACCATAGATAAGGCTAAAGAAATCTGCCGAAATTATGCACCTCTAATTAAAATATTTTCTTTTAAATCTTGTAAGCTGGGGGTTGTAATTACCGGCAGGGAAGTTTATGAAGGCAGGATTGAGGATGCTTTTGCGCCGGCGCTTAAAGAAAAAGCAAGTTCATTTGGCCTGGAGGAACCGGAGATACACTATGCTCCTGATGATCCAGAAGTTATTGCTTCTAAAATACAATTGCTGCTTGACAAAAGTCATGACCTGGTCGTTATTACCGGGGGAATGTCTGTAGATCCTGATGATGTAACCCCGAGCGGGATTAGGGCCAGCGGTGCCAGGGTGGAAAAGTACGGTGCCCCCGTATTGCCCGGGGCCATGCTTCTTTTAGCTTATCACGGAACAGTGCCTGTAGTTGGAGTTCCCGCCTGCGGAATGTTTTTTAGGACCACAGTATTTGATTTGATTTTTCCCCGGCTTCTAGCCGGAGAGAAAATCACTGCTTTAGATTTGGCCGTCCTTGGTCACGGTGGTTACTGCCGGCGCTGTGATACTTGCACCTTCCCTGATTGTTCGTTTGGCAAATAATTATTTACATATAAATAGGAGGTCATTGATTTGGATTCTAAATTAATTACGCAGGAGTTATTGCGCTGTTTAGAGCAAAATAAACCTGCTGCATTGGTTACGATTGTTTCTACCACAGGTTCTACACCGGCCAGGCCAGGGGCCAAAATGATTATATATGCAGATGGCTCTATTACAGGCACTATCGGGGGAGGCCGTTTGGAAGCTGCTGTAATCGAGGAAGCCAGGAAAGTGATCCAAGAAGGGGAACCCCGCTATACTCACTACAGCTTAAATCAGGATGAAGCGGCCAGCCTGGGGATGGCCTGTGGCGGAACCGTAAATGTTTTCATTGATCCGATTATGGCCAGTCCGGAAATGGTTATTATAGGAGCGGGCCATATCTCCCAATACCTGGCTCAAATCGTTAAAATGCTTGATTTCAATGTTACAGTTATTGATGATCGCAAAGATTTTGCCAACCAGGAAAAATTCCCCGGAGCAGACAATATTATTGCCGGCAATATTGCTACTGTACTGGCAGACTACAAAATTTCAGAGAACACCTATCTAGTTATTTTAACCAGGGGCCATCAGGATGACCAGGCTGCCTTGGAAAAAGTGGCTTGTTCTAAGGCAGCCTATATCGGCATGATTGGTAGTAAAAATAAGGTAAAAACTGTTTTTGATAATTTAAAACAAAACGGTTTCCCTTCATCATCTCTGGAAAGGGTTCATGCTCCTATAGGATTGAATTTGGGCGGCAATACTCCGGCGGAGATTGCCCTCAGTATTGCGGCTGAAATTATTAAGGTCCGTTACCAGAAAGGAGATCAAAACTAAGATGGGTAAAGAAATTACCAGCAAGAGAAAAAAAATACCCCGCCAGCTTGTTTTGATCAAAGGTGCCGGTGATCTGGCCAGCGGAGTGGCCCATCGGCTTTATCAGTCCGGTTTTAAAGTGGTTATGACTGAAAAGGAGCGTCCGACCGTAATCCGCAGGACTGTTTCTTTCGCTCAGGCCGTTTTCGATGATGAAGTGAAGATAGAAGGGGTTCAGGCTAAGAAAGTTGAGGGAGCAGAAAACATAAACACCGAAACCATCGATGGTTTTATAGGTCAGGGGGTTATTCCCGTTATTGTTGATCCTCACCTGGTTACTTTAAATTATTTAACCCCTGAAATTTTTATAGAAGGAACTCTCTCCAAAAAAAATATTGATACAACTCTACAAGATGCACCGCTGGTTATTGCTTTGGGCCCTGGCTTTAAAGCTGGTCGCGAGGTTCACGCTGTGGTAGAAACCAGGCGCGGCCATTATTTGGGGCGGGTCATTTACAGTGGAGAAGCTCTGCCCAACGATGGTCAGCCCGGTATGGTCGGTGGTTACAGTGTGGAACGTTTATTAAAAGCTCCGGTTGCCGGAGTATTCCGAAATAGACTTAATATAGGGGATATGGTGACTGCCGGGGAGGTTGCCGGTTATGTGGGAGAAACCCCCGTGCCGGCTAATATATCCGGTGTTATTCGCGGCCTGATTAATGAAAACATGGAAGTTAAAGAACAAATGAAAATCGGCGATGTTGATCCCAGAGCCCAACGCGAGCATTGTTTTAGCATTTCTGACAAGGCGCGAGCTGTTGGAGGAGGAGTTTTAGAGGCTATTTTAGCGTGTGAACGCTAATAGCATATATTTTTAAAATCAAGGTAATCCGTTAGAGGTGGGTGGCTTTCTTGTTAAAAATTAAAATCAACAAAAATTTAAAAGAATTTTCACTTAATGTTGATCTTTCTTTTTCCAAAAAAAGTCTAATAATTCGAGGGCCTTCTGGTTCCGGGAAAACAACTTTGCTCAGGTGTATTGCCGGCCTGGAAAACGTATCTAAAGGCCATATAAGTCTTGGTGAAACGGTCTATCTTGATACTTTAAGAAAAATTTGGGTTCCCCCGGCTCAACGAGGAATAGGTTTTGCTTTTCAGGATTATCTTCTTTTCCCTCACCTAAATGTAAAAGATAATATTCTTTACAGTTTGCGTTCTCAGGGTAATGGTAGAAGCAAGTTGAAATCGAATTCATTAGATGAGGTGATCAATGGATTGGAAATACCTGGTTCATATTTGTTGCGTTACCCCCGGGAATTA
Source organism: Bacillota bacterium (assembly GCA_046483445.1). Lineage (GTDB taxonomy): Bacteria > Bacillota > Dethiobacteria > DTU022 > DTU022 > B1SED10-74M. The sequence goes on along the minus strand of JAWODD010000012.1, from coordinate 28,624 downwards.
TCCGGTGGTGAGAAGCAAAGAGTAAGTCTTGCCAGGGCTCTTATAGCAGGGCACCGCTTGTTTTTATTGGACGAACCGTTTAATGCAGTTGACAAAAAATGTTGCTGTCACCTTATCGATTTTATAAGCGAGTGGATTAAAAAGCAGGATGCCATGGTGATTATTGTTTCTCATGATGAAACCGATCTGCTTTCTTTGAAAAATAGCTACCTTAACCTGGAAAACGGACGGGTCCTTTCCTTTTGTGGAGAAGGTTGCGCCTAAAAAAAAGCAAGCTCGACAAAGCTTATAAAAATTAGCCTGGTATTGAAATTATTCAGAGAATGGAATGGGCAAGCTGCAATCTATGAACAGAAAACATATTTTACCAGCCATTATTATCATTATATTCACAGGACTGGGAATAGCCTTTTACCATGATTTATTAAATGCCGACGAAAACGAGGGAGATAAGCTTAATCTGGTTGTTTATTGTGCGGCAGGAGTGCGTGCACCGGTTGAATTGTTGGCTCAGGAATTTGCAGAACATAATGAGGTAAAAGTAGATTTAGTATACGGTAATAGCGGAAATTTAAGATCACAAATAAAAACTCGCGGGGTGGGTGATCTTTACATTCCTGGTGATCCTCGTTTTCTAAATAGCGTTGATTATCTTGCCGCTGAGGAGATTGCCAATCATTTTCCGGTGCTAGTCGTCAATGCTTCCCAGGCTGACAGGATAGAAACTGTGCGTGAATTGGTGAATTCAGATATCAGCTTTGTGCTTGTCAAGGCAGATTCTACAGCCTTGGGTGAAACTACAGAAAAAATAATCGCAGGAGTAGGATTACATGATCAACTTAAAGGAAGGCTTTATGGTCGTGTGGCCACAGCTAACCAGGTCCCTCTTTATGTTAGCCTGGGTGATAGACTGGCGGGAATTTGTTGGTATAGCAACTACCTGATGTATGAAGAGGATTTAATAACAATAAAAATACCGGAGCATTTACAAACCAGAATACCAATTATTGGGGTAGTGCTTTCAAACAGCGAACACCAAAAAAAAGCTGAGAAATTTTTAGATCATCTTAAGTCAGACAATGCAAATGAAGTTTTTGAACATCAAGGTTTTGAAATAGCGGAATAATACTACATTTTGTTTAGATATGGAGGGGCTAGAGATTAATAATTCAAGCAGGTTGTTTCCTTTTGAAACCCTTAGGCATAAAGCGCAGGAATGCATGTTTAATGAAAAGGATTTGTCAAATAAAGAAGTTTATATTAATTCTCTTGATTCAGAAACAGCGATAGGTAAGCCTACATATTGTGACTATGCTTTGTTAAAAGGAAAAGAGCAGCTTTTGCAAGCAGAAGTTGATGGTTATATTGGACAAGCTTTTACTGATAGGCCAGGGTATTATAAAGGGAACCTTAAAGAGGTTTTTGCATTACCACTGTCTGACAATTTTCAGCGGGCAATTTTTATTGCTACTTTAAATGCATTGTTACGGAAGCAGGGAGCTATTCAAAAATCAATACATTGTCGAGGTGAATCACCGGCATCCTGTGCATTACTGCTTTCTGAATATATTAAAACATTTTTTAAGCCGACTAAAGTTGTATTGATCGGTTATCAACCTCGTTTTGCTGAAACCCTGGCTGAATCATTTTTATTGCGTATTAATGATCTTGATAATGATAATATTGGCAAAAAAGTTAAAGACAGCGGTATAAATGAAGTTTGCATTGAATCATCTTCCACTTCTAAAGAAAATGTTGATTGGGGAGACCTAATTGTGGTAACCGGCAGCGCGATTGTCAATAATACATTTTCTTATTTTTTCCCTTCAAATAAACCAGTTTTATTTTTTGGCACAAGTATTGTAGGCCCGGCTCAATTGTTGGGTTTAAATCATTTCTGTCCTTTGAGCAGCTAAGCAGCTATTTTCTTAGTAAGGCGGGGAGAGGTTGAAACCGATGCGGATTAACTCTTTGAAGGCGATGTTTGTCTCTGTTTTTATTTTATTCTGTTTGTTATTACTGGCTACTTATACCCAGCTATTTTTAAAGTTGGACTGGCATAATCTCTATGAGCTGTTACTCAGCGAAGAAGTTCTTTTTTCGATTCGTTTCAGCTTGGGGACTTCTTTAACTGCCCTTTTTTTAGCGATACTAATCAGTATTCCTACTGCGTATGTGTTGGCCCGGTATCCTTTTCCCGGGAAAAAAGTAGTGGAATCTATATTTTACCTGCCGGTTTTTTTGCCACCGTTGGTTTCAGGACTTGCCCTTTTACTACTTTTCTCAAGCAGTGGGGGGCTTTGGTTGGCAGAACAGGGCTGGGATTTTATTTTTAGTTTCCGGGGGGTAATTATTGCTCAATTTTTTGTGGCTGCACCTTATGCAGTCCGTTCTTTCCAGACAGCCTTTCAAACAGTAGATCGCTCTATTGAAGAAGCGGCGGAAACATTTGGTGATAGCCCGGCAGAGGTTTTTTTAAAAGTAACTTTACCACTTTCTGCAACTGGTTTGACCGCAGGAAGCTTACTGGCATGGGCCCGGGCTTTAGGTGAGTTTGGAGCAACAATTATGCTCGCCGGAGCAACCCGTATGCAAACTGAAACGCTCCCTACCTCTATTTACCTAAATATGACTCTAGGTGATTTAGACTCTGCGGTAGCGGTAGCTGTGATAATGTTAGTTATAGCCATGGTTCTGGTGCTTTGTCTACAATTTATATTATTGAGAAAACAAAGAATTAACCTATTTCAATAGAATTTAGCAGGAAATTTTGCCTCTGGAAGTAGAAAATAGATTTCATCAATCTTATGAAGAAGAGAGGTGCTGCCTGTGCCTTACAGATTGTGTTCGAAAATTTGGCTTGAGGATCAAGGCAAAGTGTTTGGGGACGGTCCGTGTGACCTGTTGCAGCGTATCGACAGGCTGGGTTCGCTTAGTAAGGCTGCGGCAGAAATGCAGATGTCTTACCATCAGGCCTGGAATTTAATTAACATGTTGGAAAATAATTTAGGCTTTGCCCTTATTGAAAGAAGAATTGGCGGTAGCCAGGGAGGGGGTTCTTATCTTACCAAAAAAGGCAAAACTCTTATGCTGCGCTACCTGGAATTTCGTAACAAAGTTAATGAAAATCTGCAAAGATTGTATGATCAGTATTTTGCTGAAATGCCGCTATAATAATCGATTCTCAGGCAATAGTTGGATTAACTTATTTTATGCAGGTAGCTAAATCACGGAAATTTTAAGTTCATCAGGCTGATAATTTTTTTGCGCCCTTGCTTACTTTTAAATAGATTTTGCCACAATTAATACAGCCGACAAAGCTGTGGTGGTTTTTTTATTGTTGCATCCTTTACCAGGGCTGGTAGCTTTCCAGTAACTCGATTACTTCGCTATGCCCTTTTTGAGAAGCGTAGGTTAATGCGGTAAAACCGTCGTTGTCTTTTGCATGGATATCGGCGCCCTGTTCAACCAGAAACCTGGTGGTCTCATAGTGCCCGGCAAAAGAGGTATACATTAAGGCTGTCATATTATTGCTGTCTCTGGCATTGATTTTTGCCCCTTTCCTGGTCAGCAGCTTTATGATTTCAGTATTTCCGTTGGCGGCAGCTGCTATTAGCGGCGTAAAACCATCATTATCGCTAACATTAACACTGGCGCCGCTGTTCATAAGCATCTTTACTATTTCAGCGTTGCCTTTAAAAGAGGCAATCATTAATACTGTACTGCCGTCTTTATTTGCTGCCGCTGTAGTTGCGCCTTGATCCAGGCATGTTTTTACTTTTTTAGGGTTTTGCCTTTCACATGCTTGGAATAACTGATTTTCCTTTGATTTCTTAAAAAGCATAATCATACTCCTTCTTTATAAACTGCGGGTGGCTACCAAATTTGCATCGGTGCCAAGCAGTTCTTTTTTTATTACTGTGCCTATTTTTACCGGACCGGTTAATTCCACAGCCGCGATTTCATCTAAAACCGCAAAAACCAGGTCCCGGGGGACGGGTTTTTCTGTTTTTACCGGCAGCCTGGGTAGTGGGGCATTGTGAATAACCACTGTAGAGGTCACCGTCCGGGTGGGGTTGGTGTACTCATCATAAGCATAATCAATTCCCAGGCCGCACTTTTGACCCCGCACGGAAAGTTCACTGGTTTTGCCAGGTTTAGGGCGGACTTGCATTTTGCAACCGAGGGGGCAAAGAATACAAATCATTTCTTTTGTCTCCATTACTGATTTCTTTCCCCTTTCTCAAGTTCAACTAAAATTTCATTGAAACCCTCCTCGGGCAGATCTTCTTTCTTCAGTTTTGCCACGATCATTTCACCGGGAGAAAGCACTTTCTTTTTCATTGACTTGATCAACTGCTTGTCTGCCTTTATTTGCAAGTCCACCCCCTCGTGATGGCCTTCTGCTCTCATGTAGAGTTCGATACTGCCGTCCATATGAGCCGGCCTGATTTTATGGGGGACAATATACTTGATGCCCTCGCCCGGTTTGGTACTGCAAATAAATCCTGGATCTATTTTTTCACCGGCTGCTTCCTTTTCTTTGCGTTTGATGTATTCAGCGGCACCCCAACCGGCCTTGTAGCTTTCCTCGGTAACCCAGTCTACCAGGTCGTGGACATGGACTACATTGCCGCAGGCAAAAATGCCTTCCACTTCGGTCTCCATGGCTTCATTAACCACCGGGCCGCCGGTAGCGGGGTGCAGGGTTACCCCGGCGCTCTTGGACAGCTCGTTTTCGGGGATCAAGCCGCGCGAAAAAAGAATAGTATCGCATTCAAGCTCGCGCTCCGTGCCCGCTACCGGTTGTTTATTTGCATCGGTTTTAGCAATGGTAATTCCTTCAACCCTTTCTTTGCCTTTGATATCAACAATGGTATGTTCAAGCAGCATGGGGATGCCGTAATCTTCAACACACTGCACATAATTTCTAACCAGGCCTTCGGAATAGGGTTTGCGTTCGATAATGGCCTCCACTCTGCCGCCTTCCCAGACGATGCGGCGGGCCATAATTAACCCGATATCACCTGAACCGAAAACCACCACCTTCTTGCCGACCATATAGCCCTGGAGGTTAACAAATTGCTGGGCTGTTCCCGCCGAAAAGATACCGGCCGGCCTGGTTCCCGGGGTGCCGATTGACCCGCGGGTCCTCTCTCGGCAACCCATAGCCAAGATCACCGCTCCGGCTTCGATTGTGCGCAGGCCATCTTTAGAGTTTACGTAAGTAATTTTTCGGTCTTCACTCACCGAAAGCACCATTGTATCAAGCTTACAACGGATATTTTCTTCTTTTAATCGGTCGATAAAGCGCTCAGCATACTCCGGTCCGGTAAGTTCTTCTTTGAACTGGTGCAGGCCAAAGCCGTTGTGAATGCACTGCTCTAATATGCCGCCCAGTTCCTTGGCCCGCTCGATTACCAGGATATCTTCGATTCCGCGTTCCCGGGCAGCCAGGGCTGCCGCCATACCGGCGGGGCCGCCCCCGATGATGACCAGGTTGCAGCTATCATCTTTTTTTTCATCCTCAGGCGGGTTTGATTTTTGCGCAGTTTCTGAACCGGCAGTGCTGCCGGTATCTTGTCCCTTGGCCATTTTGCTTTTTGTCGGTTCGGTAAGGATATATGAGCCGGGATTGTTTTTTTTGATTTCAGGGGGGGTCACCCCTAATTCCCGGGCCAGGATCTGGATGACCCGGGGACCGCAAAAGCCGCCCTGGCAGCGTCCTCCCCCGGGGCGGGTGCGCTTTTTGATCCCGTCTAAAGTGCGCGCTCCGACCGGGCTTTCAATGGCCCGGACGATTTCTCCCTCGGTAATGCTTTCACAGCGGCAAACCACTCTGCCAAAGCGGTCATCTTTATTGATCAATTCTTCTTTTTCCCGGTTGTCTAAATCGATAAAAAGCTTGTGACTTTTAGCAGCCGGATAAAAGATGCTTTTTTTCGCAGGTTTTCCGGCTTTATCAATAACCAGCTCGGCTACATAACGGGCGATGGCCGGCGCCGAAGCCAGTCCTGGAGACTCAATCCCGGCGACATTAATAAAGCCCGGTGAGTGTTGTGATTCCCCGATAATGAAATCACCGGCCCCGGTTTTGGCCCTGAGGCCGCTAAAGGTGGTTATCACTTTATCAAAAGGCAGCGCTTTTTTAATTTTTTCAGCGTTTTTGCGTACTTCAGCCAGGCCCGCGGCCGTGGTTTCAGTAGCTTCTTTGGAATCGACCGTTTCGGCATTTGGTCCCACAATCAAGTTACCGTGCACGGTTGTCGATACAAGAACACCTTTGCCCAGCCTGGTGGGGCAGGGAAAGAGCACATAGTTGGCATAACTACCGGTACCTTTATCCAACAAAAAGTACTCTCCCCGGGTTGGTTTAATTTTAAAAGAGGGAGGGTTGACCATTTCATTTATATGATCAGCATATAGCCCGGCGGCATTGACCACATACCTGGCTGCTACCGTTTCTCCATTACAATCAAGCTTATAGATATCCCCCGCTTTTTCGATACCAGTAACCGGGCAATCCCGCCAGATTGCCACCCCGTTTAAGGCGGCATTTTCGGCTAAAGCAATTGTCAGCAGGTAAGGATCGGTAACCCCGGCTGTCGGGGCATAAAGAGCGCCGCAGGCATCTTCGTTTAAGCCCGGTTCCATACGGTGCAGTTTCTCACGCCGCAAAATTTCCAGGCCCGGGATTTCATATGAAGAGCCCTGCTTGAAAAGCTCATCCAGGGTTTCCATTTCTTCATCGCTGAAGGCGATTACCAGGGAACCGGTCCTTTTAAAAGGCACGTCAAGTTCCCGGCAAAACTGGTCATAGATCCGGCTGCCTTCCACGTTAAATTTCGCCTTAAAAGTACCCGGTTTGGGATCAAAACCGGCATGGATGATGGCGCTGTTGGCCTTGGTGGTTCCGTTGGCCACATCGCTGTCTTTTTCCAATAAGATTAAATTTAAGTTATATTTAGCCAGCTCTCTGGCTACAGCGGTGCCGATAATTCCGGCACCGATAATTGCTGCATCGTACATCTGTTACCTCCCGTAATACAATCAATGCTTGGATTATATTAATTTTTACGCATATTTATCTTAAATCGCCGGTAAAGGCTTCAATTCTATTGATTCCTTCTTCAATATTTTCCATGGCAGTGGCAAAGGATAGGCGCACGTAGTTAGGGGCTCCGAAGCCGGTGCCTGGCACTAAGGCTACTTTCCTGTTTTCTAGAAGAAGCCGGGCAAAATTATCGCTGCTGTCAATATTTTGTCCTTGTAAGCTTTTTCTGAAGGTGTTGGCCACATTGACAAAAAGATAAAACGCGCCCTCTGGCTCTAGAGCATCGAGGCAGGGAATTGCTTTAATCCTTTCAAACATGTATTTACGGCGCTGATCAAAAGCGCGGCGCATTTCATCAATGCTGCTTTGCTCTCCCTTCATTGCACCTACTGCTGCTTTTTGAGCAATCGAGTTGGGATTGGAAGTGGTATGGCTCTGCAAAGCCGCGATTGCCCTGGCAATTTCTGGTGGAGAAGCGGTGTAGCCAATCCTCCACCCGGTCATGGCATAGCTTTTTGAAACCCCGTTAATCAAAATGGTTAAGTTTTTGATTTGTTCGTTAAAGGTGGCAATACTTGTGTGACAGGCCTGGTTGTAAATAAGTTTTTCATAGACTTCGTCGGCAATAACATAGATGTAGCGCTCTGTACAAAAGTCGGCAATCGCTTTTAGTTCTTCTTTACTGTAAACCTGGCCGGTCGGGTTGACGGGACTGTTTAAGATTAAAGCCCTGGTTTTTGCCGAGCAGGCCTTTTGCAGATCATCTACAGTTGCCTTTAATTTGTTTTCCGGGCTGCTTTCCACAGTTACCGGGGTCCCGTCACAAATTTTGACCAGTTCCGGATAGCTGACCCAGTAAGGAGCCGGGATTAACACTTCATCTCCGGGGTTTAAAATGGCAGCCAGAGCGTTGAATATGGCATGTTTGGCTCCATTGCTGACTGCGATTTGAGTTGGTTCAAACTCCAGCCCATTATCAATTTTCAATTTATCGCAAACTGTCTTTTTAATTTCCTGAGTCCCGGTTGCCGGTGTATACCTGGTATGCCCTTCGTTCATTGCCCTGGTGGCTGCTTCCCGGATATGAGCAGGGGTGTCAAAATCGGGTTCGCCGGCCCCGAACCCGATCACGTCGATTCCCTGGCTTTTCATTTCTTTCGCTTTACTGTCGATAGCCAATGTTGGCGAAGGATTAATCGCCAGCGCTTTTTTAGACAACATATCATCTTCACTCCCGTTTTTTGGATTATGATATTTTAACATGTTATAAATAATTTTTGTATTCTTTAACTGGTTCAATTGATGCAAGCCTTTTAGCCATTATTAGCAAACCTTGTTTAGTAAGCAATCCTTGGCTAGTAGCCGTCGGTAAGCTTTTTTTCCACGTAATCCGGTGGAATCCACAGCAGGTCGTTGTCTAAAATTTGCTTGGGATTGACCGGGGTTAGGCCCACATTTACTTCCCAGTGCAGGTGGGGGCCGGTGGCGTAACCGGTCTCACCCAAAGTACCGAGCAGCTGGCCCCTTTCAATGATATCATCTTCTTCGACCGCGATTGAATCTAAATGCATATAACTGCTCGACAGATCAAGGCCGTGATCGATAATCACCGCTTTACCGCCGGCCATTAAAGAATCAGCCAGCCTAACAATACCGCGGTTGGGGGAGTAAATAGGGGTTCCTTTTTCGGCAGTCAGATCGATTCCGCCGTGCCTCCGCGGGGGATTACCGTCTATAATCCTGATTGCCCCGTATGCAGAAGTAGTTTTTCCTTCCTCCAGGGGTTCGATAAATCGCTGCATCCACAGGGGATAGGGTTCGGTTTCTAGCATTGCTTCGCGGATCATTTCCCGCTCCCTGGCCAGGCGCTGCGGATCCCAGCCTTCGGTAATCCCGGCCGGCATGCTGAACCTTGCTTCCTGAAATTCCTTGTCGGTTATCGCAAAGGTTGCTTCCAGCTTGTTTAGGCCATTTCCTTTGTTTAAGGCGTTATTGATGGTGATCGTATAACGCCCCGGGCTGGTCTCGTAACAGATTGCAACCACGGCATAGAGCAGGTTTCCAGTGCGGTAAATATTTGAGATTTCACCTGCAAAATCAAGATTTATTTCCGGTGCGAAGCCGCTTCCGAGCGGTCCGGCTTCTATGACTACAAAGTCGCCCGGTTTAGGGTTTTTGGGATGTAGAAAGATATGAGCTTCGCTCTTGGTTTCCGGCCTGATTATATCAGCCGATCTTTCTACGGCCTGTTCTTCACTGATGAAAGGCCTGTAGCTTGGTGGATCCGGGCTTGTCATCCCGGAAAGCAGCAAGTAAAGAGAAGCCGCCACCAGGAAGCAGGCTGTCAGCAGAAAAAAGCTTCTTTGCTTTAAGATAAACCTCATTTTTCCTCCCACCGGCTATTCTACGTGTAAACTATTATAACTTAATTTAAGTGCAATAAAAAGCAGGATAGGGCCGGAGTTTGTAGAAAGAAAAAGCATACCGGAATGATTCACCAGTTGGAGGTGCGCCGCTTGCTTGAAGGTTTAAGATTGCTTTGGGAAACGATCACCCAGGATCAAATTTACTGGCAGCTTGGTGTCTCGGCATTTATAGTTTTAACTTTTTTATTGATCAAAAATATTTTTACCCGCTTAATTTTTGTTATTGCGATGAGGCTGGCCTATAAGACTCCCACCGATATGGACCGGGAAATTTTAGAGGCTTTTGAAGGCCCGATTAAAGGGCTGATTGTCATTACAGGCTTTTACCTGTCCCTGAATTATCTTCCCTTGCCACTTGCTTTAACAGCTACTGTATCAGCTCTTTTCCGCTCGGCAATTATTGGGATGATCACCTGGGGGCTTTATAACCTGGTGGGCGGGAAGGCCTATAACGAGCTGGGCCAGAAATTAAGGTTGGATCAAAGCCTGCTTATTTTCGCATCGAAAGTGCTGCGCTTTATCGTTATTGCCCTGGCTATCAGTATCATTGCCCAGGAATGGGACTATGATGTTAGCGGCTTTATCGCCGGTCTCGGTCTTGGCGGTCTTGCACTAGCCCTGGCGGCGCAAGACACCGTTTCCAACGTTTTCGGGGGCATAATCATTATACTGGATAAACCTTTTAATGTTGGCGACTGGATTCTTTCACCCAGTGTAGAAGGCACTGTCGAGGAAATGTCATTTCGCAGTATTAAAGTGCGCACATTTGCTAATGCCCTGGTTACGGTGCCCAACAAGGTTATTGTCAATGAAGCGGTAACCAACTGGACCAGGATGGCGAAAAGGCGGATCTTTTTTCGCCTGGGGGTCACTTATACCACTCCCAGGGAAAAGCTGCAAAACTGTGTAAACAAGATCAGGGATTTACTGGAAAACCATCCTGAAGTGCACCCGGATCTAATCATGGTTCGCTTCGAACAGTTTGCCGACAGCAGCCTGGATATTTTTATCTATTTTTTCACGAAAACCAAGGTCTGGACTGAATTTTTAGCGATCAAAGAAGAAATTAATTTTAAGATTATGGAAATACTAGAAGAAGAAGGAGTTTCTGTGGCTTTTCCCAGCCGCAGCATTTATTTTGAAAACCAGCTTGCAAGCAGGATGGACCGGGAGGGTAACCGGGAAACAGGCACTAATTCCGGTGCGGATCCCGACCACAACCGGTAAAGCTCAAAGGTAATTGAAGTTGAAATACTAAAAGCGGAGGGTTCCTGAGTTTTTTTTAGAGATGCTGATCAAAAAGCCTGCCGCTTACGGTAGTACCGGCAGCTGCCAGTTAAGTTCAGCAGCCTGACTGGAGCAACTGCCGGTGTTTTTTAAACAAAGGTTTTATCCCGAAGACCTTCACTTCGGTAAAGCTTTTAACCGGTTACTTGCCACCCTGCGCATTTTTCCAGTCTTCAAGAAATTTATCGATTCCCCGATCGGTCAGCGGATGTTTAAACATCTGCTCTAAGACTTTGAAGGGCACGGTGGCAATATGGGCTCCGGCCAGGGCTACAGCGGGGACATGCTCCGGGTGCCGGATACTCGCCGCAATCAATTCTGTATCCAATTCGTGCAGATCGATCACATCGACAATATCTTTGACCAAAGCGGTCCCGGTTTGGCCGATGTCATCAAGCCGACCGAGAAAGGGGCTTACGTATGCCGCGCCCGCCCTGGCAGATAGCAGGGCCTGGTTAACCGAAAAAACCAGGGTAACATTGACCTTAATTCCCTCAGCGGCAAGAGTTTTGACTGCCCGCAACCCCTCGGGCATAACCGGGATCTTAATTACGACATTTTTATGCACCCCGGCCAGGTCCCTTGCTTCTTTGACTATCCCTTCATACTCCATGGAAATGACTTCGGCGCTGATTGGGCCGTCGACCAGGTTGCAAATAGCGGAGAGAATTTTCCCAAAATCTTCCTTTTCTTTAGCGGCGAGTGAGGGGTTGGTGGTTACTCCGCTGATTACTCCCCATTCTGCCGCCTGCCTGATTTCTTCCACATTGGCGGTGTCCAAGTACAGTTGCATAATGATACCCTCCTGTCAATATTATATTGCCTTTAACCTTGCCTGGGACTTCATTAAAATATGGTTTTCCCGCACCGTCTCCTGGTTTGTTCACTCATAGCGCTATCACAAGGGAGACAAGGTAAATATTCTTTACTAAAATTATAAATTCTACTTTTGTAACCTTTTCCCTGCTGCCGATCAAGCCGGCTTGCATTTTAAATTATTTGCTATTAAGGGTTTGTGTTGATAAAATAAAGCGCAGGGAAGGTGAATAAAGATAAACGAACTGGAAGCCCTGAAAAAGGAATACCCGGCAAAATTTGCTCCGATGAAGGATATATTTTGTAAAATCCGCCCCGGTGACCGTATTTTTATTTCCACCGGGTGCGGTGAACCGCAATATTTGGTCCAAAAACTGGTTGAATACGTCAAGGCAAATCCAAAGGCTTTTTTTGATACTGAAATACTCCAGGTTTGGACTTTAGGAGTAGCTCCTTACAGCGATGAAAAACTGCAGGAAAATTTCCGTTCGAATTCATTTTTTATCAGCCATCATACCAGGGAGGCAGTAAACGAAGGTCAGGCTGATTATACCCCGATCTTTCTTTCCGAAGTTCCCACCCTTTTCCGCCGCCGCCAGATTTTAATAGACATAGCTTTAGTCCAGGTTTCTGTGCCGGACAGCCATGGCTACTGCAGCCTGGGAGTAAGCCTGGATATTACCAGGGCGGCCGTGGAAAACGCCAATATGGTAATCGGTCAGATCAACTCCCGCATGCCGCGGGTGCACGGGGATTCTTTTATCCATATCTCAGAATTTAATCATCTTGTTGCCCATGAAGAAAAAATCCTGGAGTATCAACCCCCGGAAGTTGACCGGGAAGTGACCGAAAAAATTGGCCATTACGTTGCTCAGATTGTAGAAGACGGGGATACAATTCAGGTTGGCTACGGTAGTGTGCCCGACGGCATCTTGCCCTTTTTAAAAGACAAACGCCATTTGGGGATCCACACCGAGCTTTTAAGCGAGGGGTTGGTTGAACTGGTGGAAAAAGGCGTGGTGGATAATAGCAAGAAGGAAAAAAACCGGAGTAAGACCGTGGCCGCTTTTTGCATGGGCACCCGGAAAACTTACAACTTTATTGATGATAATCCGGCAGTGGCGTTTAAGGAAATGGATTATACCAACAGTCCGCTGGTTATTGCCCAGCATGAGCATATGACCGCAATCAACAGTGCCTTGGAGATTGATTTAAGCGGTCAGGCTTCCGCTGAATCGATCGGCAGTAAATTTTACAGCGGCATCGGCGGTCAGGCCAATTTTATGCGCGGCTCGGTGCTGGCTCCCTACGGTAAAAATATCCTGGCAATGCAGTCGATTACCCGGGGAGATGAAGCTTCAAGGATCGTGCCTGCTCTCAAAGAAGGGGCGGGGGTTACCCTGACCCGGGGTGATCTTTATTACGTGGTAACCGAGTACGGGATAGCTTTTTTGCATGGTAAAAATATCAGGGAAAGGGCCATGGCTTTAATTGCTATAGCCCATCCCAGGTTCCGTCCCTGGCTGATTGAAGAGGCGAAAAAGAGAAAGTTAATCTACCCGGACCAGACCTTTTTCGCCGGGGAAAAAGGACAGTATCCCGAACACCTGGAAACTTACCGCACCACCAGGCACAACCTGAGGATTCTTCTTAGGCCGGTGAAGATCAGCGATGAACCTTTGCTTAAAGATTTCTTTTACACCCTGTCGGATAAGAGTCTTTACCGGCGTTTTATGTCGATCCGGCGCCAGATACCGCACCAGGAACTGCAGAAAAATTTTGTGGTAATTGATTACACTAAAGAAATGGTCCTACTAGCAGTCAGAAGTTATTTAGGGCAGGAAATAGTTATCGGCATGGCCCAGTACTGTGTTGGGCAAAATACTTTATCCGCCGAAGTTTCCATCGTTGTCCGCGATGATTTCCAGGGCAAGGGAATCGGTTTCGAGCTGTTTTCCTACCTGGTTAGCGTGGCTAAAAATCAAGGGCTGCATACTTTTACTGCTGATATTTTGCCCGATAATACCGCTGTTTTCCTCCTGGTGGAAAAAATGGGGTTGGCATATGATCGCAAGTGGGACAGCGGGATGGTTCATCTTGTTATTTATCTAAAGTAGGCGAGAGTTGACTTCGATAAAAAGAGCAATTATAGTTTTAAAAGTAACGTTTAAATCGCTGCCAGTGTAACCAGGCCAAACCAGGGAAGGTGGTTTATGGTTTTGGAAGTAAAAGAAGAAACTATTGACTCTATTTTTGATTACTATAACAGTCCGGGCCGGTCTTTAGACTGGCCCTTCATCTTTACCCTCCCGTCCTGGTTGCAGGCCTGGTGGGAATCGTTTGGAAAAGAATGGGAACCATGCCTGCATTCTGTTTGGCGGGGAGAGCGCCTGGTGGGACTGGCCCCGCTGATGCGTAAAAAAGAGGTTGCGCGCCTTATCGGCAGCGCTGATGTTTGTGATTACCTTGATTTTGTAACTGTTCCCGGCGAAGAAGAAGATTTTTTTCAGGTCTTGCTGCCTGCTTTAAAAGAAGGGGGTTTAAAAAGGCTTGAATTAGAGTCTCAACACCCCGGTGCCTGCATTTTTAACGGTCTTTTAGCCGCAGACCCAGGCAGTAATTTTTTGCGTAAGCTTCACTTTTCCCGAGAAGACCTCACTTTTGAATTGCCCCTGCCCGGGGACTGGGAAGAATACCTTGCCCATCTCAGTAAAAAGCAGCGCCACGAGGTGAGACGTAAGCTGCGCCGTTTGGCCAGTGAAAGTGACAGTTACCGTTACCGGGTCATTGAAGAGCAGGAAGCAGTAAAGGATTTTTTGCCCCGTTTCCTGGCCCTATTTGGCAAAAACCATGAAAAGGCCAACTTTTTAACAGCAGAAAGGGAGCATTTTTTTCGCCGGGTCATTACCGCTGCCGCAGACGGCGGGTTGGCCCGTTTTGGGCTGCTTGAAATCGACCGGGAAATAGCCGCCGCAGTGCTTTATTTTGTTTACCGGGGCAAGGTTTACCTTTATAACAGCGGGTATGCCCCCGCTTACCGCCATCTGAGTGCCGGGTTGCTCTCGAAAGTTCTTTGTTTAAAAGAAAGTATTGAAAGCGGCAGCGCGGTTTTTGATTTTCTAAAAGGGGCGGAGGTCTATAAAAGCCGCCTGGGGGCAAAGGCGGTGCCGGTATATCAGGTATCGCTTGCTTTGGATTAAACCCTATTTCCCGGGTAATCTTTTTTACTATCGGTCATGCCTGCTAATATAAAGGCAGGTTGCTCCGGGAGAATTAGCAGAAGCAGAAGAAGGGACGGGCATTTAAACTGATGCGGATGGCTTTTTTAAGCATACACAGTTCGCCCCTGGGCCGGGCTGGAGAGAAAGATACCGGCGGGATGAGCACCTATTTGCGCGGCCTCTCCAAAGCCCTGGGTCAAACCGGCCGGCAGATCGATCTATTTACCCGCTCCAGGGAATTGGAGGGGGAAACTGTCCGGCACCTGGGGCCAAACGTGCGCCTGATTTGCTTCGATGACGGCCTGGGGCCTCTTGGCAAAGAAGAAATATATCCCCACTGCCGGCGAATTGCTCAAAATATAGATCGCTTTCGCCGCCAGGAAAGTATCAGCTACGACCTTATTTTCAGCCACTACTGGCTTTCCGCCTGGACGGGGCAATTGTTAAAGGAAAACTGGCAGGTTTCCCACCTGGTCATGTTTCATACCGTCGGTCAGGCTAAAAACGACTATTGTCCAGGGGAAAATGAACCTCCTTTGCGCCTGGAAAAGGAGGCGGAACTGGCCCGTGCTTGTGACCGGGTGGTGGTGGCGGCCCAAAATGAAAAGGAAAACCTCTTAAAATATTTTAATCTTCCCCCAGGAAAAATCACCGTAATCCCCGGCGGGGTTGACCGGGCCCTGTTTAAACCTTTTGGGGAAAAAGAGCGCCTGGAAGCAAAAAAGCAAATCGGTGCTTTTGAAGATGAAAAAATTATCCTGGCCGCGGGACGGATTGAACCGGTAAAGGGCTATGATCTTTTACTAAAGGCGGCCGCGCTTTTGCCGGCAGAAGAAAACTACCGGATTTTTATTATTGGGGGCGACCGAAAAGATAGCCTCCAGGTTGCCTCGCTTAAGGAAACCGCGGTTTCTTTAGGGCTTGCGAAACGGGTTTGTTTCACCAGTGCGCTCGATCACGCAAGGATGCCCCTTTTTTACAACGCCGCTTCAGTGTGCGTGCTTCCCTCATTTTACGAAAGTTTTGGCCTGGTGGCCCTGGAATCTTTAGCCTGCGGTACTCCGCTGGTTGCTTCGCCGGTTGGCGTAGTCCCGGAAATTTTAACCGGGTTTAAAACCGGCGAACTAAATCCCCTCGGCTTTTTGGTGGAAAAGCGCCTCCCGGAGTTCTGGGCGGCTGCGATCAGAAAGGTTTTGCTTGGACCCGGGACAATCGCCAGTGATACAGTTGAATCTGCACTTGGCCCATACAGCTGGGAAAAAGCCGCGGCAACACTGCTCCGGCAGGTGTCAGAGCAAACAGGGTGAGGAACTGATAAGACAGGTGGTGGGTCTTATGTTATAATGATGAGCGTGAAATTTTGCTTTAAGCTGGCAAAATTGTAAAAAGGAGACCTTTTCTCCGGAAGCTTAAGGCAATTTGGGTTTATCTAAAAAATTGATCGGGTTTGCCCAGCCGGTAATATTCCTGGTATATTTCTTCACAGATAAGGTGGTTTGCAACAATGAGTAAATCAGAGCAAGAAAAAGCAATTAATCTTGATATTATGGTAGTTACACCTCACCCCGATGATGCTGAATTTGGCACCTCCGGTTCGGTAGCCCGCTGGGTTAATGAAGGCAAAACCGTAGTTTATGTGATCTGTACCGGCGGTGAGAAAGGGACCGACGATCCCCGGGTAAACCCGGATGATTTAAGGGAAACTCGCAAAAAAGAACAACGGAAAGCAGCCGGACTTTTAGGGGTGCAAGAGGTGGTTTTTCTTGACTACGAAGATCAAACCCTGGAAGACACCCCGGAATTTCGCAAAGAAATAGTGCGCTTAATCCGCAGCTATCGCCCGGAAACCTTGATCAGCGCCGATCCCTACCGCCGCTATATCTGGCACCGGGACCACCGCATTACCGGTCAGGTGGTTCTCGATGCCGCCTTTCCCTATGCACGCGACCATCTTTCTTTTCCGGAACTTTTAGAGGAAGGGCTTAAGCCCCATAAAGTTAAGGAAATCCTGATGTGGGCCAGCGAAGACCCCAATTATTTTTCTGATATTACCGAAACGTTTGAGACCAAACTGGCTGCTCTGCGCTGCCATGACAGCCAGGTCGGCGGCCGTGATTTCTCCAAAATTGAAAAGTGGTTGCGCAAACGCGCTGAAGATGCGGCCTACGGGCAAAATTTTGCCCTGGGCGAAGCCTTTCACCGGGCTGAATTGCCCCGGTAAAATAAATTTTCGGGCTAGCTGGTGCCAGTTAGCTTCCAAGCCAGGAAACATCCCCGCAGAGCTCTTTGCCCCGGTCCCTTTCTCTAAAGGTATTGAATTTTTCCCGCTCGGTTTTTAAATCGCTGGGCTCGCCGTGTCCGGGTAAAATTACCGTTTCATCAGGTAGGGGCATAATTTTAGTTTCGATTGATTTCACGATTTGCCTGAAATCCTGTGGTGATGCGGTTTTGCCCGGTCCGCCGGGAAAGATGGTATCTCCGGAAAACAGGTACTTGCCGGTTTTGAAACATAAGCTTCCCGGGGTATGGCCGGGGGTATCTAGCACTGCCAAAGCAATTTTGCCGCAGCTGATCTGCTCCCCTCCGCCAAGCAGTTTACTGGGCTTGACCGGAAGCTTTCCGGCGTCTTTGCTGTGGGCGGCGATGCCTGTCTGCAGGTCGCGGTGCAGTTCTTCCAGGGCCAGGGTATGGTCCATGTGCCCGTGGGTCATCAAGATATACTTTACACTGCTTCCGCCAAGCTTTTCTTTTACCGTTTCGGCGCTGCCGGGGGCATCGATTAAAATGCTTTCGTTTTTTTCTTTGCAAACAAGCATGTAGGCGTTGGTCCCGTACGGTTCTGATTCAAGGCGCAAGATTTCTAAAAGTTCATCACTGGCTATTACCGATAAGTTACCGCTCATTTTTTCACCCCTTATTAGTATTTTAACCCTGTTTTAATTATAACATCGGGCCTTGCTGGGTGAAACTGGTATTTGATCCAGTTAAATTGCTACAAAGCTGCTGTTTGCTCTTACTTTGTTTTTTTTGCGCCTGGCCTGAGTATTTCCTAATCTGGCATAATCGGTTATAATGTTTCTTGAGAATAACAGATATCATCACAACCAATACAGGAAGAGGGATCCAGCAGATGTCCAAGATCAAAATTGCCGTAGTTGGGATCGGTAACTGTGCCAGTGCTTTAATTCAGGGAATATATTATTACCGTGATTTCAAGGAAGAAGATGCCGTGGGACTTTTGCATTGGAATCTCGGCGGCTATGAGCCGAGCGATATTGAAGTAAGTGCTGCTTTTGACATAGATCAGCGCAAGGTAGGCCAAGATGTAAATGAGGCCGTTTTTGCCCCGCCCAACTGCGCCTGCACCTTTTATCCCGAACTTCCTTCAAGTGCGGTCAGGGTACAGATGGGAAAAGTTTTAGACGGCTTTTCCGAGCACATGCTCGATTTTGAGGATAACTATACTTTTGTAAAAAGCAGCGAGCCGGAGCCGGATAAAAAAGAGATAGTGGAAACCCTGCTAAGCTCGGGTGCGGAAATAATGCTCAATTATCTGCCCTCGGGTTCTGAAGAAGCTTCCCGCTTTTACGCCGAATGCGCCCTGGAAGCGGGAATAGCTTTTATCAACAACATCCCTGTTTTTATTGCCAGTGATCCGCAGTGGGCGGATAAGTTTGCCGCCAAAAATATTCCGGTAATCGGTGACGACATTAAGTCCCAGATGGGAGCAACCATTATTCACCGGGCCCTGGCAGAACTTTTCAATCGGCGCGGGGTTAAGCTTGAACGTTCCTACCAGCTGAACACCGGTGGCAATACCGACTTTTTGAATATGACCAACCAGAACCGCCTGGCTACCAAGCGAATCTCCAAGACAGAAGCGGTCCAGTCGGCGGCGAAAAAGCGCCTGCCTGACCGCGACATCCATATCGGACCCAGCGATTATGTTTCCTGGCAAAAAGACAACAAGGTCTGTTTCCTGCGCATGGAGGGCCAGATCTTTGGCAATATCCCGGTAAATTTGGAAATGCGCTTAAGCGTTGAAGATTCTCCCAATTCAGCGGGCATTGCCATTGACGCTGTGCGCTGCTGCAAGCTGGCCCTGGATCGGAACCAAGGAGGTGTGCTTGAGGGCCCTTCGGCTTATTTTTCCAAGCATCCCCCTGTTCAGTATTCCGATTACCAGGCTCACCAGCTAACCGAAGCATTTATCCAGGGGCGTTAATAATGTAGTTTAGTGATCCCGGACTTCCTGTTTTAAAGTTTTATGCCTAAATCAAAACCTTCGCGCACTGCTTCAGTAATCTTGCGTGGTTTGGAGGCATCGCCGATTACATGCAGTTCCTTGACCCTCTCTTTTAGTTTTTCTTCAAGCGGATTGTAAGCTTCGGCACCGATAGCCAGCGCCACCGTATCAGCCGGCAGAAGGGTTTCTTCACCGTCTTTTTCCACCAGGACCCCTTTTGCCTTGACTTCTTTAACCGTATACTGATCCATGACCTTAATTCCCAGGCGGCGGATGCATTTGAGCACCACCCAGCGAGTGCTGATCCCGATATCCCTGCCGATGCCTTTTTCCAGTTCGACCAGGGTAACCTCATGAGTTCCATTATTTAAGAGCTCCTTAATTTTTTCGGGACTTTCTGCTTCATATTCAGCTAAAAACTTGATATTTTCTGCTGAAGGTATCCCTCTTTTGGCTGTGCTGATTGCGGTTTCGCAGCCAACTGAACCGCCTCCGATCACGACCACCTTTTCACCGGGCCTGTGGGAACCGTCAATAATATCCAGGCAGGAGACCACTTCGGCGGAATCATCTACCGGAAACGGGGGCTGGATTCCTTTCGCTCCGGTAGCCAGTATTACTGCATCGGCATCTTCGGCAATAATTTCTTCAGCCGAGGCTTCCCGGTTGAGAACAATATTAACTCCGCAGCGGGGCAGTTCATGCTGGTAGTAATCCAGCAGGGTGCTGAACTCATGCTTACCAGGCGGCAGGGCGGCGTGGAAAAGATGGCCTCCTAAAACCGGTCTCTTTTCCCACAGGCTCACTTTATGGCCGCGTGATGCCGCCGTGCGAGCGGCTTCCAAGCCTGCCGGACCGCCGCCGATGATCAGCACTTTTCGCTTTTTTTCTGCCGGCTTTATTTCTACCTTATATTCCCGTCCGGCCAGGGGGTTAACCGTGCAGTGCACATCCTGCATGGTGAAGACCATGTCCAGGCAACCCTGGTTGCAGGCTATACAGCGCCTGATTGAATCGAAGCGGCCGCTCATTGCTTTTTTGGGCAGATCCGGATCGGCGATCAGCGGTCGAGCCATGTTGACCAGGTCGGCCAGGTTGTTTGCCAGGATTTCTTCGGCTGTTTCAGGATCGTTAATCCGGTTACTGGCAATCACCGGGACATTTACCGTTTCCTTGACTCCGCGGGCCAGGTAGGCGAATCCGCCGCGGGGCAGCTCTCCGGTAATCTGGGGCACGCGTGATTCATGCCAACCCCCGGTTACATTGAGGCAGTCCACCCCGGCTTTTTCCAGCTCGGCCGCAAAAAGGGCCGCTTCCCGGTTGGTGTTGCTCTCGTGCATAAAATCATGCCCGGAAATCCGGGCTAACACTGTAAAATCATCACCGACAGCTTCCCTGACCCGCCGCGCTACTTCCAGGCCGAAGCGGATCTGGTTTTCCCAGGAACCCCCGTACTGGTCGGTGCGCTGGTTGGTTAACGGCGAAAGGAACTGGCAGATCAAATAACCGGCGCTGGCCAGAATTTCTACGGCATCAAAACCCGCTTCCCTGGTCCTTCTGGCTGCCTGGCCGTAATTTTCGATCACGGTTTCGATATCTGCCATGGTCATTTCCCGTGGAGTTTCCCGGGTCAGGCGGGAGGCGACCGGTGAAGGAGCTACCGGCTGCTCTCCGGTGATCATGCTGTGCGTGTAGCGCCCGGCCTGATAAAGCTGGGCGGCAGCTGCCGCACCGTGGGTTTTGATTGTGCCGGAAAGTTTCTGTAAACCTTCGATAAACCGGTCGTCATGCAGGCCGATCATCATCGGTCCCGATCCGAGGATATCAATTGAACAACCGCCTACTGTGATCATGCCCGCTCCGCCGCGGGCCCGGGTTTCATAATATTTGAGCAGGCGCTCGTTAATGAACCCGTCCGGAGTGTAGCAGTGGTGGATTGCCGGCATGGCAATCCGGTTTTTTAATTCCATCCGACCGACTGTAATTGGCTCGAAAAGCATCATGGTTATTCTCTCCTTTTTCTCGTCAGGCTGAAGGGTTTGCCTGGCAGCTAAGCTTATCCTAAATTTCAAGGCTTGCAGGCAAGCCTGGGACCGTTAATAGTCAAGGAATTTAAAATTAATATAACGGTTTGCCCGGTTGTAAAAAATTTCCCGGTTGCTTCCGCTACCTCAAATTGCCGCTTCCGGTTTAAGCAAAAAGCCTGTATAATTAATTCAACACAAAACCGCAGATTGCCTTTTTTTAAAATATTTTTTGCAGGATATAACCTAATTGTCTTGAATTTTAAAAGGGGTGTGATAATAATGGATAATAATCATATTAACAATAATGACGATGCGGTAGATGAACATCCCCTGGAGGCAATAATGAACCCCGGGTCTATAGCGATTGCAGGCGCAGGCAACAACCCGATGAAAATGGGGGCACTGCAGGCTTTAAGCATAATTAAAGACGGTTATCCGGGCAAGATTTATCCGGTCCACCCGGAAGAAAGCACCGTCTTTGGTTATAAAGCTTACTATACACCTAAAATTTTACCGGTCAGACCGGAACTGGTCATTTTTATTCTTCCAGCCCGCCATGTGGTTAAGCTCCTTGATGAATTTGGTGAACGGGGAGCCAGGCGGGCCATTATTATTACCGCCGGTTTCAGGGAAACCGGGCCGGAAGGAGAGAAGCTGGAAAAACAGCTTCTCGAGGTGGCCGGCAAACACGGGATCAGGTTTCTCGGACCCAACTGTATGGGAATCATCAATACCGAGATCTCTTTAAATGTAACGGTTGCTCCCATAGGCCAAATGATCGGAGTGCTGGGGATGGTTTCCCAGAGCGGCACCTACATTACCCAGACTCTGCCTTACCTGCAGAAAAAAGGAATCCAGTTCAGCAAAGCAATCAGTGTGGGCAATGAAACCGACCTCGATTTGACCGATGCCCTGGAATACCTGGGCAATGACCGGCAAACCCGGGCTATAGCCCTGTATATCGAAGGCATCAAAGATCCCGACCGTTTCCTGGAAGTGGCCCGCAGCATCACTCCCTACAAGCCGATCCTGGCCCAATATGTTGGAGGGTCTGACGCGGGAGCCCGGGCCGGATCCAGTCATACCGGCGCGATGGCCGGTCCCGACCATCTTTACGACGGTTTATTCAAGCAGGCCGGAATCCTGCGGGTCCATAGCGTTGAAGAGCTTTACAACCAGGGGTGGGCCCTTGCTACTCAGCCTCTCCTCAAAGGGAAACGGGTAGCCATATTGACCAATTCCGGGGGGCCGGGAACAGCGATGGCCCATACCTGCAACCGGGGCGGCCTGGAGGTACCCCGTTTTTCTGAAGGCCTGCAGGAAAAAATCAAGGAGCATATCCCCCCGCATGGGGCCGGAGGCAACCCGGTTGACTTGACTTTTCACCTGGATACCACAGAGTTAAGTACCACTATTCCCAAACTGATCATGGAAAGTGGCGAAGTTGACGCCCTGTTGATTCACGGATTGATGAAAACCGGCTTTTTAAAGTCAATTTATCCTCATCTTACCGATCTGGTGGGCAATGCTGACGAAGATGAGTTTGCCGCCCGTTTTGACGATGACAAGGAAGAAGCCCTGAAGCTGCCTCGAAAACATAAAATGCCGCTGATCCTTTCCTCTTTTTTTGGGCGGGAAGATGATTACACCACCGCTTTTCAGGATGAATATTATCCCGTTTTGGACGGACCGGAAAAAGCGGCCCGCGGCATGCTTGCCCTGCATCGATACAACCTGGCCCGGAAAAAGGCTGCTAAGGGCCCGGGCGAATTGCCCCCGCAATCGGCCCCGGCCACAAAAATTATCCGGGAGGCTCTTGACAGCGGCAAGCAGGCTCTTGATGAATACAACGCAAAGCGTATCCTGGCAGCTTACGGGGTTCCGGTCTGTGAAGAGGAAGTGGCCAATACCGCAGAAGAAGCGATCGAAATTGCCGGCAAACTCGGTTACCCGGTGGTGCTTAAGGGGTGTTCCCCTGAACTTACCCATAAAACCGGCAGTGGACTGGTCCATATCAATCTTGAAAATGAAGCCGCCGTCAGCTGGGCTTTTAGTGCGATAATCAGGGCAGCAGGAAGGGGCATCGCTGTGCTGGTGTCGAAAATGATCAAGGGAGAAAGGGAAGTAATGGCCGGGATGGTTCGTTACCCCGGGTTTGGGCCCTGCGTTGTTTTCGGACTCGGGGGAATTTATACCGAGGCGCTCAGGGATAACACCTTTCGGCTGGCCCCTTTAAACAAAGCCGATGCCGCTGATATGATTTCCGACCTGCGTTCTTCGGAGATGCTGGAAAAATTTCGGGGGATGCCGGCGGTGGATAAGAAAACCCTCGGGGCAATTCTGCAGGCGGTGGGTAACATTGCCTTACTGCACCCGAAAATTAATGAAATTGATTTAAACCCGGTAATTATCAGCGGAAAATATCCGGTGGTTGTCGATGCTCTAATGGTATTTAAAAAAGAGAAAAACAGTTAAGAGGACTGCGCTGTAAAGTTTTGGCGCGATCCGGGGGAGAAGGTTTTTTAGGGATGAAGGGAATAGAAGTGCACGCTTATGGTAAGCTGTTTTTTCTTTTTAAGGAAAGAAACTGGCCCAACCCGCTTTTTATCGAAACCGGCGCATCGCTCACAGCCGTAGAACTGCGTGACAAGCTTGCAATACTCCCTGAGGATGTGGAAGCTGTTTTTGTCAACCGCCAGGTTAAACCGTTTTCGACTACCCTGCAGGATGGGGACCGGGTAGCTTTTGTGCCCCCGGGTGTGCCCAGTATCCACCGGTTTAACCTGGGTTTTTATGCCGCTAAAGAAGAAGAAAAAGATCCCGGCGCCAGGGGGCAGGACTAAACCTGGGGTTGCGGTATAAACTGTAGCTGTAATTGAGTTATGACCGGGTAAGATCAACAACTTTTTTTACTATGGGTATTAATAAAAAATAGCTTGCTGGAATAATTAATCAAATAATGCACTTTTGCCAAAAAGCGCCTAGCTGTTGGTTCCGAAATTTTTACCAGCTCAAATAAACCTTCGGTAAAGTATATTTTTGCTTTGCCCACCATTGCTAACGCCGAGGCCTTCAGCTAAGTATTTGTTTTTGGTATAGAACTCGTAAAAGAGTAAATCAACCAGTTCCTTTTGATAGATACCGGGCTGTTCTTCTTTAGATCACCATATTATACCCATGCCAGGGTGCAGAGCGGTAATTGACCACTTGGTCTCAAGGTCGCCGTTTGGCGGAAGAGGGTTTAGCCGGCTCAGCTATTGATAACCCCTTTTAGTAGAATAAGGAAAAATTATCTGGAAAATCTTTACCCATAATCATATCACTTGGGAAACAATAACGCAAAACTTTCCCATGTTATTGTGATGTTGGTAATAATTGCACGTGTGAATGGGTATCTTTATAAGTGTTTTAGATATGGATGAGGGAAAGGAGGGGGGCAGTTAAGCTATATACGAGGGTTCACCGCTTCTACCACACCTGCTACAGCTAACATTTTTGCTTCTATGGCCATCTTTTCTGTTATACCTAACTCGGACAAGCCGGTACCATAAAAGTTGGATTTCAAAATGACCCCTTATAAACATAGTGGACATCGGCGTTTCTGGGATCGCTTAAAAAATTCCTGCCAATTTTACGCAGGACTTCAGAAGTAAGGGCCTAATCATGTAAAATATTTTGAAAAATTGTTGACAATCATATAGGACATGATTATAATTAAGGTAAATACCCATAACTATCAAGATAGTTAATTTTTGGTCTATTCAATACAATACAATTGAGCAACACAATCAGGGGAGGGAGGAGATATTAGGGGAAAACGGTTTTGATAACCCCAATTCCCGCAATTGTTAAAATAAGGAACTCTCGAAACCTATATCATGATTATAATTGCTATTGGGTAAGCATATACGTTTTTTAATGTATTTTGACTAACCAATTTTTTTTAACAAACTTTTGGATTAAATTATGGGGCACGATTTTAGTCTTCCGAATCAAAGGCGAACAGTCTCTAAGTATAGAAAATTCCCAATACGGTTGTCCACTCCAGTTGCCCGGTGTGTCTGCATTGCCTAAGACAGCCGTAGGAAAAGAGGTTCAGCAGTTTTTCGGCAATAAAAAGATACTGGCACCGGACAAAGAACGGGGAGGTGATAACTTTCCAGACAGTCTGTCGCTTGTAAAATATGAGTAAAACTAACAGGAGGGGAATTAAATGAACGCTTTATTATTCGTGATCATTGCCCTGGTGGCTTATATCATTGCCTACCGTTTTTACTCCAAGTTCCTGGCAGAAAAAATCTGGCAGCTTGATCCCAACAGGCAAACTCCTGCCTTTAAGTATGAAGATGGCTTTGAGTATGTTCCTACCAGGACAGAGGTTGTATTTGGCCACCACTTTACATCCATTGCCGGCGCAGCACCGATAGTGGGGCCAGTGGTGGCGGCTATCTGGGGCTGGTTGCCGGCCCTGCTCTGGATTATCCTGGGGACCATCTTCCTGGGTGCTGTTCACGATCTGGGTGCTCTGGTGACTTCACTGCGCCATGAAGGACGCGGCATATCTGATTATCTGAAGGATTTGCTTGGAATAAGGGCTATGCAACTGATGTACGTGGTTGTATTTTTCGTCCTGGTCCTGGTTTCTGCAGTATTCGTGCACGTCATTGCCACTCTCGCCGAATCATTTCCTCAAGCGGTTTATTCAATCTGGATCGAAATACCTCTTGCCATTATTATTGGATTCATGATCCGTAAAAATTGGAAAATCAATATTTACCTGGCCGCCATTATTGCCGTAGTGATTATGTATGTCATGATTTATGTGGGGGTCCTCTACCCGATTGAACTCTCCTACATAACCTGGGTCTGGATACTGCTAATTTATATAGTGATCGCCACCCGCCTGCCGGTGTGGATGCTTGTTCAGCCCCGCGACTTTATTAACGGGGTCCAGCTGTTTATTGCTCTGATTATTTGCACAGTTGGTATTATCGCACTGACCGCTACTGGGGAAGGTACTGTCGCTGCCCCGGCAGTCCGCCTGGCCCCGGAAGGTGCTCCGCCCATCTGGCCTTTCGTGATGATTACTATAGCCTGCGGGGCGATTTCTGGCTGGCACTCCCTGGTAGGCAGTGGGACTACGCCCAAGCAGTTGAAAAATGAAAAAGCCGCCCGCCTGGTCGGTTATGGTGCAATGCTCGGTGAAGGATACCTTGCTATTATTGCTCTACTTACCGCGGTAGTAGGACTAGGAGTAGCCGGCTATATTGATTGGTATGATGTATGGGGAAAAGCAGCCTGGCCGGCAATCTGGGCTGAAGGAGGTTCAACCTTTTTGATTCCTCTCGGTATTCCGGCGGTTGTCGGAGCAGCCTATTTTGCCGTGGTGGCTAAAAGCTTCGCCATGACCACCCTGGACTCGGCAATGCGTTTCACTCGCATAGCGACAGCCGAGTTTTCTGAAACTGCGGGCTTATCAAAGATTTTAACCGATAAAACGGTTTCGATTATCCCGGGATGGATAGTGATCATGCTTCTGGCTATCTCGGGACACGGTATGATTCTCTGGCCCCTTTTCGGTGCTACTAACCAGATTCTGGCGGCTCTGGCCCTGCTGACTGCGGCGGTATTTCTACATACCCTGCGGAGAAACACAATATACTATATAATTCCTTTCATTATCATGATTGCTACATCTATGGTCGCTATGGCTTACAATGTGATAGCGAATTACATTCCCGCCGGAAACTGGGAGCTGGCAATCATCGGGATCATCGTTTTCGTTTGTGGGGTTGGTGTAGTAATTGTTGCTCTTAACAGCTGGCCTGCCAAAAAGAAAGAGCTTGGCCAGTAAACCTTGTTTAGATTGTTTTCACCGAAGCAGGGGCAGCTTAAGGCCGCTCCTGCTTCCTTTCTGTTAATAACAGTGGCAGCCGGAAAGCGCAAGCCTTAGATAAATCTTTAAAAAACAGCAATTGTTGGCTTGATGGCCTGATTTATCAGTGTTTTTCCATTTTTTAAGCGTACCATGAAAGGGCAAAAATGTACATACATTATTTGGTAATTATGGCTCTATTTTAGTATTATTTCGGTTTTCAAAGAACTACGCTTGCCTGGTTTTGAAACCTATGCCTGAGCAGTAACTATAAATAAATCAATGTACATGAGGTAAAAGCGGCATAATAGGAAAACCTAATTAAGGTTTCCTGAACAAACCCTGTATAAAAGTGCCGAGGATGTTATCATCAGCACTTACCTGAGTTTCTCCCTGGCTTTGATTTTCTCCAGCCCGGCAATTCGAGCCCTGCATTTATAGGCCTTCAAGCAGGGATAAAATAATTTGTGGAGAATATTTACTGAAAATATGGGCTAGTACTCCTTAAAGGAAACACCCGGTTTTCGAACTGGCAGTTTATCTGTTTCTCTCCAGCATTGTTCCACCTTTTGGAGGTAATTCTTGATGGCTGAAGATGATCACGGTAAAAGCAAGTCTGGCAAAAAAGAAAAGCTGGAAAAATATACTTCGCTTTTTGCCAGCTTAATAATTGTGCTGGCCATGCTTCATGATGAGTCCCTGATCTTTTCAGACAATATTGTTCTGCTCATTATTGTAGGCCTCTTGCCAGCCTTGTTTGCTATTCTTTTAAGTCTAAAATCAAGGTTTGGGGAATTATTGCCCATTGGCGTGTGCTATTTACTCATAGGCATATTACTGGTATATGATCACCAGCAGTTGCACCTGCATCATTTCCTGTTGATTATGGCCGCGCTTAGCCTTATAATTATGCCTCAAATTGGCAAGCTATCCAATATTGTAAAAAAAGAAACTTCCTTATGATTAGAGGCATATTGGCTCCGCCCCAATGGAGGCGATACTGCCGCACCCGGTGAGCAGTATCGCCCTTTTCAGCTCCCGGCGGTATTGATCCAGAAACAAAATCACTCCTTCAGATTCCTCGCCGATTGCCGCTATGGCCACTACTCGTCCAACCAGAACTGCATCCGCCCTTAGTACGAGGGCTTTAAACACATCCTCGCCGGAACGGATGCCACTGTCCATATAAATTTTCACCTTTCCTTTTACTGCGGAAACAATTTCCGGCAGGTCTTCTGCCGTCCCGGGAGTGCAATTGGGAGACCTACCTTCATGGTTTGAAACCACAATGGCGGAAACCCCGCCAATCTTTCAATGATTTGACCGATTAAAATTACGGCACTCAGGGTTAGAACGATGCGCAGGGCGGTGAATTCAGGGCCGAGAAACTGGGCTTCGGCGATCAGCTGGGGAATTTTTATGGCCGCCCAGGCTCCAAGGAAAATAACTATATTGGATAAACGGGCTCCTTTTTGCATCAGTGAACCGGCCAGGGGAAATGATACCAGGGCGGGGATCAAGGTCAATGCTCCAAAAACAGCCGCAGCTGCTGTGGCCATTAACCCGGCTTCGTCGCCGACAAGTCGCGAGATGGTTTCAGGCGGCAGGATGCCCAGGATTAAGCCGACCACCCCTACAATGGCCAGCAGGCTCGGCGCCATATTCCACAAAG
>JAWODD010000022.1:0-34264 GCA_046483445.1 Bacillota bacterium | reverse complement strand
CTGGTCCAGGGAGCGGAACCGTTATTTTTCCTTGATTACCTGGCCCTGGGCAAACTGGTGCCCAGGCAGGTGCAGGAGATTGTGACCGGTCTCGCTGAAGGCTGTCGCCAGGCCGGTTGCGCTTTGCTCGGTGGGGAAACGGCGGAAATGCCCGGATTTTACGCTCCCGGCGAGTACGACCTGGCCGGTTTCACGGTAGGGGTTGTTGACCGGGAAAAAATTATTGACGGTTCTGCTATCAGTGAAGGAGACGCCGTGGTGGGTTTGGCTTCAGAAGGCTTGCACAGCAACGGTTTTTCCCTGGCCCGCCGGGTTTTGCTAGAAGAAGCCCAGATCAAGCTCACCGATTTCCAGCCCGGTCTGGGTAGAAGCATGGCCGAGGAAATGTTGAGACCGACCCGAATTTATGTGCAGCCGGTCTTAAAAGCGCTTTCTGAATTTACGGTCAGGGGCATGGCCAATATTACAGGCGGTGGTTTGCCCGGCAATCTAGAAAGAATCATTCCTTCCGGCTTGCAGGCGGAAGTTGCAGTCGGTTCCTGGCCGGAGCCGAAAATATTTGCAATGATCGGCGATCTGGGCCCGGTGAAGCGGGAAGAAATGTTTCGAACCTTCAATATGGGGATCGGTTACGTGATGGTAGTTCCGGAAAAAGAAGCAGACAGCCTGATTACCCACTTTATCAAGCAGAACCTCGATGCTTACCGGATTGGGCGGATTAAAACAGGAGATGAACTGATCAAGATGATTAACCTTTAAAAAGGATATTTCAGGCTATAAATAGAAGTATATTTTCCAGTAAAAATTCACCCATAATTAAATTTTTTAAGAAAAGCTCAAGTTCGGATCACTTAAGACAGGGGGGCTGTTTGATGAAACCGGTCGCTGTTCTTGCTTCCGGCACGGGAACTAACCTGGAAGCAATCCTTCAAGCACAGCACAAGGGGGAAATATCGGCCCGGGTTTCCCTGGTAATCAGCGATCAACCCGAGGCACAGGCTTTAGTAAGGGCTCGCAGGCACGGGGTCGAAGCCCTTTATTTAAACCCCAATGAATACCAGGGTCGTGAGGATTACGACCGGGCTATCATAGAGCGTTTAAATGCTGCCGGAATCGCTCTGGTGGCCCTAGCCGGGTTTATGCGACTGCTTTCGCCTTACTTTGTAAGGGCTTTTTCTTTGCGAATCATGAATATCCACCCTTCATTACTGCCTGCTTTTCCCGGTTTAGACGGGGTGGAGCAGGCTTTAAATTATGGGGTGAAGGTGAGCGGTTGCACGGTGCACTTTGTCGATGAAGGGCTTGATACCGGACCAATTATTTTACAGGAAGCGGTGCCGGTAATCCAGGAAGATACGGCTGAGACCCTGCACCAACGGATCCATGCGGTTGAATACCGGCTTTACCCGACGGCAATTGACCTTTTTTGCCGGGACAAACTAAAAGTGGAGGGAAGAAGGTGTACTATTGTTGACTGAAAAAAGACGGGTCTTGATCAGTGTTTCCGACAAGACAGGCATTGTTGAATTTGCCCGGGAGCTGAACAACCTGGGTTTTGAGATTATTTCCACGGGAGGCACAGCCCGGGCCATGCGCGAAGGCGGGCTTTCAGTGACCGAAGCCTCGGAAGTGACCGGTTTCCCGGAAATTTTGGGAGGAAGGGTGAAAACCCTGCATCCCTATATCCACGGCGCTATTTTAGGCTGCCCCGACCAGGAAGAGCAGCTTGGTGAGTTAAAAGAGCATCAGATCATCCCCATTGAACTGGTCGTAGTCAACCTTTATCCCTTTGAAGAAGCTGTAGCCCGGGAAGGTAGTGAGCACAAAGAAGCGGTGGAAAACATTGATATCGGCGGACCGACCATGCTCAGGGCGGCGGCGAAGAATCATGCCCATGTGGCTGTGGTGGTTAATCCGCAGCGTTACGAGCCCCTGGTCCGCGAGCTGCAAGAAACCGGTAAGATCAGTGAAAAAACCAGGATCAGCCTGGCCGCCGAAGCTTTTTCCCATACCGCCGGCTACGACGCCGCTATTGCCGGTTATTTTAATGCCCTGCCCGAAGCGGAGGCCGGTTTATATCCGGATCGCTTAAACCTTTCGTTTAAGAAAAAGCAGGATTTACGCTACGGGGAAAATCCGCAGCAGGAGGCAGCCTTTTATGTGTCCTCGGGCCGGCCGGAAGGCCTGGCAGCAGCCGAACAGCTGCAGGGCAAGGAGCTTTCTTTCAACAATTTAAACGATCTAAACGCAGCCTGGGAACTGGTGCTTGAGTTTTCAGAACCCACCGTGGTGGCGGTCAAGCATGCCAATCCCTGCGGGGTGGGCAGCGCCGCTGATTTAAGCCGGGCTTACAACCTGGCCTATGAAGGCGATCCGGTTTCCATTTTTGGCGGGGTTTTGGCCCTGAACCGGGAAGTAGATGAGGATACCGCCCGGGAAATGAGCAAAATATTTTTGGAAGTAATCGCCGCGCCCCGCTTTAGTGAAAATGCGGCACAAATCTTGCAAGATAAAAAAGATATACGCCTGCTGCAGGTTCCATTAGAAGCCAGCAGGCAGGACCGAACCGATCTTAAAAAAGTAAGCGGCGGCCTACTGGCCCAAACCCTTGATTATGAGCCGGTGGAGGTCAGCTGCGGCCGGGTGGTGACCAAACGGAAACCGGATGATGATCAATGGGCCGCCTTGAATTTTGCCCAGAAAGTGGTCAAGCATGTCCGCTCCAACGCGATCGTAATTGCCGGCAAGGGGCAAACTTACGGGATCGGTGCCGGGCAGATGAGCCGGATCGGGGCGGCCGGGATTGCCCTGAACCAGGCCGGCGAAAAGGCTGAAGGGGCGGCACTGGGCTCCGATGCTTTTTTCCCGTTCCCGGATACAGTTGAAAAAGCGGCCAAAGCCGGGGTTCAAGCCATTGTCCAGCCGGGCGGATCGCAGAAAGACCAGGAATCAATTGATTTGTGCGACAGGCATGGCCTGACCATGGTCTTTACCGGGCGGCGCTATTTCAAACATTAGCCTGTAAGTGCTTGCCGGCCCCGGTTTCTTTTTAGTTGTATGTATCTGGCTATGTGAAAGCAGGATTTGCGAGTAGTTTTGGTTTTTGGTCTGGAGGATGCAGCTATTTCTAACAAGATTTAACTTAATTCTGGTTGCTGTTGTTTTTTTACATGGATATTAATTATAAAGATAATTGTTTTTGGGGAGGTGCGAGATTAGATGCGCGTGCTGATAGTCGGGGGAGGGGGAAGAGAACATACTTTAGCCTGGAAGCTTGCCCAGAGCCCCCGCCTGGATAAGCTCTACTGTGCTCCCGGCAATCCGGGAATTGCCGAAGTGGCCGAGTGTGTCGATTTTAAAGATGATCATGTTGAGGCTTTGAAAGAGTGGGCCCTGGCAGAAAAAATAGATTTGACCGTGGTTGGACCGGAAGCTCCCCTGGTGGCAGGTTTGGCCGATCAATTCCGCGAGGCCGGCTTGAAGGTTTTTGGCCCCGGGAGGAAAGGAGCGAGGCTTGAGGGCAGCAAGGCCTGGGCTAAAGCAAAGATGAAAGAGTGGGGAATCCCTTCAGCCGGATTTGCCATTTTTGCGGATTTTGAAGAAGCGCGCAGCCACCTGGCCCGTTTTTACGGCGGTCCGGTAGTGATTAAAGCCGAAGGGCTGGCCGCCGGTAAAGGGGTAACCGTGGCTTCCGGCCCGGCTGAAGCTGAACAGGCCTTGTATGATATTATGATCGAGCGCAAATTTGGCGAAGCCGGCGAGCGGGTGGTAATTGAACAGTGCCTGAGCGGTGAAGAAGTATCGGTTCTGGCGATTACCGACGGTAATGAAATGATCTTTTTACCTTCATCACAGGATCACAAGGCTATCTATGAGGGTGATCGGGGTCCGAATACCGGGGGTATGGGAGCTTATTCACCGGCCCCGGTCTATACCGAGGAATTGGACCAGAGCGTGAAGGAGCAGGTTTTTAAGCGGTTGCTGGATGGTTTTAAGCGGGAAGGTATTGATTTTAAAGGGGTTATCTATGCCGGGTTGATGATTTCAGGCGGTGAGGTTAACGTGCTTGAATATAATGTCCGTTTTGGTGATCCGGAAGCGCAGGCTTTAATTCCGCGCATGCAGTCCGATTTACTGCCTCTTCTTGATGCGGCGGCGCAAGGAAATTTAAAGGGGCTGGATGCCGAATGGAAAAAAGATCCGGCAGTCTGTGTGGTAATGGCTTCAAAAGGTTACCCGGGCAGTTATCAAAAAGGTTTTCTGATTGAAGGCCTGGAAGAACTAAAGCAATCCGGGGATGAAAATATTGCCGTTTTCCATGCCGGTACCGCCATCAAAGAAGGACGCCTGGTGACAAACGGAGGCCGGGTGCTCGGGGTAACGGCCTGGGACAGTACCCTGCAAAAAGCCCTGGACCGGGTTTACCGGACCTGCGACCAGATTAAGTTTGAGGGCTGTTATTTCAGGAGAGATATCGCCCACCGGGCTTTAAAGCGTTAGCCAGCAAGGATTTTTGAAGGTTTAAGTTTCCAGGTAAAAAGCTTTTAGCGGTTTGTAGTTTTCCTGATCAGCGGTGGATTCTTAATAGTGTGATTAATGGTTGCAGTGAGCAAAAGAGGAACTGGAAGCACACTATTTATCATTTAAAAATGGCCTAACGCAGTAAAGGTTTTTGGCGGGGCTGGTTTGCAGCTGTTTCAAACGGAAGCCGGCTAAATTGTGCCTGCAGACTTGCGC
The DNA here is from genome assembly GCA_046483445.1 of Bacillota bacterium. Classification (GTDB taxonomy): domain Bacteria; phylum Bacillota; class Dethiobacteria; order DTU022; family DTU022; genus B1SED10-74M. Next base: position 29,527 of record JAWODD010000022.1, on the reverse strand, counting down.
CTGCTTAAATTGTTTATTGTTAAACTGCTTGACGAACTGACTTTTAATTGACCGGGCCATGCTATAAACTTCATGGCAGGGTTTGGTAAGTCAAAGCGGCAACCGTTAACCTGATCTTTAATCAATCGAGGCATTATTTAAAGGGTGGTTCTTTATGGAATCGACTGTTGTGCTTGGTTATGCTCGCACGCCTTTTGGCCGGTTTTTAGGTTCCCTGCAACCAGTGGCTGCGGTGGACCTGGGGGCGCTTGCCGTAAAAGAAGCGCTGCAGCGGGCCGGGGTTTCTGCTGAAGCTATCGACAATGTTTTGCTGGGCATGGTGGTGCAGGCCGGAGCCGGGCAGATTCCATCCCGGCAGGCGGCAATTAAGGCGGGCCTGCCCTATACAGTGCCCTCCGATACAATTAACAAGGTATGCGCCTCCGGCCTGCGGACAGTGAACCTGGGCGATTCCCTGGTGAAAGCGAAGGAAGCTTCTTTGCTGGTAGCAGGCGGGATGGAGAATATGAGCGCGGTGCCTTACTATATGGCGAAAGCCCGCACCGGTTTAAGGATGGGCGATGCGCCGCTGGTAGACGGGATGGTTTATGACGGGTTGTGGTGTCCTTTCCACGATGTCCACATGGGAGTGCACGGCAGCGCCGTGCCGGCAGAGCACGGGGTTACCCGTGAACAAATGGACAGCTGGGCCCTGCGCAGCCACCAGCTGGCCGTGGGAGCAAGAAAAAGCGGCCGCCTGGCAGAAGAGATTGTCCCCGTTTTTGTGCCCCAAAAAAAAGGGGACCCCCTGCTGGTGGAAGATGACGAGCTGCCCCGGGAAGATACCAGCCTGGAAAAACTGGCCAAACTGCCCCCGGCTTTTGAAAAAGAGGGCCTGGTTACCGCCGGCAACGCCCCGGGAATCAGCGATGGGGCCGCCGCGTTGGTTCTTGCTTCCAGGGCTAAGGCCCGGAAAATGGGCCTGGAGCCCCTGGCCGAAATTGTGGCCCAGGGGAAAGTTTCCCTTGAACCGCGCTACATCGCCACCGTGCCTTATGAAGCGGCTAAACTGGCCCTTGATAAAGCCGGGCTTGCTATTGATAAAATTGATTTAATCGAAGTTAATGAAGCTTTTGCCGCGGTGGTTTTAACCAGCATCAAGCTCGGCGGATGGGACCAGGACAAGGTTAATGTCAACGGCGGGGCAGTGGCCCTGGGTCACCCGATTGGAGCGAGCGGGGCCAGAATTCTTTTGACTTTGATTAATGAGCTGCACAGGCGCGGCGGGGGTTATGGACTGGCCACCATCTGCAGCGGCGCCGCGCAGGGTGAAGCAACTATAGTAAAAGTATAAAAGAGGGATCAAGATGAACTTTTTGCTTTCGGATTATCACCTGTCCAGGCAGGAAGAGTTCCGCCGGTTTGCGGAGGAAGAAATTGATACCGGGAATCACTTCCCCCGGGAAAACTTGCAAAAAGCGGGTGAGTGCGGTTATATGGGCCTGCCTTTGCCAAAAGGGTGGGGCGGGCAGGATGAAGATTTTTTAACCTATATCCTTTTAATCGAGGAAGTTTCTAAAGTATGCGCGGCCACGGGAGCAATTATTGCGGTGCATACCTCGCTGGGTTCTTTTCCTCTTCTTTATTTTGGCACCGAGGAGCAAAAGAAACATTTCCTGCCGGCCCTGGCCCGTGGGGAAATTTTAGGCGCTTTTGCCCTGACCGAGGAAGGATCCGGCTCCGATGCCGCCGCCCTCACGTCTACCGCGGTTGCCGAAGAGGGAGGCTACCGGTTAAATGGCAGCAAGATGTTTATTACCAGCGGCGGGGAAGCAGATCTTTACACCCTGTTAGCCACCATTGATCGCGACCTTGGCCATAAAGGGATTACCGCCTTCCTGGTGGAAGGTAGTTCTCCGGGTTTGAGCGCGGGCAAGTCTGAAAAGAAAATGGGCCTAAACCGTGCGAGCACCTCGGAACTAGTCATGGAAGATCTGTTTGTGCCCGCTTCCAACCGGCTGGGAAAAGAGGGGGAAGGTTTTTATATCGCCCTCTCCTTATTAGATGGCGGCAGGATTGGCATTGGGGCACAAGGCCTGGGCCTGGCCCGGGCCAGTATTGAGTATGCCACAGCTTACTTAAAAGAAGCGGAAAAAACAGGTAAAAAAACTGAACAGGCGGTAAGCTTTGTCCTGGCAGACCTGGCCACACGCCTGGAAGCGGCCCGGCTCCTGGTTTACCGGGCGGCTGTGGCAAAAGACTCCGGGGAGAAATGCTCCAGGGAGGCTTCCATGGCCAAATATTATGCCACCGACCTGGCTATGGAGGCAGCTTCCCGCTGCATCGATTTGTGCGGCTACCAGGGAGGGAAAGCCGACAACCCGCTGACCATGTATTTTTGTGATGCCAAGGCGCCGCAGATTTATGAAGGCACCAACCAGATCCAGCGCATGGTGGTAGCCCGGGAGCTTTTAAATATTTAGTTTGGCTTGTCTCTAAAGGCGTGGCATAAAAGTTTATGCTTATAGATAAATTTAGAATTGCAAGGAGGACGAAAGATGAATTTTCAGTTGACTGAAGAGCAGGAAATGACCCGCAAGATGGTCCGTGATTTTGCTGAAAAAGAGGTAAAGCCGGGTGCGGATGAACGTGACGACAAGGAGGAGTTTTCCAGGGAGCTGTTTGACAAAATGGGCGAGCTGGGCTTAACCGGCATTCCCTGGCCCGAAGAATACGGTGGAGGTGGGTGCGATTACCTTAGCTATGTGATTGCCGTTGAAGAACTGTCCCGGGTCGATGCTTCGATGGGAACCACCCTTTCGGGGCATATTTCTTTGGCCGGATGGCCGCTTTTTAAATACGGGACTGAAGAGCAAAAGAAAAAATTTCTGGAACCGATGGCGCTGGGTGAAAAGCTGGGCGCTTACGGCCTCACTGAAGATACCGCCGGAAGCGATGCGGCCAACCAGCGCACTACCGCGGTTTTGGATGGTGACAGCTACGTGTTAAACGGCAGCAAGACCTTTATCACCAATGCCGGCGATGCAGAAATTTATATTGTTTTTGCGGTTACCGACAAGGAAAAGAAAGCCAAAGGGATCAGCGCTTTTATCGTGGAAAAAGATACCCCCGGCTTTTCCTTTGGCAAGAAAGAGCGGAAGATGGGCCTGCGTTCTTCACCCACCGTGGAACTGATCTTTGAAGACTGCCGGGTGCCGAAAGAAAACCTGCTCGGTGAAGAAGGCCAGGGTTTTAAAATTGCCATGAGTACCCTGGACGGGGGGCGTAACGGCATTGCCGCCCAGGCGGTGGGAATTGCCCAGGGGGCGATGGAAGAAGCAGCTGAGTATGCCAAAAACAGGGAACAGTTTGGCCAGCCAATTGCCAAATTCCAGGCCATTTCTTTTATGCTGGCCGACATGGGCACAAAAATCGAAGCTTCACGCCTTTTAACTTACCAGGCCGCTTACTTAGAAAATGAGGGATTGCCCTACGGTAAAGCTTCCGCCATGGCCAAGTTGTATGCTGCGGAGACCGCGATGGAAGTTACTACCAACGCAGTGCAGATCTTTGGCGGTTACGGCTATACCCGGGAATACCCGGTCGAGCGTTTTATGCGGGATGCGAAAATTACCCAGATTTATGAAGGCACCAGCGAGGTGCAGCGTTTGGTTATTTCACGTTACCTGCTTGGCTAGTTGATAATTGCATGTTTTGGTTTTAAGAATAAACTGCCAAATGTAATTTAAAAAGCAGTAAAAAACAGTAGAGAAATAGCGGAAAGAAATTCCAGGTTAAAGGAGAGGAAAGGAGCAAGCTTAAATGGCAAAAGAATGTCCAGGTCTGATCATGGTCTTTACCGGAGACGGCAAAGGTAAAACCACTGCCGCCGTCGGTCAGGCTGTGCGGGCCCTTGGGCACGGTTACAGTGTATGCATGATCCATTTTATGAAGGGCAGAGATTATGGCGAATTCCTGGCCCTTGATAAGATGCCAGGCCTGATGATCGTTAGATCCGGGCGCGATGATTTTGTCTGCCGGGAGTCTCCAGAGCAGGTAGACATAAAACTGGCCCGGGAAGGTTTTGGCAGGGCCGAAAAGGCAATTATAAATCATGAATATGATTTTATTGTTTTAGATGAAATCAATGTGGCTGTCGATTACGGTCTGCTCAAAGAAGATGACTTGCTGGCTTTGCTTGAAAAAAAACCCGCCGACGTGACAGTTATCTTAACCGGGCGGAATGCGTCACAGCAGCTGGTTAAAAGAGCGGATATGGTCAGCGAAGTACTGGCCATCAAGCACCATTATGAACAGGGTGCGAACTGCGTGGCAGGAATCGAATATTAAAGAGGTGTATAGATGCAGCAGCTGGTTAAAGATTTAGTACAGGGCAACAGGCGTGCGGCCGCGCGCCTGATCTCCCTGATTGAAAATGATGACAGCCAAAAAAGAGAATTATTAAAGGATCTTTACCCTCATACCGGCAGGGCTTACGTGGTTGGGGTAACCGGGGCCCCCGGTTCGGGCAAAAGTTCCCTGGTTGACTGCCTGCTGCAGAAAATGCGGGCAGAAGGGCTTAAAGTAGGGGTGATCGGCGTTGATCCAACCAGCCCATTTAGCGGGGGCGCGATTTTGGGCGACCGGATCCGCATGCAGGAGCATGCCCTGGATCAAGACATCTTTATTCGCAGCATGGGGACCAGGGGCAGCCTGGGCGGACTGGCCCGGGCTACCCGCGAAGCAATCCAGGTGCTCGATGCTTTCGGCAAAGATATTATCTTAATCGAAACCGTCGGGGTGGGCCAGTCGGAAGTGGATATTGTCAAAACCGCCGACACAACCATGGTGGTGCTAACCCCGGCCGCAGGCGACAGTGTCCAGACTATCAAGGCGGGAATTATGGAAATAGCCGATGTTTTTGTGATCAACAAGGCCGACCTGCCCGGTTCAGATCGTACCGCTACGGAAATCAGCTTAATGTTAGATATGAAGGAAACAGACCAGTGGCGGCCGCCGGTTCAGGCAACGGTGAGTCCGCGCAGTGAGGGGATTAAAGAGCTGTGGGAAGCGCTGCAGGAGCACCGCCGGTTCATGGAAGAAAGCGGTCGGTTGATGGAAATCCGCAGAGACCGGGTCCGCCGTGAGCTTACCGAACAGGTGGAATACCTGGTGAAAAACAGGATCTGGGACCGGGTTAAAGAAGATATTTCTTTAGAAAAGCTGGTGGAAAATATTGTTCAGCGCCAGAAAGATCCCTACAGCGCCGCTTACGAGGTGTTAGCAGAGATCAACTTTTTTAGCGAAAGCGGCAAGTTAAGCGAGTAGAGATAAGAAAATGTTGACAAAACAGCTTCGGACAGGGGCCAACCCGGGAAAATATAAGGAAATTTATAAAACTGGATGTGAGTTTTACCGGGTGCCGCCACGGATTTTTATGTATTGATCCAGCTTGTTATTTAAGGTTTCCCATTCTTTCCTGCTGGATTGCAGGTCTGAAGAATCAATTTCTCTGACCACTTTACCGGGCAGGCCGATGACCAGCGATTTTTCAGGTATTTCTTTATTGGGTGCTACCAGGGCCCCGGATCCGATGATGCTGTGGTTACCAATCCTGGCATTATCGAGCACCATTGCCCCAATTCCGATGATGCAACCACTGCCGACTTGCGCTCCGTGAACAATAGCCCCGTGGCTGATGATACTGTTGCTGCTGATTGTTACAGTTGTTCCCCCGGCCGCTTCGACAACTGCGTTTTCCAAGAGCATGGCGCCATTTTTTAGCACAATTTGTGCTTCATCCGCCCTGATTACCGCACCCGGCCAAATGCCTACTCCATCTTCAACTATTATATCGCCAATCAGAGTAGCCTGGGGGTCGATGTAAATTCTATTTGCTAAAACCGGCTTTTTCCCTCCGTATTCTACTAAATTCATTTTCAGACCTCCTGGTAAGCTTTATATGAGTTTTGCCAGGTTCTAGTATTCGTGAAGCCGGCTGAATAAACCTGCAATTAGATGCAGTTGATTGTCTGTTGATGTGGCTAGTTTATAGGACATGTGGTATTCTACCAATGGCATTTTCTTCGTTATTGGGGATCGTAACTTTCTAAAATGAACTCTATTTAAGGTGGATGATGGGTTGTCAATTATTTCTTTCAGCGATAACTAATATTAAATAGTAGGTGAAGCATATTGTTAGATATAGTCGGTGTAGTTGCTGCAATTGTAGTTATAGTTCTGTTGACGCAAAAGGGAGTAAAGTTATACTTAGCAATTTTAGCTGGCATAGTAATTCTTGTCCTAACCAATAATTTTTCTTTAAAAGCAATAATCGAGATTACAGTAAAATCATTAACCAGTTCCACCATGATTATGCTTGCCCTGATCATGGTTACCCTTACTGCTTTTGGCAATCTCTTAAAAGAAACGGGCACCCTGAATAGAATCATGCACTCGCTTTCAGTCTTGATCAGGGACTTACGCTACCAGGTTGTCCTGCTGCCGGCTCTGATCGGGTTGATTACTTTTCCTGGCGGCGCCGTGTTTTCTGCGCCCCTGGTGGAAAAGCCGGGGAAAGCTCTCCAGTTAAGCGGACAAAGACTGGCTCTTGCTAATATTATGTTTCGACACATCCAGTATTTGATTTATCCCTTTTATCCAGCGCTAATTCTTTTTTCCGAGCTATCAAACATCAGCATTTATGCTTTTATCCATTTTAACCTGGTCATCTTTTTTATTTTTTATGGGTTTGTTTTTAAATATATTTTCCGGGGAGTGAAAAAGAGCAAAGTTGCTGAAAACTCCAGCCCCAAAAGCACCCTGGCAAAAGATTTGCGAGCGCTTCTTTACAGTTTGAGTCCCCTGATTGTTTTACTCGTGTCAGCTGTGGGGTTGGGGCTTTATTATCCGGTGGCTATCCTTGCCGGAATCGCGGTTGCTTTTCTAATCTATTTCCCCCGTGACCGGGCTGTTGGTGAAACGGTGAAGGCGAGAATGACAATGATCATAAAAGGGATCAACTGGTCCATGAGCTTCGCCATTGTAGCCATTCTAATTTTTAAGGATTTTTTGGAGCATAGTGAAGTGGTTGCTGATATTATGGGTTTATTATTAGAAAAAGGGCTTCCCCTGTTTTTGCTGGTAATGTTAATCCCTTATATTACCGGTTTGCTTTCAGGCAGTTCATATGCCGCGATTGGCATTGGTGTGCCCCTGTTTATGCCAATTTTACCTGAGACACAGGCAGGAGTTTATTATATGGCTTTGGTTTTCATCGGCTGTCTGGCCGGTTATTTTGCTTCGCCTCTGCATATGTGCACCATCTTAACTGCAGAATACTTAAAAACGCCCCTGGGCACAGTGGTTAAAGAATTAAATTTGATGGGTGCGGCAGTTATGCTTTTAGGTGCAGCGGTGCTCTCATTATTTTTAACTTTTTATCCTGCACTTTAAACTGAGTTGATTTATTTTAGGTTTAATGCTACTATTTAATTGCAAAATTCTTTATTATAAACCAAATTTCAATTATAGAAATATCGCCGAAAAGATTAGAACAAGAACCTGATATGTAAATCCTTGAAGACTCTCTTTTTGGCAAAGGCGGTAGTAAAGGGGTGGATGAGTTTTGGAAAAATTAAGGCCTGAACGGATCAAGGAATTAAAGGAGTTGTGGGAAAAAGAAGTAGCGGAGATGAAAAAACGCGAAGAGCCGGCGGTGACGGTATCCGGTCGCCCGGTGAAACTTCTCTATACTCCACCGGACACTGAGGATTTAGATTATGAAAAAGACCTGGGTTTTCCGGGCAAATATCCCTATACCAGGGGAGTGCACCCCAACATGTACCGCGGCCGGCTTTGGACCATGCGCCAGTTTTCCGGCTTTGGCGATGCTTATGATTCCAACCGGCGTTATCGCTACTTACTGGAACAGGGACAAACCGGTTTAAGCGTCGCCTTTGACATGCCCACAATTATGGGATATGACTCGGATAGCGAACGGGCCCTGGGTGAAGTAGGGCGCTGCGGGGTGGCAATTGATTCCCTGCAGGACATGGAGATCTTATTTGAGCAAATTCCTCTCGATCAGGTGACCACTTCAATGACTATTAACGGACCGGCGGCGATTCTCTGGTGCATGTACCTGGCCACGGCTGAAAAGCAGGGAGTCAGCCTGGATAAGGTCGGAGGCACAATCCAGAATGATATTTTGAAAGAGTACATTGCCCAGAAATCGTGGATCTTTCCTCCGGAGCCCTCGATGCGGCTGATTACCGACATTTTTGAATATGCTTCCGCTAGGGTTCCGCGCTGGAATACGATCAGCATTAGCGGCTACCATATCCGGGAAGCGGGCTCGACGGCAGCGCAGGAACTGGCTTTTACCCTGGCCGATGGTTTTGCCTACGTGGAAGCAGGGATCAATGCCGGTTTGGATGTGGACAGTTTTGCTCCGAGGCTATCTTTCTTTTTTAATTCTCATATTGATTTCTTCGAAGAAATTTGCAAGTACCGCGCCGCCCGCCGGATCTGGGCCAGGCGGATGAAAGAAAAGTACGGTGCTAAAGATTCCCGCTCCCTGAAGATGCGTTTCCATACCCAGACAGCGGGGTGCAGCCTAACTGCCCAGGAACCGGAAAACAATATTGTGCGCACCGCTACCGAAGGGCTTGCGGCTGTTTTAGGAGGGACGCAGTCTTTGCATACCAACTCGATGGACGAGGTCTTAGCTTTACCGACGGAGAAAGCGGTCAAAATTGCCCTGCGCACCCAGCAGATATTAGCTTACGAAACCGGGGTGGCCAACACTATCGATCCTTTGGCCGGTTCCTATTTCATTGAGTCTTTAACCGACCAGATGGAAGCGGAAGCCGAAGAGTATTTTCGGCGTATTGATGAGCTTGGCGGTGTGCTGCCGGCCATCGACCAGGGCTTTTTCCAGCAGGAGATAGCCGATGCCGCTTACGAGTTCCAGCAGGCTCTCGATAATGATGAACGAATTTTAGTGGGGGTAAATCGCTATAATACCGGGGAACCGGTTGATCTGGAGATTTTAAAGATTGATCCGGAAGTGGAGAAAAAACAATATGAACGTTTGAAAGAACTCAAAGAAAAAAGAGACGGAATTGCGGTCGAAAATGCCCTGGCAGACTTAAAAGCCACTGCAACCGGGGATGATAATGTAATCCCCAAGATTTTGCAAGCGGTCCGGGTATATGCCACAGAAGGTGAAATTGTGGAAGCGCTTAAAGAAGTCTTTGGCGAATATAAAGAAAAACCGCTGTTTTAAAAAATAGTTTGTTTAAACTGCCGCATTCAAGGCAGCTTTTACAGAACCGGGTATGATTACTTTACTGAGCTGTGAAAGGGGTTTAGTCGCAAATAAAGACCCGGTAGTTTTCAGATACTCGATTCAGGGAATGGATGAGGGGTGGTTTAAATGCGTGATAAAAAAATCCGGGTATTGGTGGCCAAGCCCGGTCTGGACGGCCACGACCGGGGAGTAAAAGTGGTGGCCCGGGCTTTAAGAGATGCTGGAATGGAAGTGATCTACACCGGTTTGCACCAAACTCCGCAGCAGGTTGCAGAAACGGCGCTGCAGGAAGATGTAGATGTAGTGGGCCTTAGTATCTTATCTGGTGCACACATGACCCTGGTGCCAAAGATTAAAGAATTAATGCAGGAAAACGGCCAGGACGATGTTTTGCTGTTAGTAGGCGGAATTATCCCGGAAGAGGATGCCAGTGAGCTGCTTGAAAAAGGTTACGCCGGCAAAATATTCACTCCCGGAGATCCGTTGGAAGAAATTACCGGGTATATTTATGAGCAGTTTAAAGAAAGGTCCGAAGCTTGAAGCAAATTTTAGGTTTCCTTAAATTAACTTAAGACTAAAGCTGTTCAGCGATAAAGCTGTTTACCACTAACATTTAGAAGAGAAGAGCCGGAAGAACTGCATTAATAGATTGTGGCTAACTGTTTTTTTGCCAACCGCAGTCGTGAGAATTGTGCCGCCACCGATCCTTCAGGTAATTATTAAAAATCCGCTGTGGTTTGGGTGAGTTCTGGGCTGGAAAATATTAAGATTTTTGGAGGAAATTATGTCAGAAGCGGGACTGGAAAAAGCACAAGAAAGGGCCCGGGCCCTGCGCAAAGAAATTGAAGAACACAATTACCGTTATCACGTCCTCGATCAACCTTTAATAAATGACCATGAATTTGACCGCCTGATGCGTGAACTGCAGGAACTCGAACAGAAGTACCCACAGCTATGGGATCCGGACTCTCCTACAAACCGGGTCGGCGGCGAACCACTGGAAGCATTTGAACCCCTGGAACACAAAGTGCCCATGCTTGGCCTGGACAATGCCTTCAACCGGGAGGAATTGTTTGAATTTGACGCCCGGGTGCGCAGATTGAGCGGACTGGAAACCGTGGACTACTTATGCGAGTTAAAGTTTGACGGCCTGGCGGTTTCCCTGCAGTATGAAAATGGCTCCTTTGTACGCGGCGCCACCAGGGGTGACGGATATACCGGTGAAGATATTACCCAAAACCTGCGCACGATCAGGCAGATACCCCTTCAATTGCCGGAGCCATTGACCATGGAAGTGCGCGGCGAAGCCTACATCAACCGGGAAGCTTTCAGGCAGCTTAACCGGCAGAGGGAAGAGCAGGGGCTGATGCTTTTTGCCAACCCGCGTAATGCCGCCGCCGGTTCCCTGCGCCAGCTGGACCCGCGCCTGGCTGCGGCGCGCCCTTTGCGGATCTTTTTCTACGGCCTGGGAGAGCACAACCTGGCCCTGGAAACCCAAGAGGAAGTGCTTGTCTATCTAGAGAAAATGCGTTTACCGGTTAATCAGAATTATACTGTCTGCCGGGGACCTGAGGAGGTCTGGCAGTACTGCCGGAGGTGGCAGGATAAAAGAGAGGAACTGCCTTACGAAACCGATGGGATCGTGATCAAGGTAAATTCACTTAAATGGCAAAAAGAGCTTGGCGCCACGGCGAGGAGCCCGCGCTGGGCGATTGCTTATAAATACCCGCCGGAGGAGAAAACTACCAGGGTTCAAGATATTCAGGTCAATGTCGGCCGGACCGGGGCGATTACGCCGGTGGCCATCCTGGAACCGGTTCACTTGAGCGGTTCGGTTGTGCAGCGGGCCAGCCTTCATAATGAAGACTTTGTAAAGGAGAAAGAAGTTAAGATCGGGGATACGGTAACCATTCACAAAGCCGGTGAAATAATCCCCGAGGTGCTGCGGGTCTTAAAAGATAAACGGACCGGGGAAGAAAAAGAGTTTACCATGCCCCGCAGCTGTCCTTCCTGCGGTTCTGAAACGACTCGTCTTAGCGGTGAGGCCGCGCTGCGCTGTCTAAACCCAAAATGTCCGGCCCAGCTGGTAGAGAAACTGGTCCATTTTGCTTCGCGCAGGGCCATGGATATTGAAGGCCTGGGCCCGGCTATTGCTGAAATGCTTTACAGGGAAGATCTCGCCGGCGATGTGGGTGATCTTTACTATTTAAAAGAAGAACAGCTTACCGGCCTGGAGCGCATGGCGGAAAAATCAGCGGCCAACCTGGTCGGGGCGATTGAAAACAGTAAAGGAAAACCGCTGAGGCGTTTGCTTTTTGGGCTGGGAATTAGTTTTGTCGGGGAGAAAGCGGCCCGCTTGCTGGCTGAAAAATTTAAAGACCTGGAAAGACTGCAGAAAGCAAAAGAGGAAGAGTTGACCGAGATCCCGGAAATTGGGCCGAAAATAGCCCAGGCAGTGTCTGGATTTTTCCGCACCCCGGAGACTCAACCGGTGATTGATAAATTAAAACGAGCCGGGGTGAATTTTAAAGAGCCTGCGGCAGAGGATTCTACCCAGGCCGCCGGTCCGGATTTGTCCGGTAAAACTTTTGTTTTCAGCGGGGCGCTGGAAGGCTATACCCGCGAGCGGGCGACAGCCCTGGTGGAAGAGCAGGGAGGCAAGGTCAGTTCCTCAGTAAGCAAAAATACCGATTACCTGGTTGCGGGCGACGAGCCTGGCAGTAAATTAGAAAAAGCCCGCAGCCTGGAGGTGGAAGTTCTTGATCAATCCCGGTTTGAAGAGCTGTTAGGCTTGCAATAAAGGTGGTGTACTGATGGCGGAAGATAAAGCTTCCATTTTGGAGGCAGCCGGTGAAAATAAATTGCTTTTGCAAACAATCATCGATTCTTTGTCCGATGCCGTTTCGGTTGTCGATGAAAACGGGATCGGGATTATGATTAACCGGGCTTATACACGCATTACCGGGATGACCGTGGATCAGGTTTTAAATCAGCCGGCAACAGTAGATATTGCCGAAGGCGAAAGTGTGCACATGAAAGTCCTGCAGACAGGCAAGCCGATCAAGGGAGTGCGGATGAAAGTAGGACCTTTTCGCCGGGAAGTGATTGTCAGCTGTGCCCCACTGATTATTAAAGGTCGCTTAAAAGGAAGCGTAGGAGTGATTCATGATATATCAGAACTGCGCTGGGTAATGGAAGAGCTGGAGCGCACCCGCCGCCGGGTTAGGGAACTTGAATCGCGCTATACCTTTGATGATGTTATTGGCAGCAGTGAACAGATTTTAGAAACTATTGAAAGGGCCAGGCATGTGGCAGCCACCCCGGCCTGCGTGCTGTTGCGCGGTGAGTGCGGGACCGGCAAAGAATTGTTTGCCCATGCAATTCACCATGATAGCGACAGGGCGGAAAAACCCTTTATTCGGGTTAACTGTGCTTCACTGACCAGCACCCTGATGGAAAGCGAACTGTTTGGTTATGCCGAAGGAGCTTTTACCGGAGCCAAGAAGGGAGGCCGTAAGGGTTACTTCGAGGAAGCAAACGGTGGGACCTTGTTCTTGGATGAAATAGGGGCGATGAGTCTGGAAGCCCAGGCCAGGCTGCTCAGGGCGATCCAGGAAGGGGAAATCATCAGGGTCGGCGAATCGCGGTCGCGGCAAATTGATGTCCGGATTATCACAGCTACCAATGCCAATCTGGAAAAACTGCTTGAAGAAAATAGATTCAGAAGAGACCTTTATTACCGTCTCAATGTGTTTCCGATTCGCTTGCCTCCCCTGCGGGAAATCAAAAGCGACATCCCGCTATTAGCCGATCATTACTTGAATTATTATTCCAGGGAATACGGAAAATTGGCTATAGAGGCAACTCCCGAAGTATACCGCCGCTTGCAAGAGTATGATTGGCCGGGGAATATGCGCGAACTGCAGAATGTAATTACCCGTGCCCTGATTAACCTGGGCCGGGAGGAAGATGTAATTGAAGAGAAACATTTAGTAATGCCGTTTGCTTCTTCCCAGAAAGAAAAAACGCAAGAATATGCCCGGGTTAATGGAAGTTTGCAAGAGATGTCCCGAAGTTGGGAAAAGGAAGTTTTAAAGAAAGCGCTTGAGGAATGCGGAGGGAATAAAGCTGAGGCTGCTCGTCGTCTGGATATTTCTATCCGCAATTTTTATAATAAATTACACCGCCATAAATTAATCTAGATCATCTTTGGCACGGTTTTATCCCCTCCAGCGCCCTAATATGCTTATTAATGGTATAAAAATTGAAATGATTTTAGGGTGGAGAAGACTAATATTTTTACTTGGAGGGGTTTTTTATGTCTGAGTACCTGGCAAAAATGAAAAAGCAGGGTTTTGAAGAGCTGGTTATGATTCAAGATGCAAATGTGGGATTAAAGGCCGTGATTGCCATTCACAATACAGGACGCGGCCCGGCGTTGGGCGGAACCAGGATGTGGACCTATCCATCGGAAGACGCGGCAGTAGATGATGTTATGCACCTGGCCCGGTGTATGAGCTATAAATCGGCTGCAGCCGAACTGCCGCTTGGAGGCGGTAAAGGGGTGATTATCGGTGATCCTCATACAGATAAAAGCAAAGCATTGTTTCATGCTTATGCCAGACACCTTAAAAGGATGGGCGGGCGATTTATAACCGCAGCCGATATGGGCATTCATGAGGGAGATCTAGACTGCATGCGCGAAGCTTGTGATCACATCCTTGGTGGTTCAGTGATCGGCAGTCCTTCGCCTTTTACCGCTTTTGGAGTCTGGCAAGGAATAAAAGCCTGTGCAAAAGAAGTTTACGGTTCCGAGAAACTTGCAGGCAAAACTGTTGCTGTGCAGGGAGTTGGCAGTGTTGGCGAAGCTTTATGCCGGCATCTGCATGAAGACGGTGCCAGGTTGATTGTCACCGATATTGACCAGGAACCTTTAGAGATGGCGAAAAAAGAATTCCAGGCTGAGGTGGTGGATCCAGATGATATTTACGGGCAGGATTGCGATATTTTCGCTCCCTGTGGCACTGGCGGAGTGGTCAACCAGGACACAATTGATCAATTCAAGTGCAAAATCATTGCCGGAGGAGCCAATAATGTAGTCAAAGAAAAGCAGTATGAACATGAACTTAAAAAACGCGGAATTCTTTTGGCGCCCGATTACATTATCAATGCCGGCGGGATTATTTTCGTGGAAATGAAGCGACAGGGTATAAGCGACCATGAACAGATAAAAAAGGTTGTTGCCCGGATTAAAAATCGCCTCGAAGAAGTTTTGCACAGGGCGCGGGAACAGGATCTGCTGCCCCGGGAAATGGCCGATATTTTTGCCGAGGAAAGGCTGCAGAAATAAAGATTTAAAAGCTACAGCATATTAATGTTTATTTGATAAGCTATGCAATATTTTGCAGGCAAACAATAACATTGTGAAAGATATTGCATGGTTATTACCGGGAAGTTTTTGAGAAGGAGGAATGAATCTTGGCAGCCAAGGGCAAATTAACTATAGACAGGGAAAAATGTAAGGGATGCGGTTTGTGTGTCGAATTTTGTCCGCGGGGCATTCTGGAGTTGGACAAAAAGATCAATATTCAGGGCTATAACCCGGCCATTATTACTGATGAAGATAATTGCAACGCTTGTGGGTTCTGTTTTTTGGTCTGTCCTGACGTGGTCATAGAAGTGGAAAGGGTAAAGGAGGGAAGTAAATGAGCAGAATATTAATGAAAGGAAACGATGCTGTCGGAGCCGGAGCCATTGCCGCCAACTGCCGTTTTTATTATGGCTACCCGATTACGCCCCAAAATGAAATTGGGGAATATATGTCCAATGAAATGCCCAGGGCAGGCGGCGTATTTATCCAGGCCGAAAGCGAGATTGCTGCGATCAACATGGTCTACGGGAGCGCGGCGACCGGGGTCAGGGTAATGACCTCTTCTTCCGGCCCGGGAATCAGCCTTAAAATGGAGGGGATCTCCTACATTGCTGGAGCCGAGCTTCCCTGCGTGATAGTAAATATGATGCGGGGAGGCCCCGGGCTCGGTAACATCGCCCCTTCCCACTCTGATTATTTTCAGGCTACCAAGGGGGGCGGGCATGGCGATTACCGGCTTATTGTGCTCGCTCCTTCCTCGGTCCAGGAAATCTATGATTTTACCAGGATGGCTTTTTATCTATCAGACAAGTACCGCAACCCGGCAATGATTCTTGGCGACGGGTTTATGGGCCAGATGATGGAAGTAGTGGAGAAGCCGGATAATAAAGAAGATGACGAATATGCGAAGGCTCCTGAAAAGCCCTGGGCGGTTACAGGCTGCAAGGACCGGGAAAGAAATATCATCAGCACTCTGCTGCTCGATCCAGACGCCCTGGAAGCACACAACTGGAAGCTTTATGAGAAGTACAAGTTAATCGCTGAAAATGAAAAAAGGGTGGACCTGTATTATACGGAAGACGCCGAGATCCTGCTGGTTTCATTTGGCATTGCTTCCAGAATCTGCAAAGAAGCGGTGGAAAAAGCCAGGCAGGAAGGGATTAAGGCCGGCCTGATCAGGCCGATCACCCTGTGGCCCTTCCCGGATCACGTCTTTAATGATCTCAGAGGCGTAAAAGGGATCCTCACCGTGGAAATGAACACCGGGCAGATGCTTGAAGATGTTAAGCTGTCTGTCAACGACAGGGTGCCTGTCGAATTTCACGGGCGTCCCGGCGGCTCACTGCCCGATAGCAGCGCAATACTGGAAGAGATCAAGAAAATAGGAGGGAGGTAAAGCATGAGTACTGTTTTGAAAAAAACCAGGACCCTTATAGATACTAAGATGCATTACTGTCCCGGTTGTTCCCACGGGATTATTCACCGTTTGATCGGGGAGGTAATCGACGAGCTTGATCTGCGGGAACAATCCGTGGGCATGGCACCGGTTGGCTGCAGCGTTCTCCTGGACGCTTACTTAGACATTGACGTAGTCCAGGCCGCCCACGGCAGGGCGCCGGCGGTTGCCACCGGGGTGAAACGAGCCTTGCCTGAAAACCTGGTCTTTACCTACCAGGGGGACGGGGATCTTGTTTCCATAGGAATGAGTGAAATGGTCCATGCCGCCGCCAGGGGTGAAAGGATTACCATTATATTTATCAACAACACCAACTACGGAATGACCGGCGGTCAGATGGCTCCGACCACCCTGGAGAAGCAGGTCACCACTACTACTCCCACCGGAAGGGACCCTCAACTGGCCGGTTATCCGATCCAGGTACCGGAGCTGCTGTACAGCCTGCAGGGGGCCAGGTATTTAAGCCGCGTTTCCGTCCATGATCCGAAAAATATAAACAAGGCCAAAAAGTCGATCCAGAAAGCCTTCCAGGTGCAGCTGGATGGCCTGGGATTTTCCCTGGTGGAGGTTTTAGCTATTTGTCCCACCAACTGGCGGATGAACCCGGTGCAGTCGCTCAAGTGGCTGGAAGAAAACATGATCGAAGCCTACCCGCTCGGTGAACTTAAAACAGTTGAGGGGGTGTCTTGATTGAAGAAGTTTGGCACTACCATAGCCGGTTTTGGCGGGCAGGGAGTACTTTTCGTTGGTGAAGTACTGGCGCATGCCGGAATGCTGGAAGGCAATTATATTTCCTGGATACCCTCTTACGGGGCGGAAATGCGCGGGGGTACAGCCCACTGCTTTGTGACCATCGCTGAAAAAGAGATCAGTTCCCCGCTGGTGGAAACACCGGAAGGCCTCTTGATTTTCAACAAACCTTCCCTGGAAAAATTTGAGCCCAGCGCGGCAGAAAGTGGCTACCTGCTGCTGAATAGCTCCCTAGTTGATATTAATCCTAAGCGCAGCGACTTAAATATTTATAAGTTGCCGGCCAGCGAGATGGCGGCAGAGCTAGGTAACAACCGGGTCTTTAACCTGATCATGTTAGGAGCTTTTGTAAAAGTTACTGGAGTAGTGGACTCTGAAAGTGTCAAAAAAGCCCTGGAAGAGATAATCCCGGAAAAGAAAAAGAAGCTGCTTCCTTTGAATTTGCAGGCGTTTAATAAAGGCTTGGAAGCGGTTTAACTTATAAATTTTAGAATGATAATAAATTTTAAAACCAGCGGCAGGATTTTTGCGCAAAGAACAGAACTTTAGCTATTAAAGGCCTCGTTTATGTACCTTTATTATCTGGGTCTTACCGGTTTATTTTCAACCGTAATATGCTAATAATTTAAATGGAGGTGCCTGGCTTTGCGAGAACTTGCCGCTTCGACTATTAGTGATCAAGTTGCCGAGATGTGTAAAGAAGCTAATTTATATTTAGGAGACGATGTGCTTAAAGCCTTACAAGATGCTCACGAACAGGAGGAATCACCAACCGGGAAAGAAGTCCTTAGGCAACTAATCGAAAATGTTGAGATTGCAAAAAACGAGCAAATACCGATCTGCCAGGATACGGGATTTGCTGTTTTTTTCGTGGAATGGGGCCAAGAGGTACATTTGTCCGGGAGTAGCCTGGAAGATTCAATTAATGCCGGGGTAAAGAAAGGCTACGATGAGGGTTACCTGCGCAAGTCAATAGTCACAGATCCCCTTTATGAAAGAAAAAACACCGGAGATAACACCCCGGCGGTGATTTATACAGATATCGTTCCCGGGGACAAGGTGAAAATTTCATTTGCTCCCAAAGGCGGCGGCAGTGAAAATATGAGCACCGTGAAAATGCTGAAACCCGCTGACGGTGAAGAAGGCTTAGTCGATTTCGTGGTTGGGCATGTTAAAGCGGCCGGGCCGAACCCCTGTCCGCCAATCGTGGTCGGAGTAGGGATTGGGGGTACTTTTGATCGGGTGGCATTATCAGCAAAAAGAGCTTTGTTTCGCCCCCTGGGTCAGCCTCACCCGGATGAAAGGTATGCCGAATTAGAACGAAAAATCCTCAACAAGATCAATGACCTGGGGGTGGGACCGCAGGGGTTCGGCGGGAGGACTTTTGCCCTGGCCGTGCACATTGAAACTTTCCCTTCTCATATTGCCAGCATGCCTGCAGCTGTAAACATTAACTGTCATGCCAGCCGGCATCGAGAAAGGATTTTATAACTGCAAAAAACCGAGAGGAGGAAAAGCTAAATGGAATTTAAAAAAATTGAAGCCCCTCTAAGCGATGAGACAGCGCTTTCTTTAAAAGCCGGGGACAACCTGGTAATAAACGGGGTTATCTATACCGCGCGTGATGCCGCCCATAAAAAGCTGATTGAATTAATGGACCAGGGCGAACCTTTGCCTATCGATTTGCAGGGACAGATTATTTATTATGTCGGACCTACCCCGGCCAAACCGGGTCAGGCGATCGGTTCGGCTGGGCCAACCACCAGCGGCAGAATGGATAAATATACTCCGCATATGCTCAAGCATGGAATGAAAGCCTGTATTGGCAAGGGACTGCGCAGCCAGGCAGTCAAAGATGCCCTCCAGGAATATAAAGGGGTTTATTTGGCAGCAGTTGGGGGTGCGGGAGCGCTTTTGTCAAAGAAAATAAAGAAGTGCGAGGTAATAGCCTATCCGGAACTGGGAGCGGAAGCAATCCACCGCCTGGAAGTCGAAGAATTTCCGGTAACGGTAGTTAATGATGCCCATGGCGGGGATCTATATGATGAAGGAGCCAGGGCTTATGCCCGGTAAAGGCTTATATAATAAAATCTTAGAAAGGCGGGAATGGATCTATGGATAAAGAAGAACTTTTGGCCAAAGCGAAAAAACCGGCCCAGGATGCGATGCGCCTGCATCCTTTTTATAAAGGTAAGATTGAGGTTAATTTAAAAAGTTGCGTGCGTAATATCGGCGATTTTGCCATCTGGTATACTCCCGGTGTGGCAGAGCCTTGCAAGGCAATAGCCGAAGACAAAGAAAAGGTTTACGAGTACACTAACAAAGGCAATTTTTGTGCAGTGGTTTCAGATGGCACCAGGGTTCTCGGTCTGGGCGATATTGGCCCGGAGGCGAGCATGCCGGTGATGGAAGGAAAGGCTCTGCTCTTTAAGTATTTAGGCGGGGTCGATGCCTTTCCGGTCTGTGTTGATACCAGGGATGCCGATGAGTTGATTAATTTTGTCAAGATGCTTCAGCCCAGTTTTGGCGGGATAAACTTAGAAGATATTGCCAGCCCGAAATGTTTTTATATTCTTGATCGATTGAAAGAAGAATGTCATATCCCGGTCTGGCACGATGACCAGCAGGGCACGGCCATGGTTACTTTGGCCGGCCTGATCAATGCTCTGAAGATAGTAGGTAAGAAAATTGATCAATCCAGGGTGGTTTTAATTGGTGCCGGGGCGGCCAACATATGCACAGTCAGGTTACTTATTTCTGCCGGAGTGGACCCCGAAAAGGTGATTATGGTGGACAGCAAAGGAACCCTGCATAAAGGCCGCACTGAGCTTAAAGATGAACACCCGGTTAAATGGGAACTGGCCCAGATTACTAACGGTGAAGGAATTACCGGCGGCGCTGCAGAGGCCTGCAAGGATGCTGATGTATTGATTGGCCTTTCCAAGCCGGGCCCCGGCACGATTGAAAAAGATTGGGTAGAAAGCATGGCCAAAGAGGCCATTGTTTTTGCCTGCGCCAATCCTATTCCGGAAATTTGGCCCTGGGATGCTCAAGAAGCGGGAGCGAAAATAGTTTCCACCGGCCGATCGGATTTTCCAAACCAGGTCAATAATTCACTGGGCTTTCCGGCAATCTTCCGCGGCGTTTTAGACGTCCAGGCCTCGGGCATTTCTGATTCGATGTGTATTGCCGCTGCCGAAGAACTGGCGGCCTGCGCACCGGATGGAGGCATGGACCCGGAAAAAATTCTGCCTACCATGGACATGTGGGAAGTTTTCCCACGGGTAGCTACTGCTACTGCTATGAAAGCAATTGATGAAGGTTTGAACCGGGTTACGCTCAGCCGGGAGGAGTGCTATAAGAAAGCCGAGCAGGTTATCAAACGGGCCCAGGATCAAACCAAAGCGGCGATGGAACAGGGCTTTATTCCAGAACCGCCGGCCGAGTAGATAAGGAGGAGGATAAAGGAAAAATGGCTGAAGAACAAATTGCAATGGTTGATATATATATAATGGGCAAGCGCTACCGGGTTCCTGAGACTTTAACGATCATCGATGCGATGGAATATGCCGGGTACCACCTGACCAGGGGATGCGGTTGTCGGGCCGGGTTCTGCGGGGCCTGTGCTACAGTCTACCGGATAGGCGGTGAGTTTGAGCTGAAGGTAGGCCTGGCCTGCCAGACCAAGGTGGAAAATGGGATGTATTTAGCCCAGCTTCCCTTTTTCCCCGGACGTAAGGCGCAGTATGATCTGGAAGAAATCAAGCCTTCAGTGGCTCACTATGCCCAGCTTTACCCGGAAGTGTTCCGCTGCCTGGGCTGCAGTTCCTGTAACAAGGTTTGTCCCCAGGATATCGATGTAATGCAGTATATCGCCTACCTGCAGCGAGGTGATTTTGCCAAAGCAGCAGACATCTCTTTTGACTGCGTGATGTGCGGTTTGTGTGTTTCTCGCTGTCCGGTAAACATTGTTCATTATAATGCTGCGCTGGCGGCCCGCCGTCTTTACAGCCGCTATCTGGCCAAACCAGATCCTTTCCTGGCAGAAAGAGTTAAAGCCATCGAGGAAGGGCAGCTGGACGCAGAAATAGAGGAACTGGTCAAGGCGGATCAAGAAAAGCTGCAGGAACTTTACAATAACCGGGAAATTGAAAAATAGGCCTGGAGAGGAGGAAAAATGATTTGGTTTATACACCACAGTTAAAAGAATTAATGAAAAAAGTAGAAGAGACCAGGCCCTCCCGGGTAGGCACTGAGTATCCCCGGATGTCTCCGGAAGAGCGCCGGGAGGTTTTGCAAAAATTCCACCCGGACTATATAGAAGATGGATTTCGGGAAATCAAGGTCGGGGTGAACAAGGGAACGCGGTTGACTACCGAGATGGCCGATGTTTTTGAATCATACAGCCGGGTGGGCAATTTTCAACTGGCTCCCGATTGCGAACCGGATTACGATGTGGATGTGCTGATCATCGGGGGCGGAGGAGCAGGTGCTTCGGCTGCCCTGAAGGCCCATGAAAACGGGGCAGATGTATTACTGGCCACCAAGCTGCGCTTTGGCGACGCCAATACGATGATGGCCCAGGGCGGGATCCAGGCTGCCGATAAAGAAAACGATACCCCGGCTGTTCATTACCTCGACGTGGTCGGGGGCGGGCGCCTGGAAAATATTCCCGAACTGGCCAGGGCCCTGGTGAGGGATGCCCCCCTGGTCATCAAATGGCTGGAAGAGCTGGGAACGATGTTTGACAAAAAGGATGACGGAACCACCATTACCGGACACGG
Source organism: Bacillota bacterium (assembly GCA_046483445.1). Lineage (GTDB taxonomy): Bacteria > Bacillota > Dethiobacteria > DTU022 > DTU022 > B1SED10-74M. Next base: position 7,874 of record JAWODD010000022.1, on the reverse strand, counting down.
CGGTGGGACTTCGCGTAAAAGGATGCATACCGCCCGCGACTATACCGGTGCGGAAATTATGCGCACCTTGCGAGACGAGGTTTATAACAAGGAAATTACCGTAGTCGAATTCAGCCCGGCGGTGGAAATTATTCTCGATAAAGATGGACGTGCCGCGGGGGCGCTTCTTTACAATTTAGAAACCGAACAGTACGAAATAGCCCGCGCCAAGACGGTTATTATTGCTACCGGTGGCTCCGGAAGGCTGCATTACCGTGGCTTCCCGACCAGCAACCACTACGGGGCCACTGCGGACGGCCTTATCCTCGGTTACCGGGCTGGAGCAAAAACTTTATATGCCGATTCGATTCAGTACCATCCCACGGGCGGCGCCTATCCGCCCCAGCTGCTTGGCCTGCTGGTTACGGAAAAGACCCGTGGCCTGGGAGCAACCCCGCTTAATATAAATGGAGAACAGTTTGTTTATCACCTGGAAACCAGGGATGTGGAATCTTCGGCGATTCTCCGCGAATGCGAAGAGCGCGGTTTGGGTGTCCCCCTGCCAACCGGGATCAATGCTGTCTGGCTAGATTCTCCCCTGATCGAACTTATCCACGGCGAGGGCACGATCGAGCGCCAGCTGCCGGCAATGCTGCGCCAGTTCAAGCGCTTTGATGTGGATATTCGCAAGGAGCCGATGCTGATTTACCCGACATTGCATTATCAAAACGGCGGCCTGGTCATTGACGAGTACAGCCGCTCCACTGTGGAAAATCTTTACGTAGCCGGGGAGGCTTCCGGGGGGGTTCACGGCACCAACCGGCTGATGGGCAATTCGCTCCTGGATGTGATCGTGTTCGGCCGCCGGGCCGGCAGTCATGCCGCTGCCAGGAGCAAGGAGGTCCATACTCCCGAAGGGCTCAATTTGAAGCACGTCGAGGCCTACCACCGAGAACTGGAGGAAACCGGTGCGGCGGACGGACGCACGGGCCCCATCCTGCTGCCGCATTATCGGCACAGGTAATGAGCGGCAGTTATGGCGACAAGAAACAGCCCCTGGAAGGCCTGGTAGTTCTCGATTTTACCAGGTACCTGCCGGGGCCTGTTTGTACAATGCTGCTTGCCGATTACGGGGCGGAAGTCCTTAAAATTGAAGATACCCGGGCCGGTGATCCGACCCGGTATGTAGGAAATGCATCCGGAAAGGGTGCCCTTTTTCGCCAATTAAACCGCAACAAAAAAAGTATTGCCATTGACTTAAAAGATGAAACTGGGAAAGAAGTGATCAAGAAGATGGCTGCCCGGGCCGATCTACTGGTGGAAGGCTTTCGCCCGGGGGTAATGAAACGTCTTGGCCTTTGTTATAACGAGCTTAGCAAGGTGAACAGGCAGCTTGTTTATGTTTCGATCAGTGGATACGGGCAAAAAGGACTTTACCGGGACCGGTCCGGCCATGATCTAAATTATTCAGCTTTAACCGGTCTGCTTGATTTAAGCGCTGCGGAAAATGATCCACCGGTGATGCCGGCGGTGCAAATCGCCGATATTGGGGGAGGGTCTTTAATGGCTTTAAATGGCATTTTAATCGCTTTATTTAAACGGGACCGGGAGGGCAAGGGTGATTTTGTCGATGTTTCGATGGCCAGGGGACTTCTCCCCTTTTTAACTTATCCGGCTTCGGGATTATCGGAAAGCGGAGAGCTGCCCCGCAAGGGTAGGGGCATGATCACCGGAGCGTTTGCCTGCTACAACCTTTATGAAACGGCCGATAGCAAATACATGAGCCTGGGAGCTTTAGAACCGGAATTCTGGCAGCGCTTTTGTGAAGCAGTGGGCAAGCCTGAGTGGGTTTCCCGCCAATTTGCCGAAGAAAACAGGGCCGAATTAATTGAGGAAGTGCAGGAGTTGTTTAGAACCAAAAGCAGGCGGGAATGGGAAGAAATTTTTGTGGAAATAGATGCCTGTTGTGATCCTGTCCTTGATTTAAACGAAGCCATGGAGCATCCTCTGGCCTGGCAGGAAGGATACTGGCTTGATTTACCTGACGGTGACTTTAAAGGAAAAAACGATGATCATGGTATTTCCCGAGAGGAATATGAAAGGAAAACAGGGGAGAAAATGCCCGGTTTTCCGCTTCTTTTTTCCGGTCAGGGCGGTGCACTGCGCCTGGGTCCGCCGGGGCACGGCGAGCACACTGCCGAAGTGTTAAGAGATTTCGGGTTTGATAATTCAGTGGTTGAAAATTTAAGACAAAATAAAGTGATTAAGTAAACAGGCTGCTTAAGCAGCTGAAACAGGGCTCGCCAGGGCAATAGGGTAAGGGAAATCATTTGCGATTTCTCTTTTTATTTTAAGTTACGCAAAGTTATAGATAGGGAGCTCGCAAAATTATTTATCTACTTTACCTGACTGATTTGGCGATCTATAATGATGTATGTCAATTTGCAGGCCAAAAGAAAAGGAAAAGAAACGGGCAACCGAGATACTTGGGCTGCTGGCTGAACAATATCCCGACGCTGTAAGCGGGTTAGTCCACCGGAGTCCGTACCAGCTTTTTGTGGCCACGGTTCTTTCTGCCCAGACTACCGATGAGCAGGTTAATAAAATTACAAAAGATTTCTTTGAAGCGGTGCCCACTGTGCACGATCTGGCCCGGATGAAGCCTGCGGAACTTGAACCTTATCTGAAAAGAGTAGGTCTCTACCGCCATAAGAGCCGTTATTTGATCGAAGCAGCCAGGGTAATTGTGGAGGAGTACGGCGGCCGGATTCCAGATAAACTGGATCAATTAATTAAGCTTCCCGGAGTGGGTCGTAAGACGGCAAATATCATTATTAGCAGCGCTTACGGACGTCCGGCCCTGGCTGTTGATACTCATGTATTTCGCGTTTCCAGGCGTTTAGGTCTGGCAAATGGAAAAAGGGTTGATACTGTGGAAGGACAGTTAAAAAGGATTATTCCGCAGGATCAGTGGATTTCTTCACACCACCGGCTGATTGCTCACGGGCGCCAACGGTGCAAGGCTAAAAAGCCTGAGTGCAGCCGCTGTTTTCTGAAACAGCTCTGTCCGTATGGAAATGAAAAGGGGGAAAAGTAATGACTGCAGAAAAACTTGAAAGCAGTGAATTAAGAAAGATTTGCGACTTAGAAGGAGTCAAATTCGAAACCACAGCGGATGTCCCGCCACTGGAAGGGATGCTTGGTCAGGAAAGAGCGGTGAAAGCCTCGGAGTTTGGCCTGCGGATCAAACGTCCAGGCTATAATATATTTATGACCGGCCTGACCGGAACCGGCAAATCAAGCTATGCCCAATCTATCGTGGAAAAAATTTCGGCTGAAGAACCGGTGCCGGATGACTGGGTTTATGTTTATAACTTCGAAAAGCCCGGTGAACCGATTGCCCTAAACCTGCCGGCCGGGCACGGAGCAGAATTTCGCACCCGGATCGAAGAGCTGCTTGAAGACTTAAAGCAGGATATCCCCAAGGCTTTTGAAGGCGATGATTACGAGCAGCAAAAATCTGAATATGTTAAGGAATACCAGGAAGCGCGGGCTGAACACCTGGATGAGTTAAACAAGTTTGCCCAGGAAAAAGGGTTTAACTTAAAAAGGACCAGTTCCGGCTTTGTTACCATCCCGATGCGTGAGGGTGAACAGATTGATGAAGATGAATATGCCAAGCTGGATCAGGAAACCAAGGATGAAATGGAGAAAAAATCCAATGAAGTCCAGATTAAGGCGATGGAAATTATGCGCCGGGTGCAGAAGCTCGAAAAAGATTTAAAGGAAAAACTTAAAGAACTTGATCATAGAGTCGGCCTCGCCGCCATCGGGCACCTTTTTAACGAGCTAATGGAAGAATATGATGATTACCCGGCGATTAAAGATTATCTGAAAGCTTTCCAGGAAGATGTCCTTTCCAATTTGTCCGATTTTCGCAGTGATGAGGAAGAAGAGCAAAGCCCGATGTTTTGGCTGCAGCAGCAAAGCCAGCAACAATCCGATCGGCGCTACAAGGTTAACCTTTTAGTTGATAATCGTAATAGCGAGGGCGCACCGATGGTTTATGAAACCAACCCTTCATATTACAACCTGGTGGGAAGGGTTGAATATGAAAACCGGTTTGGCACGGTGGTAACCGATTTCACGATGATTAAACCGGGCGCTTTGCACCGGGCCAACGGGGGCTACCTGATTTTACAGGCACGCGACCTGCTTACTTCCATCCAATCCTGGGAAGTTTTAAAGCGGGTTTTGCGCACCAACGAAATCCGCATTGAAAATATCAGCGAGCATTTTGGCCTGGTGGCTATGTCTACCCTGCGGCCGCAGCCAATTCCGCTGAACATTAAAGTTGTGATGATCGGCAGCCCGTTTATTTACCACCTGCTTTATCACTATGATGAGGATTTTCGCAAACTGTTTAAGATAAAAGCGGATTTTGACACTGAAATGGACCGGGAAAATGACAATGTAACTAAAATGGCCAGTTTTATATCTTTTCACTGTAATACTCAAAACCTGCGTCATTTCAATCGCGACGCTGTTGCCGAAATTGTTGAATACAGCACCCGGCTGACGGAAAAACAGGATAAACTGAGTACAAGGTTTAACGAGATTGTCGATTTGCTATTTGAAGCCGATGCCTGGGCCGAACTGGAAGAAAAAGAACTGGTGGACCGGGAACATGTCGAAAAAGCAATGGAAGAAATGGTTTACCGTTCCAATAAGTACGAGCAAAAAATTGTGGAATCAATTGAGGAAGAAGAAATCTTACTTGACCTGGAAGGTGAAAAGGTCGGCCAGGTAAATGCCCTTTCGGTTCTTGACCAGGGTGATTATCGCTTTGGCCGCCCCTCAAGGATCACTGCCTCCACTTACCTGGGCCGCAAGGGGATCGTTAATATTGAACGGGAAAGTGAGCTTAGCGGGAAAATCCACAGCAAAGGAGTGCTAATTTTAAACGGCTACCTGGGTTTGCGCTATGGTTCGCTTACCCCGCTTAATCTTACTGCCAGCCTTTGTTTCGAGCAGTCTTACGGAGGGATAGAGGGCGACAGCGCTTCAGCCGCGGAACTGTATTGCCTGCTATCCAGCCTGGCGGATGTGCCTCTGCGGCAGGATCTGGCGGTAACCGGTTCGATTAACCAGAAAGGCGAAATCCAGCCGGTGGGTGGAATAAACCATAAGATCGAAGGCTACTATCTGGCCTGTAAGGCGAAAGGGTTGACCGGCGAGCAGGGAGTGATCATCCCTGAAAAGAATCGCAAATCCTTGATGTTAAAGCGGGAAGTGGTTGAAGCAGTGAAAAATGGACATTTTAATATCTATACGATTAAAATCGTGGATGAAGGCCTGAAACTTTTAACCGGTTTGCAGGCCGGGAAATTAACCGGCGAAGGAACTTTCCCCGAAGGTAGTTTTAACGAAAAAGCTTTAAACAAGCTGAAATATTTTAGTGATGTTTTGTCACAGGAAAAGGTTAGTTCCGGAACGGAAAGCGACACATCAGAAGAAAATGCAAATTAGAAGCTTTAGGCAATGACACAATCATGATTAAACTTAATTAAGGGAAAAACAGGGTGAGAAGTCCCAATTGAGGGATGATTTTAGCAAAGAAGGGTTAAAATGAACCTGGTACTGGTTGAACCTGAAATACCCCAGAACACTGGAAACATAGCCCGTACCTGCGTAATGACCGGGACCGGCTTGCATTTAGTGGAACCACTTGGGTTTTCACTTTCGGAAAAAGAGGTGCGCCGGGCCGGTCTTGATTATTGGAAATACCTGGATTTAGAGGTGCACCGTGACTTTGCTGCCCTAAAAAAGGCTAATCCGCAAGCTCGTTTTATTTGTTATACAACCCGGGGCAGTGAATATTATCACCGCATCAGTTACCGGCCCGGTGATTTTTTGGTATTCGGCAGTGAAACAAGCGGCCTGGATCAAGCGACCTTAGAAAAAGCGGAACTTGTTGTCCGCATACCGATGGTTAACCAGATCCCCCGCTCTTTAAATTTGGGCAATTCGGTGGCCCTGGTTTTATATGAAGCCTTGAGACAGCAAGGTTTTCCGGGCATGAGCTAAACCTTTCATATATACCTTGAACAAATTTTTTATTGAGAAGGTGAATGATTGGCATACTCTGTTTTACGGCGGTCGAGATAGTAATGAACCAAAAGGACTTTTAAGGTTGCGGTAATGGGGATGGCTAAAATAATGCCCAGGAGGCCCATCAACTGGGCACCGATCAGGACAATTACGATTACGGTAAGCGGGCTTAAGTCAGTGGCTTTGCCTAAAAATACTGGTGTGAAGAGGAAGGCATCGAGCACCTGGACCAGGATATAAAGCAACAGGACCAGGAAAATGCTGGAGGTATCGGGCAGCAGGCTCAGCAGCAAGGCCGGGATAGTGGCGACAACCGGTCCGATATATAAGATAATGTTAAGAAGGCCGGCCAGGATTCCCAAAATCAGGGCAAAAGGCATCCCCATAATCATCAGCCCCGCCCAGGTTAAGAAACCGACAAACAGGCACTTTAACAGGGTTCCGCGGATATAAGCGCCTACTTTTTCATCGATTATACCCAGGGCATGCTGCACGTTTCCCTTGTAAATCTGGGGAAACAATAAGGTTAAATTGTATCTGACTTTATCCAGATCCTGGACCATATAAAAAACGACAAAGATCATGGCCAGGAAAATCCAGGACCGGGCTACTAAATCTAAAGAAAGGGCGGTAACGTAGCGTAAAATTTCCTGGACATTGTTGGGAGCCTGCCGGATAAACTGGTTGGCGTATTCGACGAAGGCTTCGGTAATTTGGAGATCGAGACGTTCGTCAAGTTCCTGGAGTTGCGCAAACAGTTTGGGCAGATCCTGCATTAACTCGGTGGTCATGTAGACGACCAGTTCTCTCATTTCGGAAATTAACCCGGGGATTAAGAGGTAAAAGAAAAGCACTGCGGTTATCAGAATGATGAAAGAGGTAAAAGTGGCGGCAAGGATTGGCCGGATTCGTTTTTTGACCAGGAAATTGACCAGGGGGTTGATCGTGTAAACTATAAAGATCGCGATTATGAGGATCGAGATAACCGGCGCCAGTTTCGCCAGGAGCCAGACGATAAAGACTAAAGCGGCGGCGAAAAACACAATTTTTAAAGCAAGGCGGGTTTCCCGATCTTCAAACAAGACAAAACTCCTTTTTAATTACAGTATTATTAGAAGTGGTTTCGGCCTGTTATAAAAATAGTTGCCATTTTCAAAGCTGGATAGGATCTAGTTAGTATCCTTGGTGAGTTTTACTCAAAATAATCTTACCACAAATCAGGGGTTAAAAAAAGCGAAAGAGCCCTAAAGGATCTCTGGCTGCGTAAATCGAAAATAAATAACAGAGCTTATTGAGAAAGTCGGAGGGTTATGATGAGCGATTTTGTTCATTTACACTGCCACAGCGAATACAGTTTGCTTGATGGCGCGGCCCGGTACCGGGCAATTGTGGGGCGAGCTGCCCAGACAGGCATGCCGGCGGTGGCGATCACAGACCACGGCACCATGTTCGGGGTAATTGATTTTTACCGGGTGGCTAAAGAAGCTGGAGTCAAGCCCATTTTAGGCTGTGAGGTATATGTTTCACCCCGCTCGCGCCTTGATAAAGAAGTTGGTAAAGACGACTGGCAGTATCACCTGGTCCTTCTGGCGCAGAATGAAACCGGGTATAAAAACCTGATGCAGCTGGTTTCTGCCGGTTTCCTGGAAGGATTTTATTACAAGCCGCGGGTGGACCATGAACTGCTTAAAAAATACAACCAGGGTCTGATTGCTTTAAGTGCCTGCCTGGCGGGGGAAATTCCTTCATTTATTCTTTCCGGCCAGGTTGAAAAAGCCAGGGAT
>JAWODD010000006.1:0-20610 GCA_046483445.1 Bacillota bacterium | reverse complement strand
GTTTCCTGTTACCCCTGGAAACTGCGCCGCAGCCTGGGAACCTGGTGGGTGCCGGCGGAGTACTTCGACAACTTCTTTTTCCACCGGGAATTCGAAACCTACATCCCCGAAAAATGGGAAGAATATTTGGGGTTTCGCTACAAGGACTGGCATTTCCCCCGGCGCAATTGGAGCTTCTGGCGCCGCGACGGGGCCCTGAAAAGGAAACCGCCCGAGCGGCTGATAAACCTGGAAAGCTATAAAAGTAAAAACGGCAGCGTCAATATTAAGGAACTGCGCCGGGCCGTGCGGAGGAACCGATGAGCGGCACAGAAAGGAACAAAGAAATTTTAGAGGAAACTCTAAATTTAGAAGATAACCCCCTGTTTGTAAAAACCGCCGGAGTTTTAGAGGACCTGGAGATTCCCTACTGGCTGGACCAGGGCACCCTGCTGGGCCTGGTCCGGGAGGGCAGGCTGCTTGCAGGCGACCATGATATTGATTTAGGAGTCTTCTTTGCAGATTACAGGCTTAAGCGAAAAGAACTGGCAAAAAGATTAAAAGCAGACGGGGTCTTTGTGGAAACCGCCAAGCCGCACCAGTTCTCGGTTTCTGATTTATACGGGCGCTACAAGATGGTTAATGTCGCCTTTTACAGGATCGAAAATAGGCGGGCGGTAAAAAAAGTTTACCACCCCCGGGGCGGCAAACTTTTTCATGCTTTAGAAGGTTTAGTGCTAGTTTGCGCCCACGGTGCGGCGGGCAGTTTGGAAGCAAAACTTTTAAGGCGGGAAACGCTAGAGGCTAAGAATTTTAGAACCTTTTTTAAAAAAAGTTTGTTTTTTTGCTTAAAAGTTGTGCCCAAAAGCTTATTCAGCCTGCTTGGCCGCCTGGCCGGCCGCGCCCGCTATTTTTTGCGGCCCTATAAATTAATGGGGGTGCCAAAAGAACACTTTCTGCAGCTGGAATATGTTAGCCTTGGGCAGAAGAAAGTGCCCGTGCCGGGGGAAAAAGAAAATTACCTGGCTTTAAAATACGGCGATGATTGGCGCCTGCCTAAAGATGAGTGGGATTTTTTTGTTGACGACGGGGCCATCACCGATTAAAAGATAAACTTAGAGGGATCATAAATGAAGCTTAACTGTGAACTGACCTGGATCTGTAACCTGTTAAACAGCGCCGGGATTAATTACTGGATTGACAGCGGGACTTTGCTGGGCCTGGCCCGGGAGGGTAAGGTCATGCAAGACGACCACGATATTGATCTAAGCATGTGGTCTGCGAGCGAACCGCTGTTAGAACAGATCCTGCCGGAGATGAAAAAGAGGGGTTACCGGGTATCGGTTAAAAACTACCGGGGGCTTAACTTTAAGTACAAGCTTTCCCCACTCTTTAAAAGCTCCTCGCTTGATATCGATATCAGCCTGTTCAGGCGGGAAAACGACTATGCCTGGTGCCCGCAGATTTACTGCATGCCCTATCCCTTTTCCCGCAAAGGCCTGGCTTACTACCTCTACGGCTTCCCCCGCCGGATCATCCAGGAAATTTTTATCCGCAAAAACAAGGTCATCGTCAACCACTGGCCCTGGTCTTTGAGTTACAAGGTCTACGTGGTCTGGGTGCCGCGTCTTTTCTTTGAAGATACGGTAACCTTCTTTGATAAGATCCCCGCCCCGAAAAATTTCAAAGAATATTTAAACTTCCGCTACGGCAACTGGCAGGTGCCCCGCAAGGACTGGTTCTTTATCTTTGACGACGGGGCTATCCGCCACCTGAGCCCCGAGCAGTTGATCAAAGACCTCACCGGTTAAAACTTCTCGCAAACTTTTTAATTTAAACAAGGGTTTTTGCCCCTTTTTCAAGAATATCCTTATAAACTAGTGGATTTACTTAGCAAGGGGGAGTATTTGAAGCATGAAAAAAGTCTACCTGGCCATGAGCGCCGATATTGTCCACCACGGACATATCAAGGTGATCGATGAAGCGAGGAAACTTGGCGAAGTAACCGTGGGCATCCTTACAGATAAAGTAATCGCCACCTACAAGCGCTTCCCGGTGATTGATTATGAACACCGCAAGCAGATCGTGGAAAATATCAAGGGGGTAAGCCGGGTGATTCCCCAGGACACTTTAGATTACGTGCCCAACCTGCTTGAATTGAAACCCGACTACGTGGTCCACGGCGACGACTGGAAAACCGGGATCCAGAAAGAAATCCGCGAGAAAGTGATTGAAACTTTAAACCAGTGGGGCGGCGAACTGGTAGAGGTGGAATATACCAAGGGGGTTTCGGTGAGTATGCTAGACCAGACCCTGCAGGAAATCGGCACCACCCCGCAAATCAGGATCAACCGCCTGCGCCGCCTGCTGGAAATGAAACCGTCACTGCGCTTCTTGGAAGCCCACAACGGCCTGACCGGGTTGATCGTGGAAAAACTGCGAGTCAGCAAAGGCGACGTGGTCAAGCAGTTCGACGGGATGTGGGTGAGCAGCCTGTGCGACTCCACGGTAAAGGGCAAGCCGGATATCGAACTGGTGGACAACAGCTCCCGCTTGAATACGATCAACGATATTTTAGAGGTGACCACCAAGCCGATCATCATGGACGGGGACACCGGCGGGCTCATGGAACACTTCGCCTACCTGGTAAAGAGTTTGGAAAGGCTCGGCGTTTCCGCGGTGATTATTGAAGACAAGGTGGGCTTAAAGAAAAATTCGCTATTTGGCACAGAAGTAGCCCAGGAACAGGACAGCATCAAACATTTCTCGGCCAAGATTTCCCGGGGCAAAAAGGTTCAAGTGACAGAAGACTTCATGATCATCGCCCGCATCGAAAGCTTGATTTTAAAAGCGGGCTTAGAGGACGCCTTAACGCGGGCCAGGGCTTACCTGGAAGCGGGCGCGGACGGGATCATGATCCACAGCAAGGAAAAAGATCCAACAGAAATCTTTGATTTTTGCAGGGAGTTTCGCCGTTTCAACAAAAAAGCGACCCTGGTGGCGGTGCCAAGCACTTACTGCCAGGTTACTGAAAGTGAACTCACAGAAGCTGGGGTAAATATCATTATCTATGCCAACCACCTGCTTAGAAGCGCTTACCCGGCCATGATCAAAACCGCGGAAAATATCTTAGAAAACGAACGGGCTTACGAAAGTGAATCAGGATGCATGCCGATTAAAGATATCATCAACCTGATCCCGGACGGCAGCTAAAAAGTTGCCCGCGGTACGGAGGTTGTTGACAACTTTGAGCCTTCTTCCAGGTTATGGAAAGGCAAAAAGAGCAAAGGCATATTAATGCTCCGCTGAGAGAGGAGGGATTTTAAATGATTAACTGCCGTTTTTTTTACGATGCTCTGGTAAAATATGAGATTGACTTTTTCACCGGAGTGCCGGATTCCCTCCTTAAAAGTATCAACGCCTGTATCGCTGAAAACAGTCCCAAAGGGCGCCATCTAGTGGCTGCCAACGAAGGTAATGCCGCGGCCTTAGCAGCGGGCCACTACCTTTCCACCGGCAAAACCGGCCTGGTTTACATGCAAAACTCCGGGCTGGGCAATGCGATCAACCCCCTGGTTTCCCTGGCGGACATGATGGTCTACGGTATCCCGATGCTACTTTTGATCGGCTGGCGGGGCGAACCGGGCCTGCCCGACGAACCGCAGCACATCAAGCAGGGCCTGGTTACCCTGCCGCTTCTGCAGGCTTTAGGGATCAACTACTGCCTGCTGCCCGGCACCGATGAAGATGCCTTCGAGGAACTGACCAGGGCCATCGAACATAGCAAAGCCTATAATGAACCGTACGCCCTGGTGGCCGTCCAGGATGTTTTCGCCCCCTATGAGCCGGAGCAGGATATGGAAGAAAAACCCGGGGCTCAAGGGGAAAACAAGGCAAAAAGTTTTAAAAATGCAGATGCCTTACAGGAGAAACAGGACCAGGCCTTCAGTGATACCGGCAATAATAGTAAGGGGGCAGCAAACGGTACCGGAGGCGGAGCGGAAAGCAAACCGCCCTTAAGCAGGGAAGAAGCGGCCATTATAGCCTTGGAAAGCATGGAACCTGATGCCGCCCTGGTTTCCACCACCGGCAAACTGTCGCGGGAAATCTACGAATACCGGGACAGGGGCAGTGCGGGCCATGAAAAAGATTTTTTAAACGTGGGCTCAATGGGCCACGCTTCCCAGATAGCCTTAGGGGTTGCCTTGAACCAGCCGGATAGAGATATCTACTGCTTCGACGGCGACGGGGCGGTGATTATGCACATGGGCGCCCTGGCCACCTGCGGCACCAGCGGGGCTACAAATTACAAGCACCTGGTCTTTAACAACAGCACCCACGATTCGGTGGGCGGACAGCCCACGGTGGCAGGTAAAATCGACCTGGTCAAGATCGCCGAAGCCTGCGGTTACAAGAAAGCGCTGCGGGCAAAGTCAAAAGAGGAACTTACAGAAGCCCTGGAAAAGCTAAAAACTGCCGAGGGGCCGGCCTTTTTAGAGATAAAGGTCAGCTCCGGGGCTAGAAAAGACCTGGGCCGGCCGCAGACCACCCCCTGGGATAATAAGCAGGCCTTCATGAAATTTTTAGGAGCAAAATAAGTTATAATTTAAACATTATATAGAGGAAGGAAAAATTATTAATGACCCTGGCTGTAATCTTAAATTCCGGCACCGGCTCGCGCATGGGCGAGCTGACCGATAATAAACCCAAGTGCATGGTAGAAATCGCCGCTAATGAAACCGTTATCAGCCGGCAGGTAAAAGCCCTGCAGGCTTCCGGGATAACCGAGATCTTAATCACCACCGGACCCTTTGCAGAGAAACTAAAAAACTACCTGGCTGATAGTTTTAAAGAGCTTAATTTTACCTACATCAACAACCCCCGCTACCGGGATACCAACTATATCTACTCCCTGCTTTTGGCCGGCGAGACCATCTTAGAAAAACTCTCCCGCTCCGGCAGCGGGCAGGGGGAAGATAAAAAGATGGTAATGCTGCACGGCGACCTGGTCTTTGACCGGGCGGTGGTGGATCAGCTTTTAAATGCCAACCAAAAAGATGCAGTTCTAACCAACCCCTATGTCAGCCTGCCAGAAAAAGATTTCAAGGCGGAAATTAAAAACGGGCGGGTGAAAAGAATCGGGGTTGATCTTTTCAGCAATGCCAGTGTCTTTTTAATCCCCTTTTACCGGCTAAGCAGGGAAACTTTTGGCGCCTGGCTAAAAGAGATGAAACGTTTCGAAGAAGAAAACCGCCTCAAGGTTTACGCCGAAGACGCTTTGAATAACCTTTTAGAGGAACTTCCTCTATACCCGGTGGAATTAAAAGATGAATTCTGCACTGAAATAGACGACAAAAATGATTTTGCAGTGGTAAAAAAATACCTTGAAGAAGGCAGACAAGAAAACAGATAAGCATAAAACAATTACCAAGCAAGCAGTATAATTATATTTTAGCCAGCGAGGTTTTAGATGATGCATTACATTTTAAACTGGTCGTTCTACAACCCGGTCAAGGCTCTTTCCGGCCCGGGAACAATCAAGGAAGTCCCTGCCCTGGTTTTAGAAGCCCTGGGCGAAAAAGAAAGCAAATCTTCCGGGAACAATCCCGGGGGGCAAACCGGGAACGGGGCATCCCAAACCGGGTCCCGGGAAAAAGGCTTAATAGTCACCTCACCCGGTTTTGTCAAGCGGGGGCAGGCCGCCAGGCTGCAGGAATTCTTAAGCGAACGAAAACTGGCAGCAGATTTAATCAGCACAGTAAAGCCCAACCCGGAAGTAAAAGAGATCGAAGCTTACACCAAAAGGTTAAAAGATAAAAACTACCGCTTTTTGATCGGCGCCGGCGGGGGAAGCGTAATCGATACAGCTAAAGCGCTGAGCTATCTTTTAAATACCGGAAGCGGGTTTTCCTTGAGCGAACATTTTGCCGGGCGCTGCGAGCTTACCGGTGATGTGCCCCTGCCCCTGGTCGCTGTACCGACCACAGCCGGCACCGGCAGTGAAGCCACTCCCTTTGCCACCATCTGGGAAAAGGAAAAGCAAAAGAAATATTCCCTGGCCAAGCACGACCTTTTCCCCTCGGCGGCGGTGCTTGACGGGGAACTGACCTTAAGTTTGCCGGACGAAACCACCATAAGCACCGGGTTAGATGTGCTTTCCCACGCTTTAGAATCGGTCTGGAACATTAACGCCAACCCGGTGACCACCGGCTTGGCCGCTCAGGCGGTGGAAATTGTTCTTTCCACCCTGCCTGCTCTAATCAAAGAGCCGGAAAATTTGGATCAACGCCAGAAAATGCTTGCCGGCAGCTTCCTGGGGGGTATCTGCATCAGCGCCACCCGCACCGCCCTGGCCCATTCAATCTCCTACCCGGTAACCGCCGCTTTAGGAGCGCCGCACGGTTTAGCCTGCGCCTTCACCATCCCGGCCCTGCTTGAATACAACGCCAAAGAAGATGACGGCCGTTTCCAGGAGGTAGCCCGCCTGGCCGGCTGTGAATCGGTTCCAGGGCTGGCAAATAAAATTAGCGAGCTTTTTGAACAGGTAAAAGTAAAGGAGCTGCTGGCAAAGTACAGGGTCACCGAAGAAAACCTGCAAAAACTTGTTTCAGGGATGTTTACCCCGGAGCGAGCCGGCAACAACCTGCGGCCGGTGGATAACCGGGCCGTGCAAGAAATCTTGAAAAAGTCGCTAAGGTGTTTCTAGCATCACATTTTTTCTTTTATTCTAAAAAGTTCTCTCTCAAATTGGTTTATTAAACTATAAAAAGTGTTTGTCATACGTCGTTTAATTTCCTCATCTTTGTTCTTTCTTAAAAGCTCTTTAACCTCAGTTCCACTTGGCAAATAAGAAGCAGGCTCTATTACCTGAAAAAAATCATTTTCTAAACACTGTTTTACAACTCCATCTTGTCTTTCATTTCGGAAAGCTACAGGTGAAAAAGTAAGATACAAGTAATTATAGCTTCCCAAGTCACAGCAAGAATTAAAGGCAAAAGCTGATAACACTTTATTAGTTAGCCTCTCTTTATCATGCCCAGCAGTAGTTTCTATGATTACAAGGTCTTTGCTAGTTTTTTCAAACAAGACCCCATCAAGTTCGTGAGAATAAAATGGATCTCCCATTAACTTAGTATTTGCAATATGGACCAACGGATTAAGTATGGTGGAAGCATAACAAGTAAAAAATACATCTAAAAAATCTGAAACTGAATAAGAAATGTTTTCGATACCTTTGAATAGAATCTCTAAGGATGCTGGAGGAACATTTAGAACTATTGAAAAACTAAATCCAAGTAGCTCTGTATACTTCTTATCTTTTTTTACTTTCTCTATAAACCACCGCCAGATTTTTTCTCTTGAGTTTTGGCTTCCATCGTAATAGGGTATTTTTCCTTTAATATCTGAATGACATAAATTATGCAATAGCGTAGGGACACAATCATCTTGATTGTAATATTTTTGCGGTATGATATAATCTGCGTTTACCGGGGGAGCAATACCAAGGAGTAAAAGGACAGAGTCGTTGTCAAGTGGAATTATTGAAAAAGGTATGTTTTTTTTAGTTTGATACATTAAATCTCGATTTAAACCTTCATCTTCTCGCTTGCGATTATCTTCAGACCAATACCTATAAGCTGTTCTTATAACAAAAAGAGCAAGCCCCCAATCTATAAAAGCTTCTCTATTCTTTACAGAATAACTATGTGGATGGAGGCTGCCCGAAGGTCTTTCTAAAAGATCTAACTTTGCAAGTTTTTTAACAGTCTTTTCATATTCAGGGTTCCGGTTAAAGTTCCAGTTTCCCACCTGTTTTTCTCCTTAAATGGGAATAACTTCACCAAAATCAGATTTTTGGTACTGATCTGTCTTGTAGACTTTGATTAACAATTCCTCAAGGCTGGAACTCTTATACTCTTCTATAAGTTTATCAAGTATCTCGCGTTCTTCCTCACCTAATGCGTACTCTAAATCTACTGGTCCTTTCTTATAGAGATAATAAAATTTCTCCAGGTAGGAATTGTATCGTTGCTCTTCAATTATTTCGTAACCATTCATATTTCTCAATACGTCTATTACTTCTTCAGAATAAGGTCCATAGTAATAATTTCGCCAGGTTACACCTGTAGCTATTCCCTTTGGTTTAGCAATAAGATCGTATAAATATACGTATTTTACCAGTTGAGTTCTGGTTATATTGCCTTCTAATTTAGTAACCAAATACTCTAAAATCGCGTGCAATTTATTATTCATTTCACTCACCTACCTTTATTGCTTTAATGAATGAAGGATGATAAACAATTTTGGAGGAAACTTACTTATACTTGATCGTGAATTCCTCACCTTTAGCCATCGGCCCGACAGCGTTATAGGGGGTCAAATCTAAAGTCTGGTCATAGAGGTTGCGCCGGGAAAGCATTTTTTGCCTTTTTTTCTTACGCTTCATTTCACGCTTTGGCTTGCGGTCCGGATGACCCATAAAACCCACCTCTTTTTAATTAAAAAAGATTAACCGGCAAAAACAAGAACTGCCGCAAATATGAAGGTTATCTCTTACTATGGTTGATTCTAAGGATGCTGGTTCGTAATATTATTTGTTTTTTTTCTTTTCTTTATTATACAGATATATGCCCAAACGTCAAACCAAAATTTAAGAGCCAAAGAGCCGGGTGAGAAAAGAGCGTTTTCCTGATGCCATTTTTACCGGACTCTCTGCCCCGGGTAAATCAAGCGGCTTGTTATCAATTATAAGCTTGGGCCTTTCAGTAAGCATGAGCGCAGGGTACCCGCTTTCCCATTCTTCCAGGATAGCAGCAGCCTTGTTTACCGCGAGCAGGCGGGTGGCCGTGTAATGGGCATCGGTGGCAAACAAGTGAGCCAGGTTTGCTTTGAGCATGGCCTGCACCGTTTTTTTGGCAGCATTGCCCAAAAGCCCGAGCAGGGCGGCCCAGGTGACCTGGTATAAGGCCCCGTCCCGGTATAATTTGTCGATCAGCTCGTGCTTGTGGTTTAAAACAATTACCCGCTCGGGGTGAGGAATTACCGGACGGTAACCGCATGTGACCAGGTTTTGCAAGAGCTGCCCGGTATAAGGCGGCAGGGGCTGGAGCATGGGCAGTTCGAGCAGCAGGTAAGCGGTATTGTTGATGGTCAGCGCTTCCCCCGCTTCCAGGAGTTCTAAAATATCCGGGCTGATGTGGTTTTCCGCACCCGGCAGCAAGGTTAAAGGGATCTGCCGGGAGTATATTTCTTCCTGCAATTCTTTCAAACGTTCAAGGATCAGGGCCGGTGCAGGCTTTCCGCCACGGGCGTGGGGGGTAGCTACTACAGTGGAATACCCGGCAGCGACCAGGTCGCGGGCCAGGCTGACCGCTTCTTCCATATCGCGGGCCCCGTCGTCAATACCCGGCAGGATGTGATTGTGAAGGTCGATATATCCCGGCAAGCGGATAACTCCTTTCACCTAAACTAAATCAAAAATTTATTAAGCTATTTCCCCCGGCAAGCCTGAAATGAAAATTCACGTGAGCAGAACCTTTATTTCAGACAGTTTAATCCACAGTCTTGTAATCGCCGGAGAAGAAACGATAAGTTCACTTTAATCGATCATTTTTATACCGTCCCGCCTTTTTCCTGCAGCCGGTTAAGGATGCGGGGGGCGGATGCAGTGATATCGCCCGCGCCCATGGTGATGATTAAATCGCCCGGGCGGGCAGTTTCAGCAGCCTTTTTTTCAAGCACGGCTAGATCTTCGCTGTAAAAAACATCGATGTCGCTTTTTTGGCTGATCCGCCCGGCAAGTTCGCCGGAGGTAGCCCCGGGAACCGGTTTTTCGCCGGCGGAGTATACCTCGTGGAGAAAAAGACAATCGACAGCGTCGAAAGAACCGGCAAAATCATCAAAGAAGGCGGCGGTGCGGCTGTAGCGGTGGGGCTGGAAAAGGCAGATCAGCCGGCCGTTTTTAGGATGCGCCGCGCTTAAGGTGGCCTTGATTTCGGTGGGGTGATGGGCGTAATCATCGACCACGGTAATATCACCGGCAGTGCCGATAATTTCAAAGCGGCGGCCCACCCCGGTGAAGCTTTTAAGGGCGCCTGCGCAACCTCTCGGCTCCAGGCCCAGCTCACAGGCAAGGGCCAGGGCGCCAACTGCGTTTAGAATATTGTGGCGCCCGGGGGTGTTTAGCTCCACCTGCTTGGCCAGGGGTTTGCCCTGATAGTAAAAGTCAAAAAGAGAACCTCTTTCTTTGATTTTGAGCTTCGCCGCGTAGTAGTCGGGCCGGGTCGGTTCTGCCCCACTGCCTTGCCCGGTAAGGGCGTAAGTGACCACCCGGCGCTTTAAATTTGCGCTCAAACCAATCAGGGCGGGGTCTTCCGCGCAAAGCACAGCGGTTCCTTTTTCGGCCAGGTTGTTTAAAAACACCCGGTAGGCCTCCTGCAGGCGGGAGTAATCGTGATCGTAATGCTCGAGGTGGTCAGCTTCTATCCCGGTAACTAAAGCGACCTGGGGGAAATAGCGGGTAAAGGAGCGGTCGCTCTCATCAGCTTCTGCTACCAGGTAACCGCTTTTACCCAGGCGGGCGTTGCTGCCGTAGGCGGGCACCACCCCGCCGACGATGGCGGTGGGGTCAAGGCCGCCAGCTTCCAAGAGTAAAGCTGTCATGGCCGTGGTGGTGGTTTTGCCGTGCGCCCCGGCCACTGCAATTCCGTAAGCGCTGTTCAGGAGGGCGGCCAGCATCTCGGAGCGGTGCCAAAGCAAAAGCCCGCGGCTTCTTGCTTCTGCCAGCTCCGGGTTGTCTGCCGGCACGGCGGTGGAATAAACCACCAGCTCCGCCTCTCCCAGGTTACCCGGGTGGTGACCGCTAAAAACAGTGGCCCCTTTTTTGCCCAAGTCTTTAGTGAGGGCCGACTGTTTTAAATCGGAGCCGCTGACCGGGTAGCCCTGTTCCAAAAGAACCAGGGCCAGGGCGCTCATCCCGTAGCCCCCGATGCCAATAAAATGGACCTGTTTAACCCCGGCAGGTAAAGACAACAGCAACTTCCTCTCTTTTTTATCTATTTTAACCGATTCTTTTTATGATGCAGCGGAAGTTTTGCAACTTTAGATATTATAGCATATCCGCCCCCGGTTGTGGGCATAAGTACAGTCAACTGATTATGTTACCAAAACACCAGTTTAAGGGCTAAAAAGCGTGATTTAATCGACTAACACTCTGGCGCTATTTTTAGTAATCCACATTATGCACAGAGTTATCCACAGGAAGAAGCAATATTGAGGGTAGCTGGGCTCACTTTTAAACAAGCTGGACAGGTATTTAACATAATACCGTAAGGTGAAGGCAGGCTAAATATCCTTTTCTGGCGGGGTTTGTAGAAAAGTAAATATAAGGAAGGGAATTAAAAGAGCAGTTTTCCACAGGGCAGTCCACAATAGCGAGGAAAAGTTAAAAACCTGCTTTAAGCAGGATTCCTAAAAGGAACTTTTGAGAGGGGCTTTAACAAACTTAAACAGCTAAGGATAGCCTGAGAACCGCAAGAAAACAGGCAGTTTAAGCTCAGGAAGCTGCCAGGGTCCTGCAGACTGTTATTATTTAAGGGTCAGCGCTACCTTTAAAGCTCAAGCTTGAGCCCGGGGTCGGCGTTTAAATCGAGGGAGGCAAACCGGCCTTCCCGGTAAAGGGGGTAAGCGGCGGCGGCAATCATGGCTGCATTGTCGGTGCAAAGTTTCAGGGAAGGGTAATAAAGGGCGGTTCTTGGCAACTCTTCTTGAAGGCGCTCTTGCATTTTACGGCGCAGGCGGCTGTTGGCGGCTACTCCACCGGAGATAAGCACGGTTTTCGCGCCGTATTCTTTGGCGGCGGCGACAGTTTTTTCTACCAGGACCTCGACCAAAGCCTCCTGGAAGGAGGCGACAATATCTTCTAAAGGTACAGGCTGGTTTTGCCGGCGGGCGCGGTATAGGTGGTTAATCACCGCCGTTTTTAAACCGCTGAAGCTGAAATCAAAGCGTCCCGCTTCGTCCAGCCAGGCCCGGGGAAAATCTATCGCTAAGGGGTTTCCTTGACCGGCCAATTTGTCGATTAAGGGCCCGCCCGGGTAGCCCAGTTCCAAAACACGGGCCACCTTGTCGAAAGCTTCACCGGCGGCATCGTCGCGGGTATGGCCCAGGGAAGTGTGTTTGCCGCTTTCCGCAGCCAGGAGCAGTTCGCTGTGGCCGCCCGAAACAATCAGGTTAACCGCCGGGTAACTGATTTCCGCCCCCTCAAGTTGATTGGCGTAAAGGTGAGCGGACAAGTGGTTAACAGCAAGCAGGGGCAAACGGGTGGCGTAAGCTAAGGCCTTGGCGGTGGCTACTCCTACCAACAGGGCCCCGACCAGGCCGGGACCGTGGGAAACGGCAATAGCCTGCAGGTCGCTAAAATTAAGCTTAGCTTCTTTTAAGGCATCATCAATGAGGGGGTTCAGCAGGGTAAGGTGGTAACGGGAAGCAATTTCAGGGACCACTCCCCCGTAGCGGGCGTGCAGTTCGACCTGCGAAGAAACCAGGTTGCTTAAAACTTCCCTTCCCCCGGCTACCACGGCGGCGGCGGTTTCATCACAGGAAGTTTCGATCCCCAGGATTAGAACCTCTTCCCCACAAGTTTGCTTTTTTTGACGGTTGTTCCTTTCGGGCAAGACTTTTGCACCTTCTTTTTCCCGGTTTTCTCCTGGCAAATCCTTGCAGGCAAACAGTCTCAGTTTTTAAAATTCCATTGCCAATTAAACTAAACAGAATCCTGAGCAAAGCATCCTAACCCCGTTTACACTGATCGCCCGGTTCCTTCAGTCAATTAAGGCAAAGCTTAAACCGGCAGAACCTCCAGGTTCATGATCAGGGCGTCTTCGTCCGGGTAGTACTGCAGGCGGCGGCCGAGGACTCTAAAGCCCAACTTTTCATAAAATTTGCGGGCCGGGGTATTGCTCGGGCGCACTTCCAGGGTTAAATAGCGGACTCTCTTCGGTTTAACCCTACCGAGCAGTTTCTTGAACAAATAAGTGGCGACACCCCGGCGGCGGTACTCATTTTTTACCGCCAGGGTGGTAATGTGCACTTCTTCCAACACGATCCAGGCCCCGATATAGCCGGCCACTTCCCCCTCGCAGCGGGCCACCAGGTAGCAGGAATGCCGGTTAATCTCCAGTTCGGACCGAAACGATTGGGCGCTCCAGGGGTACCTGAATGATTCCTTTTCAATATTGATTATTCCAGGTAAGTTGCTTTCATTCATCGGTTCAATGCTCAAAGACAGATCCTTATGGTTCAGCTTTCAGCCCCTCCCTCTTTTTCGGCGGCAAGCCTTTCTGCTTCCGGGCGGCGCAGGTAGCTGGGCAAAAGTTCCAGGTAGGAAGCCTGCGGGTTTTTTTCTAGAAGGGCGCGCCCGCGCAGGGCCACCAGGGCGGCGCGGCACAGCCTGAAAGGTGCGGGCAAAAGCACTGCCCGGCTGCCCAGGGCCTCTTTTAATTGAACTTCGTAACTCTGCAGGCCTTCGCCGGTAAAAACTACAGGACCGGTGGATTCTTTTAAGGCGCCGGTCAGCTCACTTAAGGCCATGGCCCGGGGTTCGATCAAGGTTTTAAGGTTATAGGGTTCAAGTTCATCGCGGCAAAAAAGGGCGGTATAAACCTGGCTGCGGCGGGCATCAAGCAGGGGACAGACTAAGGCACCGGGAGTGGGAAGCGCTTCGGCCATGGCCTCTAAGGTGCAGACGGGCACGGCCGGGATACCGAGCCCCTGGGCCAGGCCGCGGGCAGTGGAAATCCCGATGCGCAAGCCCGTAAAAGAACCCGGTCCGGCGGAGGCGGCCACGGCGCCGAGCTCTTCTCTTTCCCTCTCGCTTTCGCTTAAAAGATTGTCGATCAAAGGCATCAGCCGTTCCGAATGGGTTTTTTTGATGTTGAGGGTCATTTCAGAAAGCAGGGTTTCTTCTTTTAACAGGGCCACACTGCAGGATAAAGTGGCAGTATCCAGGCCTAGAATAAGCAGGTTGCATTACCTCCAGTTAGGGTTTTATTTCATAGGGCTACTCCCCGGTAAATTCGTGATCTTCCCACTCGCCTTCCAGTTCTTCGCCGTCGGGGAAGGTAAACTTGCCTTCGCCGTGGCGCTTGCCTTCTTTCCACTCACCTTCATAAATAGAATCATCGGGGTAGTTCATCTTCCCTTCTCCGCTGATTTGCCCATCTTCCCATTCTCCTTCGTATTTGGCTCCGTCCGGGTAATGCATGGTTCCTTCCCCGTGGAAGCGGTCATCTTTAAATTCGCCTTCATATTCAAGTCCGTCAGGCTCTTTATAGTGACCCTCTCCGTGAAAAAGGTTTTCTTTAAATTCACCTTCGTATTCAACCTCGCTCGGGGAAACATACTCACCCCAGCCGTGGAACTGGTCTTCTTTGAACTCACCGCTATATTTTTCTCCGGAAGGATGGGACCAGGTGCCTTCCCCGTGCCGGTAGCCTTCCTTGAATTCGCCTTCATAAACTGAACCGTCGGGGTATTTTAAAGTTCCTTCGCCGTGTTCCTGGCCTTCTTTAAATTCACCTTCATAGCGGCCGCCGGCCTCGTGGACCATGACCCCGGAGCCGTGGACCAAATTTTCCTTGAACTCGCCCTCATAGCGCAGGCCGTCGCCAGACTCGACCACTCCTTCACCGTGCATCATCCCCTCATACCATTCGCCCTCGTAAAAGGCACCGTCAGGATGCTCCCAGACTCCTTCGCCGTGGGGCTCGTTCCAGCGCAGCTCCCCGCTGTAGGTCCCTTCCATGTGGGAAATGGTGCCGGTGCGCTGGTAGTAGAAATAAAAAGCGGTGCCGGCAGCGATTAAAATGAGCAGGCCCAGGGCAACGAAATGTTTTTTTTGCCGTAATTTATCAACAAAGGCCGGCTTGCCGGTCCCTGTTTCCCCGGTTTGCTCCTGTTGCTGCGAGCGATCGCCTGTCTCTTTCATCTGTTCCTCCAGAATTTTTCTTTTATCGTTAGCCATTTGCGGGTTTGTTCCCCTCCCTGGTTTTGGTCATCGGTTAAATCAGTTTATTTACCCGCCCGGCAGTACCCGGTGCAGACTGCCGTTGGTCCGCCAGGTAACCGCCTCAAAAATATCCTCTACCATTTCCACCGCCAGCGGGCCGCGGGGAGCAAACCAGATTCGGCGCTGTTCCGGTTCCTGCAAATCAGGTCGTTCCAACCTGATTTGCAGGTATTCCGGAGGCAGCAAGTGTGGCAGGCGTTCAGCCCATTCAATACAGGCAATTCCTTCCCCGGGCAGGTACTCTTCGAAGCCCAGTTCGCTGTGGTCTTCATCCTCGCTGAGACGGTAAAAATCAAAATGATAGAGCGGCAGGCGGGCGGGGTATATTTTCAACAGTACAAAGGTGGGACTGGAAACCTGTTCTTCCACCCCCAGTCCGCGGGCTATCCCGCGCACAAAGACGGTTTTACCGGTACCCAGTTCGCCCTGCAGGGCGATCACCAGTGGTTTATTTAAATAATGCCCCAACAGTTCGCCGACATGGACAGTTTCTTCTTCCCGGCTTGTAGTTAAAAACGCTTCTGCCTGTTGCATAATCCCCCTACTTTTTCTTAATTCTCCGGCTCTTTAACATATATTCGGGATTCCTTTTTTGCAAAGGGACAAGCCCATTAAAAAATTAATCAGCATAAACTTCCGAAGAATATACCCGAATACCGTGTTTAAATACCGCAAAGTTTCACTTCCCGTTTAAAATGATTATATCATGGAATCAAATTCCTGCAATTAATCGGCGCCGGTGATTGCTTCCAGCTCGGCGGTAATTTGCTCCCAGCGCTCCATCTTTTGATTCAAGCCTTCTTTCTCCTCCTGCAGGCGGGCGCCCAGTTCGGCCAGCTCGTCATGGTTGCCGTAGCGGGCGGGATCGGCCAGGGTTTCTTCCAGGCCGGCAATTTCTTGTTCGGCAGCGCTGATCTGTTCTTCCAGCTGTTTTTGTTCATCTTGCAAGCGACGTCTTTTTTTCTGCGCTTCCTGGCGACGGCGGTGTTCCATCTGGCGGCGCTTCTTTTCTTCCTCTTTACCGCTTTTTTCCCTGGTGGGGCCGAAGCGCTTCTTTTCTTTGAGGTTTAGATATTCTTCAAAACTACAGTCATAGATTGCAAGGCGGTCGCTTTTTAACTCGAAAACGCGGTTGACCAAACCCTTTAAAAAATAGCGGTCGTGGGAAACGATAATCATGGACCCGGGGTAGCTTTTAAGGACGCTTTCCACTTCTTCCAGGGCCGGCAGGTCCAGGTGGCTGGTCGGCTCGTCCATCAGGAGGCAGTTGCCGCTGCCCAGGGCCAGGCGGGCCAAAGCCAGGCGGTTTTTCTCGCCCCCGCTTAAATCTTTGACCTGCTTGAAGACGTCGTCGCCGCGGAACAGATAGCGCCCGAGGTGGTTGTGGGCTTGTTTAAGGTCGAAGTCTGAGGCGGCAGTGATCGTTCCCAGCAGTTTTTTTTGGGGATCGAGCTGTTCCTGCTCCTGGGAAAAGTAGGTCACGCGCACAGAGGGGCCCAGCTTGATTTTACCTGCGGTGGGCGCCAGGTTGCCGGAGATCAGCTTCAAAAGGGTCGTTTTTCCGGCCCCATTCGGTCCCACCAGGGCGATGCGATCTCCGAAGCGGATCTCGAAGGAAAGTTCCTCCAAAACCGGGCTGGTATCAAAGGTTTTGGTAACCCGGTCGAAAATCACCACCTGGCGGCCGCTGCGCCCGCTGTAGCCAAACCCAAGCTTAAAGCTTTGCTCTTTTTCCGGAACCTCAATTGAACCCATCTTTTCCAGGTGCTTCCGGCGGCTTTTAGCCTGCCTCTGAGAGCGCTCATCCCCCTTGGCTTCCCTAACCAGGCGCTCTTCACGGGCCTTGATTCGCTCCAGGCGCTGCCTTTCGCGTACATTGCTTAAGCGCTCCATCTCAAGCTGTTTCTGGTAGGCGCTGTAATTGCCGCTGTAGGATTTAACCTCTTTTTTCTGCAAAGCAAAAATGCGGCTCACCACCCGGTCTAAAAAGAAACGGTCGTGGCTGACCACCAGAAGGGCGCAGTTCAAATCGCGCAGGTAGCGTTCCAGCCATTCCAGGGCTGCCAGGTCCAGGAAGTTGGTCGGTTCGTCCAAAAGAAGCAAGTCGAGATCGCAGAGGAGCAAGCCGCCCAGGCGGACCCTGGTCTTTTCCCCGCCGCTGAAGCTGCTCAAGTCTCTTTCCAGGTCCGCTTCGCTAAAGCCCAATCCTTTCACCACCCCTAAAAGGCGGCTTTCAACCTGGTAACCGCCTTCTTCTTCAAAGCGGGTGGTCATTTCGGCGTAGCGTTCTAAAAGCTCCTGGGGCGGATTACCTTCCTTTTCCGAGTGCTCGGCAATTTCTTCTTCCAGGGAAGTGATTTCAGTTTTCATCTGGAATATATGGCGCAGGGGATCCTGCAGGTAGCCACGCAGGGTTCCTTCGGCAAGCGGAGGCGGTTCCTGGTGCAGGTAGCCGGTGCGGACACCGCGGGAAAGATGCACCGCGCCCCCATCGGGATCAAGGTCGCCGGCAATGATTTTAAGGATGGTGGTTTTACCCGAGCCGTTGGGCCCGATCAATCCCGCTTTCTCGCCCGGCTGCAGCTGCATGGTGAGCCCGTCCAGGATTAGATCGGAACCGTACATTTTTGTCAAGCCGGAAATGGTCAGTAAAGGCATGTTTTCCCCGCCTGTTAAGATTTAATCAAAGAAAATTTACAAGTCTCCGGGCGGTTATTTTCCGCCTGTTCCATTATAGCGGCTGCCGGGAAAACGGTCAAAGACTTTAAAAAGTAGCTTATCTCTATAACTTTTGGTTAACCATCCGTCCAACCATTCGGGCTATGGCAAAACTGGCGGTCAGGCCGGGTGATTCAATGCCGATCAGGTTGATCAACCCGGGAAGACCCCGGCCTGCTTCCTCACAAATCACAAAATCGCGGAAAGCTTCTCCCGGGCCGGAGAGCTTGGGCCGGATACCGGCCATTTCCGGCTCCAGGTCTTCTTCTTCGACAAAAGGCAGAAACGGTTTAACCGCGGCGAAGAATTCTCCGCGGCGCTCCGGGTTGACGCTGTAATCTTCTTTTTCTACGTAAACCGCATTGGGCCCGAGGCGTAGGCGCCCGTCTAATGTCTTAGTGGCGTGAATGCCTAAGCCGGTCAGCTCTTCTAAAGGTGGCGGGTAAATCAAGTGCTTGATCAGGTTGCCCCTGGAGGAAGGCAGGCTGAAGTATTCTCCTTTACAGGGATAGATCCGGTAACCGGCTTTATCCAGGTCAATGCCTGCCAGGGCGGCCAGGTTACTGGAGTGCAAGCCGGCGCAGTTGATCAATAAATCGCATTCGAGGGCATCACTGCTGCCGTCGGGGTTGGTAAAGTGGACCCGGTAGCCCTGGGCCAGGTTTTCCAGGGCCCGGACATGGTGACAGTATGCCGGCAAAACCCCGTTTTGCAACGCGACCTGTTCCAGGCGGTCCATCAGGGCATGAGAATTAATAATGCTTGTGGAAGGTGACAGGAGGGCGGCGCGCGCCCGGATGTGCGGTTCCAGGCGGGCAATCTGCGACGGGCCGAGTTCTTCGAGGTCAGCTACCCCGTTGGCCCGGGCCTGGCTGCACAAATCTTCCAGGGAAGAGGCTTCTTCGCCGGAGTTGGCAACGATAATTTTTCCGCAGCGTTGATGGGGAATCTGCCATTTTTCGCAGAAACGGTAAAGAAGTTCTTTTCCTTCCACGCACAGTTTTGCTTTCAGGCTTCCGGTGGGGTAATAAATACCGGCGTGAATAACTTCGCTATTGCGGCTGGAAGTTTCCAGCCCGCAGCCTTCTTTCTTATCCATCAGCACTACCGGGCGTCCGGGCCGGCGGGCAGAAATTTCTGCCGCTACCGCCAGGCCGATCACGCCGGCACCTACAATTATTATTTCCACACGGTCATAATCCATTGCAACTTAATTATTCCTTTATTGAAGAAAGATTTTTAAAGCTTTAAAACTCCACAATATCATGTCTGCCTACGGCCAGTAATACAATCAAATCACCGCGGTACTGCCACAGGATCCTTAAATCTTGATTGACCCTGCACTCCATGATCCCGGTTTTACCCTTAATCTTTTTGCTGTTCAAGCCGGGATGCCGGGGGTTGCGCTGTAAAAGAGCCACAGTTTTGATTACCTGTTTTTGTTCGGTTACAGTTAAGTTTTCCCTTGCTTTTTTAAACCTGGAGGTGGCATATAATTTGAACATGACGCTCCCCGATCAACTTTCTTCTTCTCCTGTAATCCACCCGGCATCTTTAAATAACTGTTCGGCATCTTCATAGGTCTTTGCTTTGCCGGTAAAAAATTCACTCTCGGCTTCAGCCAAAGCCTCGCTCAGATCATCTTCGGTAAGATAATTTTGCTTTGGCACTGTTACAACCGGAGTGATCACGATATTTTCACCTTCCAGCTTCAAAAGCACCCGGTCTCCTTCAGCCAGGGACAGTTTTTCCCTGATCCTTTTCGGCAGGGTAATCTGCGCTTTTTTCCCCACTCTTCTGATTGCTTCCTCCATCAATAACCTCTCCTACAGTTTGATTTGCCTACATTCTTTATATCCTACTTTCCTACCAAAGTCAACTGCTGTAAACTCCCTACCTTTTTAAGCCAGGTTTAAAGAAATTGCCAGGCTAATCGCTTTAACTTGCCGCCAGGATTGCTTCTTTCAAGCGGGCCAGTTTGCTTTCTGTTTCTTCTTTGCCGGCCCCGACGGCGGATATGTAGAATTTAACCTTGGGTTCTGTGCCTGATGGGCGCACCGCGAACCAGGAACCGTCTTCAAAAGTGTAGTGGAGCACCGGCGAGCGGGGCAGGGTTAGCACAAACTCCTTCTTGTTCAATAAATCCCAGCCTTTTCCTTCCTGGTAATCTCTTTTCTCGACTATTTTAAGGCCACCCAGTTCACCAGGCAGATCCTGGTAGGCGGCCACGTGACGGTCCGCCTCGGAAATATCTTTTAATTCCACGGTGCACAGATCTTCGCTGTGGTAGCCATGTTTTTCCTGGATTTCCCGCAAAATCTCAAGCAGGTTTTTCCCCTGATCCTGATAGAAACCGGTCATTTCAGCAATCAGGTAAGAAGCGATTATCGCATCTTTATCGCGGACAAAAGTACCGGCCAGGTAGCCGCAGCTTTCCTCGTAACCAAAGACAAACTGCGGGCCGCCCCTTTGGGCAAATTCTTTGATCCGGTCACCGATAAATTTAAAACCGGTCAGGGTCTCGATGATGCTTAAACCGTAGCTTTCAGCAATCCTTTTACCCAGGTTACCGGTAACAATGGTCTTGATCATCGCCGGATCTTCAGGCATGCTGCTGGTATCCTCCAGGCGACTGCAAATATATTCAACTAGCAGGGCTCCTACCTGGTTGCCATTTAAAATCACGTACTCGCCGCTTTTATCACGCACGGCTGTGCCGACCCGGTCGCCGTCGGGGTCTGTGGCTAAAACCAGGTCTGCTTCGGCTTTGGCCGCTCTTTTTAGGGCCATATCCAGAGCCAGCGGGTCTTCGGGGTTGGGCGTCTTGACCGTGCTGAAGTTGGGGT